>NZ_JBHWUO010000026.1:0-116960 GCF_042736975.1 Streptomyces sp. NPDC059989
TCGTCCTGCGGGGACCCTCCTGCGTGTCCCCACCCCAACCCCCACTCCGCCCCCGCCCGACGCGCGCTTCGAATCCACTCCCCCCACACCGAGCCGGGGCCCTGGGACCCGCGGGGGGAGCGGGGGCGCGCAGGGGCGTCCCCGCAGGACGAGCGCGCAACCAAAGCAGCACGCCAGTGACGAGGCATAGTGCGCGAGGACGAGGAGACGTCCCGGAGGGACCCCGCGCACGGCCCGGGCACTCCGACCCCGCCCCGGCGAAACAAACCCACCTGGCCGACCCCGCCGGGGGGATAAACCCAGCCCGGGGGGACAAACCCAGCCCCGCCGGCGATTGAGGCGCGGGGTCTGGGGCGGAGCCCCAGCAACGGCGCCAAGCCCGGCCGGCCAGACCCCGCCCAGGGGAATCCCAGCCTCGCCGGCGTTTGAGGCGCGGGGTCTGGGGCGGAGCCCCAGCAGCGGCGCCGAGCCCGGCCGGCCAGACCCCGCCCGGGGGCGCCAAACCCAGCCCCGCCGGCGATTGAGGCGCGGGGGCGGAGCCCCCGGAGCGGCGGCGCGGCCCGGCCCAGGCCCTGGTGGCGGCCTAGCCCCGTGGTACGACCGCGCCCAACACCTGCGGCAGCGGGTACCAGTCCGCGGAGACGATCGACGCGTGGCGCCCGGCCAGGAGGGCGAGGCGGTCGCGCGCCTGGGCCTCCGTCGGGCGGGTGGAGTCGATGGCGGGGGCGACGTTGTGGGCGTCGGTGGCGATCACCAGGTAGTGGTTGCGGTCGTACCAGCCGGTGTCGACGGAGCCCGAGGCGTACACGCTCGCGTCCCCGTCGAAGATCACGAACCAGGGCCGCAGGGAGGCGTCGGCGTAGCGGGTGACGCGCGGGTCGCCCGCCTCGGCCCGGTGGACGGCGGGGAAGGCGGCGGCCTGGCCGAGCCGGCCCTGGGCGGCGAGGGAGCGCAGGTGGGTGGCGTACTCGCGGTCGGTCCACAGGGTGTCGGAGCCGTTGCCCTCCTCCACGGTGCCGGGGATCAGCTCCACGATGAACTTCCCGGCGAGCGCGGCGCGGCTGGGCCAGGCCCCGGCGCGAGCGGCGGCGTCGAGGTCGGGGTGGCCGGCGGCCAGCTGTCCGGGGCGGTAGACGGCGTCCCCGAGCTTCCCGGTGAGCAGTGCGTCGAGTTCGGCCGGGCCGCGGCCGAGGTTGGCGGCGAAGCCGTCCTTGAGCTCCAGCTTGAGGACGACCGGCCGGTGGCCGGGGTGGGCGTCGTGCCAGCTGCGGATGTCGGAGAGGCAGCCGGCGAGGTTCTGGTTGCGGGACTTGGTGCGCAGCTGGGCCGGGCCGGTGGCGTTCTCGCAGTTGTTGTCGTTGCCGAAGGGGTTGTCGTGGGAGACCCGCCACGAGCTGCCGAAGAAGTTGGTCCAGACGTCGAGTTCGAGCATGGCGGCGCCCGAGTCCAGCGCGTCCGCGAAGTAGGGGTACTTGGCCTTCTCGTAGGCGTTGTGCACGCCGACGCCCGTCGATCCGGCGTACGGGAGGTCGTCCGAGGGGCCCGCGGCGCCGGCCGGGGCCGTGCCCAGCGCGAGGGCGGCGGCCGCCAGTGCGGCGGTGACGGCGCCCGCCATCCGGTTGCGCAATCTCATGATCTCGACTCCTGTCGACTCGGTGGGAGTTCAAGTCGCCCGGAGAGTATGGGAGTTGAATGACGGGCGGAAGGCCGGGACATGGCGCGGCGACGACCGGGGGGCCGCTGTGACAACGGACACGTGGGCGGGACGGAACCCGGGCCCTCGCTCCCCCATCGAACGAGGAGTCGGAGGTGTCTGCGGGGGCGGGAGTAGGACCACATGTTCAGCAAGGTGCGCGGGCGGGCCGTACGGGCCTCCGTGTTCTTCGGCCTCTGCGCGCTGCTCGTCGCCGGCGGCGTGTACGTCTGGGAGCTGTGGGGCGTGGCCGCCCACCGCGCGGACGGGGACCGCGCGCTGGGCACCTACCAGCAGGACCCCGAGCGGGCCGACCGGACGGCGGCCGCCGTCCTGGACGGGATCGTCCAGGAGGACCCGAACCCGCCGGTGGACGGCAAGGCCTTCGCCGGCGGCGCCGTGAACTGGAAGTCGGCCGGCTGGCAGCCCTCCGACCCCCTGGAGGCCCGGCCCGCGCCCGCCGAGCCCGCGATCGGCGCGCTCTTCTCCCCCGGCTCCGACGGCGACCCCGACCACCACTGCTCGGCCGTCGTGGTCCACTCCCCCGGCGGCGACCTGATCGTCACCGCCGCCCACTGCGTGTACGGGGCGGGCTTCCGCACCAATCTCGCCTTCGCCCCCGGCTACCGCGACGGCGTGGCCCCGTACGGCGTGTGGGTGCCCACCCGGATCGACGTGGACCCCCGCTGGACCGAGGAGCAGGACCCCGACCGCGACATCGCCTTCATCCGGCTGCGCCGCCCCGGCTATCCAGGCCAGCGGCTGGAGGACGTCACCGGTTCCGAGACGATCTCCTTCCGGCCGGAACTGCCCGCGCCCGCCCGGGTCGTGGGCTATCCGAACGATTCCGAGCAGCCGCTGGACTGCCGGAACGCCGCCCGTGCGGCGGGGCCGACGCAGCTGCGGATCGACTGCGCGGACGTCCCCAACGGCACCAGCGGCGGCCCGGTGCTGACCGACGGCCATACGCTGATCGGCGTGATCGGCGGTCGCGACGGCGGCGGCGACGAAGAGACCTCGTACAGCAGCTACTTCGACGACGGCGTCCGCGCCCTGTACGAGCGGGCCACCAAGCCCCCGAACCGCGCCTAGCTCGTGTCCTGGAGTGCTTTTCTAGAAGGACCCTCTAGTTCCGGGTATTGCTAGGCTCTCCGCCACACACCAGCGGACACCGACGGGACTGGACCATGTCTCCCAAGCAGCAGCGCGGCGAAGCCACCGTCGACCTCCTCCTCACCGCCGCCCTGCGGGTGTTCGCCGAGTCCGGCCAGCAGGGGTTCACCGTGAACGCGGTCGTCTCGACCAGCGGGGTGAGCCTCGGCAGCCTCTACCACCACTTCGGCAGCTTCGACGGCCTGGCCGCCGCCCTGTACATCCGGTGCATGGACATGCTGTGCGACGACATGGTCGCCGCGCTGAACCGGTGCCGCACGGCGCGCACCGGCCTCCGTTCGTGGGTGACGTCCTACCTCCGCTTCACCCAGGAGCACCGTGACGTCGCACTGTTCCTGCACGCCTCGGCCTACTCCGGCTACCTGGTGGCCCACGCCGAGGAGATCGGCGCGGCCAAGGCGGCCAAGTTCGCGGCCATCATGGACTGGCTGCGGGTGCGCGTCGAGCGCGGCGAGATCGCCCCGCTCCCGGCCCCCGTGATCGAGGTCATGGTCATGGGCCCGCTCACCGAGGCCGCGCGCCGCTGGCTGTCCAGCACCTACGAGATCGACCTCAACGAGGCCGCCCGCCACCTGCCCGACCTCATCTGGCGCTCCCTGCGCCCCGAGTACGACGAGCGCTGAGCGGGGCCGGCCGGCCGGTGCGGCCGCCTGCTTCCGGGCGGCCGCACGGCGCGATCAGGCAGAGCCCGGCGGACCGTGGTGGGGCGGGTAGGCGGTGGTCGCCGGGGCGGTCGGGGTGCGCCACTTGGACAGGACGCGGAGCATCGTGGCCGGGCCGAGCAGGGTGTTCGGCGAGGCGGACAGCGACAGCACCCCGAAGAACCGGTCGGAGAGGGCGGGGTCGGTATTGGCCCCCACCATCACCCGTGACATGTAGCGCTGCAGGACGCGGGTGGCCCGGTCCGGCGGCGGTCCCTCCGTCTCCGGGTAGCGCATGTCCTCGCTGGTGGCGATCTGCCAGGCCACCTCGGCCGCCGCCACCGTCCTGCGCTGGATCCGCGGCGCCGCGGCGGGCACGTCGGCGACCGGCAGCATACGGATCTCCTTGCGCAGGGCGTCCGCGGCCAGGGCGGCCACCGTCATGCCGTGCCCGTACACCGGGTTGAACCGGCAGGCCGCGTCGCCGAGCACGACGAAGCCGGCGGGCGGGCGGTCCAGGCGCTCGTAGTGGCGCCATTCATTCGCGGTGGCCCGGAAGCCGATGGGGGACGAGAGCGGCTTCGCCGTGCGGATGGCGTCGTAGAGCGCGGGGCTGCGCAGGCTGCGGGCGAAGCCGAGGAACTCCTCCTCCTTGGTGGGCGGGGAGTGCTCGCCGTTGCCGATGAGGGTCACCAGCCACCGGTCGCCGTCCTGCGGAAGGACCACGGCCCCGCGCGGGCTCTCCGGGCGGCCCTGGACGTACATCCCCTGCCAGCGCCGACCGGGGTCCTGCGGAATCTCGAAGTAGCGGCTGGAGTAGCCGAGATGGGAGTCGTAGCGGCTGATTTCGGGGGCGGAGTGGCCGAGGGCCGCGAGCCAGGCCGAGGCCTTCGAGGTGCGGCCGGTCGCGTCGACCACGAACCGGGCGGCCAGCCGGTCACCGGCCTGGAGCTCCACGCCGGTCACCGCGCGGCCGTCCGCCGTGCCGACGAGCCCGGTGGCCGCACTGCCGGCCCGCAGCCGGATCCGCTCGTGCTTCAGGACCTCCCGACGCACCGTCCAGTCGATCAACTCCCTGCCGCCCACGAGGAGTTTGGCGCCGGGCACCGAATGGAACCAGTCGGCCGGGCTCAGCCAGAGGAAGTCCCCCGGCGTGTCCAGCAGGGCGGCCCCGTCCGCGATCAGCCTGTCGGTGATCCCGGGCAGCAGCTCTTCGATCAGCTGCACGCCGCGCGCCCACAGCACGTGCGCGTGCCGGGACTGCGGCACACCGGGCCGGAACTCCGGCCCGTCCCCTGTCAGTTCGTCCCGCTCGACCAGGGTCACGCACGCGAAGCGGTCCGCGAGCACCCGGGCCGCCAGCAGCCCGGCGACGCCCGCTCCGAGGACCACCGCGTGGTCCCGGGGGTCGGGTTCGCCGGGGGCCGTGCCGAGCGTGTCCGGTCGGGCTTCTGGGTGGTTGTCCTTACCGTCGTCGTCCATGCCGCCGAGTGTCCGGGGGCGGGGGCCGCAGGTCACGCCCGCTCCCGGGGCGCCTTGAGGCGTGCCGGGGGCGGACGGACTCACGCGCGGGGCGCCCGCGCGCGGCGGCATGGCCGGCCCCGGGCGGATCAGCGCGGCAGGGATGCGTACGAGACTCCCGTGAGCTTCTCGGAGGCGGCCCAGAGCTGTTCGCCGGACTTGTCGTCCAGGGTCCACTTCGCCCGCCAGGAGCGGGCGGGCGCGCCGCGCCAGCCGAACCGCGGGCCTATGAACGCGTCCTGCCGGACCCCGGGCGCCGTGGCCGCGTACAGCGTGGGCAGCGCGCCCCCGGCGGCGGGCTGCGCGATGACGTCGTTGGCGAGCGCCACCCCGCGCGCGTAGAGCGTGCCGCCGTCCTGCGTCGCGCCGGCGTGCAGGTTGGTGGAGGCGTAGCCGGGGTGGGCGGCGGCCGCGAGGAGGGTGGATCCGGCGGCGGTGAAGCGGCGGGACAGCTCGTGCGTGAAGAGCAGGTTGGCCGTCTTGGAGCGGCCGTAGGCGACCCAGCGCCGGTAGCCGCGCTCGTAGCCCAGGTCGTCGTGGTCGATGTTCCCCAGCACGTGGAAGCCGCTGGAGACGTTGACGATCCGGGCCCCGGGAGCGGCGGCCCGCAGCCGCGGCAGCAGCAGTCCGGTCAGCGCGAAGTGCCCGAGGTGGTTGACCCCGAGCTGCGTCTCGAAGCCGTCGGCCGTCCGCCCGAACGGGAGGGCCATCACGCCCGCGTTGTTGATCAGCAGGTCCAGGGCGGCGTGCCGCTCTCCGAACGCCTTCGCGAACTCCCGTACGGATCCCAGCTCCGCGAGGTCGAGCTCGGCGAACTCCACCTCGGCTCCCGGCACTTCGCCGCGCAGCCGGGTCACGGCGGCCCGGCCGCGCGCGGCGCTGCGGCAGGCCAGCACCACGGAGGCGCCGCGCCGGGCGAGCTCGCGGGCGGCCACGTAGCCGATCCCGCTGTTGGCCCCCGTCACGACGGCGGTCCGGCCCCTCTGGTCGGGGATGTTCGTGGCGTTCCAGCCCGGCATGGCAGCTCCCTGGCGACACGGTGGGTTACCGAGCGTAGACCCATGGCCCCGGCCGCGTGGGCGGGGGTCGGCAGCGGTGACCGAAGGCGCAGGCCAGTAGGCTGCGGGTCCGCACCCTTGTTCCGCTGTCCCCTTCCTGTTCCGAGGTACCGCGCAGTGAGTTCCGCACCGCCCCCCATACCCGTGACGGTCGTCGGCCTCGGCGCCGACGGCTGGGCCGGGCTCACCGCCGCCGCGCGGTCCGCGCTGTCCGCCGCCGAGGTGCTGATCGGCGGGCCGCGCCAGCTCCACCTGCTGCCGCCCGCCGACTGTCCCGGTGAGCGGGTGGCGTGGCCGAGCCCGCTGCGGCCGGCCGTGCCGAAGCTGATGGCCGAGCACGCGGGCCGCCGGATCGCGGTGCTGGCGAGCGGGGACCCGATGTTCTACGGGATCGGCCGGGCCCTCGCCGAGGAGCTGGGGCCGCGGTCGCTGCGCGTCCACCCGCACCCCTCCTCCGTCTCCTACGCCTGCGCCCGCCTGGGCTGGCCCGTCGAGGACACCGAGGTGGTCACGGTGGTGGGCCGCCCGGTGGCCCGGCTCGCGGCCGCCCTGTACGAGGGGCGGCGGGTGCTGGTGCTCAGTGCCGGAGCGGCGACCCCGAACGAGATCGCTGCTCTGCTTCGAGAGCGGGGCTTCGGCCCGAGCCGGATGCGGGTGCTGGAGCAGCTCGGCTCCGAGCGCGAGGACGCGTACGAGGGCGTGGCCGACGGCTGGGACCACCCGCCGGGCGATCCCCTGAACGTGGTGGCCGTGGAGTGCCGCCGGGACCCCGCCCACCCCGCCCCCCGGCTCGGCGCGACCCCCGGCCTGCCGGACGCCGCGTACGAGCACGACGGGCAGCTCACCAAGCGCCGGGTCCGTGCCGCGACCCTGTGCGCGCTGGCCCCGGCCCCCGGCGAGCTGCTGTGGGACATCGGCGGCGGCTCCGGCTCCATCGGCATCGAGTGGATGCGGACGCACCCCTCGTGCCGGGCGGTGGCGGTGGAGCGCGTACCGGAGCGGGCGGCGCGGATCACCCGCAACGCGGCGGCGCTCGGTGTGCCGGGCCTGCGCGTGGTCGTCGGCGCGGCGCCGGAGGCCCTGGAGGGACTGCCCGCCCCTGACGCGGTGTTCATCGGCGGCGGGCTGACCGCGCCGGGACTGCTCGACGCGGCATGGGCGGCGCTGGCCCCCGGCGGCCGGCTGGTGGTCAACACCGTCACCCTGGAGTCGGAGGCGGTCCTCACCGACCGCTACCGGCGGTACGGCGGCGAACTCGTGAAGCTCTCGGTCGCGCACGCCGTGCCGGTCGGCGGTTTCACGGGCTGGCGCCAGGCGATGCCGGTCACCCAGTGGTCGGTGACGAAGTCGACGAACGAGAGGGATCTCTGACATGACCGTGTACTTCATCGGTGCGGGCCCCGGCGCCGCCGACCTGATCACGGTGCGCGGTGCCCGGACCCTGGCCGCCGCCCCCGTCTGCCTGTACGCGGGCAGCCTCGTCCCGCGCGAGCTGCTGGCCGAATGCCCGGCGGACGCCCGGCTGGTCGACACCTCGCAGCTGAACCTGGACGAGATCATCGCCGAGTGCGTACGGGCCCACGCGGCGGGCCAGGACGTGGCGCGGCTGCACTCCGGCGACCCGTCGATCTTCAGCGCGGTCGCGGAGCAGATGCGGCGGCTCGACGCGGCCGGCATCCCCTACGAGGTCGTCCCGGGCGTCCCGGCCTTCGCGGCGGCGGCCGCCGCCCTGAAGCGGGAGCTGACCGTCCCCACCGTCGGCCAGACGGTCATCCTCACCCGGATCGCCCAGCAGGCCACCCCGATGCCGCCGGGCGAGGACCTGGCCACGCTGAGCCGCAGCGGCGCGCTGCTGGTGCTGCACCTGGCCACCCGCTACGTGGACCGCGTCGTCGACGAACTGCTGCCGCACTACGGGGCCGAGTGCCCGGTGGCGGTGGTGGCGATGGCCAGCCGCCCCGACGAGCTGATCCTGCGCGGCACGCTGGCCGACATCGCGGCCCAGGTGAAGGAGCACGGCCTGGTCCGCACCGCGGTCATCGTGGTGGGCCGCACGCTGGGCGCCGAGCAGTTCCGCGACAGCCACCTGTACTCCGCCGAACGCGACCGGCATGTCTGCTGAGCCGGCCCTCCGACCGGCCCACCACGTACTGATCCTGGGCGGTACGACCGAGGCCAGGCAGCTCGCGGAGGCGCTGGCGCCCGACCCCTCGGTCCAGGTGACCACGTCGCTCGCGGGCCGGGTCACCTCGCCGGTGCTCCCGCCGGGCGACACCAGGATCGGCGGCTTCGGCGGCATCGCGGGCCTCGCGGGCTGGATCGTCGGCCATGACGTCACGCGCGTCGTCGACGCCACCCACCCCTTCGCGGAGCGGATGAGTTTCCACGCCTCCGAGGCGGAGGCGCTCACGGGCGTCCCGCTGCTGGCGCTGCGGCGTCCCGGCTGGACTCCGGGAGCCGGCGACGACTGGCGGTTCGTCGACTCCCTCGAAGAGGCGGCCGCGGTACTGCCCTCGCTCGGCAGCCGGGCGTTCCTGACCACCGGCCGGATGGGGCTGCACACCTTCGCGCCCCTGACCGACACCTGGTTCCTGGTGCGTTCGGTGGACTCGCCGGCCGCGCCGGCCCCGCCGCACCTCGAAGTGCTCCTCGCCCGCGGCCCGTTCACCCTGGCCGACGAGCGCGAGCTGCTCGCCCGCCACCGGATCGACGTGCTGGTCACCAAGGACAGCGGCGGCTCGGCCACCGCCCCCAAGCTCACGGCCGCCCGCGAGGCGGGCATCCCGGTCCTCGTCGTACGCCGCCCCGCCGTGCCGGAGGGCGTACCGGAGGCGGATTCGGTGGCCGCGGCCCTGCGGTGGCTCGGCGTCGCGGATTCCGCGTAGGCGGATTCACCGTAGGCGGATTCACCGTAGGACGGCGGAGGGCCCGGGGTGGTTCACCGCCCCGGGCCCTCCGTCCGACAACGCCTCAGCCGGTCACGGGTAGCGGCGCGGGGTCCACGTGATCCGCGAGCCGTCGGCGCGCTCGGTGACCCGGGTCTGCGAGGAGCCGATCAGCAGGAGCGTGCGCATGTCCACTTCGGACGGCTCCAGTTCGGCGAGCGTGAGGATCCGCACCGACTGCTCCGGACCGCCCACGTCGCGCGCCACGACCACCGGGGTCTCGGGCGAACGCAGTTCCAGCAGGAGTTCCCGGGCCTGCGCCACCTGCCATGTGCGGCTGCGCGAACCGGGGTTGTACAGGGCGAGCACCAGGTCCGCCGAGGCGGCCGCGCGCAGCCGCTCCGCGATGACCTCCCACGGCTTGAGCCGGTCCGAGAGGGAGATGGTGGCGTAGTCGTGGCCGAGCGGGGCGCCGGCCGCGGCGGCTGCCGCGTTGGCCGCAGTCACCCCCGGCAGGACCCGTACGGGAACGTCCTTGTACTCCGCCTGCCCGGCGACCTCCAGGACCGCGGTGGCCATGGCGAAGACCCCCGGGTCGCCGCCGGAGACCACGGCCACCCGCTGTCCGCGGCGGGCCAGGTCGAGGGCGAACTCGGCGCGCTCCGACTCCACCTTGTTGTCGGAGCCGTGCCGGATCTGGCCCGGCTTCACGGGCACCCGGTCCAGGTACGTCGTGTACCCGACCAGCACCTCGGCGTCGGCCAGCGCCCGCCGGGTCTCGGGGGTCAGCCACAGCGGCCCGGCGGGACCGGTGCCGACGACCGCGACCTCGCCGGGACCGGACGGGACGCTGCCCGGGTTGCCGATCCGGCTGGGCACCACCGCGACGGCGAAGTAGGGCACGGATTCGGGGTCGGTGTCGGCGAGCCGGCCGGTCCGCTCCCCCTCCATCGTGGCGCGCTCGACGTAGCGGGCCTCGGCCAGCCGGCCGCTCTTGTCCATCGCCCCGCGCACGGCCGGGAAGGTCCGGCCGAGCTTCATCACGACCGCCGAGTCGGTGGCGGCGAGGCGGGCTGTGAGCTCCTCCTCGGGCAGGGTGCCGGGGAGGATGGTCAGGACTTCCTCGCCCTCCACGAGCGGGGTGCCGAGCCGGGCGGCGGCGGCGCTCACGGAGGTGACACCGGGGATGACCTCGGTCTCGTAGCGGTCGGCGAGCCGCTTGTGCATGTGCATGTACGAGCTGTAGAAGAGCGGATCGCCCTCCGCGAGCACGGCCACGGTCCGGCCCGCGTCCAGGTGGGCGGCGAGGCGCGCGGCGGCGGCCTCGTAGAACTCCTCCATCGCGCCCTGGTAGCCGCCGGGGTGGTCCGTGGTCTCGGTGGTGACCGGGTAGACCAGCGGCTCCTCGACGTGGTCCGCGCGCAGGTGCTTCGCGGCGATCGAGCGGGCGATGGAACGGCCGTGGCGGGCGCTGTGGTAGGCGACGACGTCCGCTTCGCCTATCACCTCGACGGCGCGCAGGGTCATCAGGGAGGGGTCGCCGGGCCCGAGCCCGACCCCGTACAGCCGCCCCTTGGCGATGTCGCTCATTCTTCCTCGCTCGCGATCGCGTTGACGGCGGCGGCCGCGATGGCGCTGCCGCCGCGGCGGCCCCGCACGATCAAGTGGTCGAGACCCGAGGGGTGTTCGGCGAGGGCGTCCTTGGACTCGGCGGCGCCGATGAAGCCGACGGGGACGCCGATGACGGCGGCCGGGCGCGGGGCGCCCTCCTCGATCATCTCCAGCAGCCGGAAGAGCGCGGTCGGCGCGTTGCCGACGGCGATCACCGAGCCCTCCAACAGGCCCCGGTCGCGCCAGACTTCGAGGGCGGCGGCGCTGCGCGTGGTGCCCATCTTCGCGGCGAGTTCGGGGACCGCCGGGTCGGAGAGGGTGCAGATCACGTCGTTGCCGGCGGGCAGCCGCTTGCGGGTGACGCCGCTGGCGACCATCTGCACGTCGCACAGGATCGGCGCACCGGCGGTGAGGGCGGCGCGGGCGCGCAGCACGACGTCCGGGGTGTAGCCGAGGTCCTTCGGCAGGTCGGTCATGCCGCAGGCGTGAATCATGCGCACCGCGACCTGGGCGACGGAGGCGGGCAGCCCGGAGAGGTCCGCCTCGGCGCGGATCGTGGCAAAGGACTGGCGGTAGATCGCTGCGCCGTCCTTCTCGTACTCAAACACTGTGTACTCGCTCATCTCTTCACTGCGTCTTCGGGACTGTGGTCTTTGTCTTCAGGAACCAGGAACATGGAGTGGGTTGCGCGCGGCGGCGAGGGTCGCGGCCAGTTCGTGGCGTGCCACCGGGTCCGCGCCGAGCCGGTACCCGTCGGGCGTGGCCACCAGGTCCACCCAGGCCGTGCCGCGCGGATGCCCGCAGCGGCGTTCGCAGCCGGACCAGTGCACGGGCAGGGGGCCCCGCGTCCGCTCGGCGACGGCCCGCGCGTCGGCGCGTACGTCGGCCAGGGACTTGGCGCAGCCGGGCCGGCCGGTGCAGGCGGTGACGGACTCCCAGGGGCTGTCGGGCGAGGTGACGAGCCCGGCGGGACGGGCGGCGGTGTCGGTGACGACGATGCTGCGCCACGGTGTGATCCGCAGATCGCCGGGCAGCTGCCGCCACTGCGCGGTGTCGAGCCGGCCGAGGGGGATCAGGACGCAGAGCGCGCCCGCGTGCACGCCGGGCGCGGGCGGGTCCGCGTACGGACGGGGGGCGTCGGGAACATACCGCGCACGAATTCCGGCACTCTCCAGCCGTGCGGCGAACTCCTCGACGTCCAGGGCGTGTTCGGGGGGCAGCTCGGCGATCCGCCAGGCCCGCGTCCCGGCGGCGGCCGCGGCGTCGAGGAAGTGGAGGGCGGCCTCCAGGCCGGCGGCCGCGGCATCGGCGGCGGCCACCTCGACGGCGGCCGGCGCCGCACCGAGCCGAACGAGCACCCGGCCGCCGGGCTGCGCGAGCAGGGTCACGTCGGGGTCGAGGGCGGCCACGTCCCCTCGCCCGTCGTCGACGGCGAACAGGAACCGGCCGGACAGCGCGGCGGCCTTCGGCTCGGCGCACAGCGCCCGGTCCAGGGCGCGCACCGGGGCCGGATCGGCCAGCGGGCTGGCGACGATGTTCCGGATCCGCTCGTGGCTCGGCCGGGGCAGCAGCCCGGCGGCGCCGAGCAGTTCGGCCAACTCGCCACCGCAACCGTCGGAAAGCCCGCGCAGCTGCACGTTCCCGCGCGAGGTCAGCTCCAGGTACCCGTCCCCGAACCAATCCGCGGCCTCCGCCAGCGCGGCGGCCTGCGCGGCGTCGAGCAGCCCGCCGGGAATCCGGACCCGCGCCAGGAACCCGTCGTCGGCCGCGTGCAGGCGCAGGGCGCCGGGGCAGGCGTCGCCGCGCTCCCGTATGACGGGCTCGTCCCGCACTGCGTCGGAAGGGGGCTGGGGCATGGCGGCGAGCATACCCACGATTCCCCTCCCCCGACCTGTGTCCGTCACCACCCCACCCCTCCCGACCAGCCACATCCACCCCCGCCGGCCGCCCCATCCAAGGCGTGCCCGCCCCACACCTCCAGCCCCACGCGGGCCACCTCCAGCCCCACGCGGGCCACCTCCAGCACCACGCCGGCCACATCCAGCACCAAGCCGGCCACATCCAGCCCTACGTCGGCCATATCCAGCCCCGCCGGCGTTTGAGGCGCGGGGTCTGGGGCGGAGCCCCAGGTCTTTTCAGCCCCGCCGGCGTTTGAGGCGCGGGGCCCGGGGCAGAGCCCCGGCGACGGCGCCGCAGCCGAATCCGCCCGTCCACGCCAGTGCGAACGCACCGGCAGAGCCCCGGCAACGGCGCCGCCCCCAGACCACCCCCACTCCCGGCCAGGGAAAGGGCCCCCTAAGATGACCTTCCGGCGGACCACACGGCCCGCCGTCGCCGAGGACGGCGACATGGGAGGAAGCCCGGTGGAAGTCCGGCGCGGTCCCGCCACTGTGAACCCGGCAGCCAACGGCCAAAGGGTGAGTCAGGAACTCCCGCTGTCCTCACTGCCCGGGGCGCGGAAACCCCGAGGAAGGCCTGCCGCCGCATGATCCTGCTGCTGTCGACGTCCGACACCGATCTGCTCAGCGCTCGCGCAGCGAACACGGGGGACGCCCCCGTCCCGTACCGGTTCGCGAACCCCTCCCGCCTTCCCCTCGACGACCTCCCCGGCCTCCTCGACGGAGTCGACCTGGTCGTCGTACGCCTCCTCGGCGGGCTCCGCGCCTGGCAGGAGGGCCTCGACCTGCTCCTCGCCCCCGGCCAGACCCGCCCGGTCGTGGTCCTGACCGGCGAACAGGCCCCGGACGCCCAGCTGATGGAGGCCTCCACGGTCCCCATCGGCATCGCCGCCGAAGCGCACGGCTACCTCGCCCACGGCGGCCCCGCCAACCTCGACCAGCTGGCCCGCTTCCTCTCGGACACGGTCCTGCTCACCGGCCACGGCTTCGAGCCCCCCGCCGGCGCCCCCACCTGGGGCCCCCTGGAGCGCACCGCGCAGCACACCACCGGCCCCAAGGTCGCCGTGCTCTACTACCGCGCCCACCAGATGAGCGGGAACACCGCCTTCGTGCACACCCTGTGCGAGGCCATCGAGGCCAAGGACGCGCAGGCGCTCCCCCTCTACGTCTCCTCCCTCCGCACCCCGGAGCCGGAGCTCCTGGCCGCGCTGGAGGGCGTCGACGCCATCGTCACGACCGTCCTCGCGGCCGGCGGCACCCGCCCCGCCACCGCCTCCGCGGGCGGGGACGACGAGTCCTGGGACGCGGGCGCCCTCGCCGCCCTCGGCGTGCCGATCCTCCAGGCCCTGTGCCTCACCGGTTCCCGCAGCACCTGGGAGGAGAACGACGAGGGCCTGTCCCCCCTCGACGCCGCCACCCAGGTCGCCGTGCCCGAGTTCGACGGCCGCCTGATCACCGTCCCGTTCTCCTTCAAGGAGCTCGACGAGGACGGCCTGCCCGCTTACGTTGCCGACCCCGAGCGGGCCGCGCGGGTCGCGGGGATCGCCGTACGCCACGCCCGCCTCAGCCACATCGAGCGCCGCGACAAGAAGGTCGCCCTCGTCCTCTCCGCGTACCCCACCAAGCACTCCCGCATCGGCAACGCGGTCGGTCTCGACACCCCGGCCAGCGCCGTGGAGCTGCTGCGCACCCTCATCGCCGGCGGCTACGACTTCGGCCCCGCCGACCAGATCCCCGGCCTGGTCTCGGGCGACGGCGACGAGCTGATCCGCGCCCTGATCGAGGCCGGCGGCCACGACCAGGACTGGCTGACCGAGGAGCAGCTGGCCCGCAACCCGGTCCGCATCCCGGCCGCCGACTACCGGCGCTGGTTCGCCGAGCTTCCCGCCGAGCTGCGCGAGAGCGTCGAGGAGCACTGGGGCGAGGCCCCCGGCAACATGTTCGTGGACCGCTCGGCGAACCCGGAGGGGGACATCGTCCTGGCGGCCCTGCGCCGCGGGAACCTCCTCATCCTCATCCAGCCGCCGCGCGGCTTCGGCGAGAACCCGATCGCGATCTACCACGACCCGGACCTGCCTCCGTCGCACCACTACCTGGCCGCGTACCGCTGGATCCAGGCACGCGCGGAGGACGGCGGCTTCGGCGCCGACGCGATGATCCACCTGGGCAAGCACGGCAACCTCGAATGGCTCCCGGGCAAGAACGCCGGCCTGTCGGCGTCCTGCGCGCCCGACGCCGCGCTCGGCGACCTCCCCCTGATCTACCCCTTCCTGGTCAACGACCCGGGCGAGGGCACGCAGGCCAAGCGCCGCGTGCACGCCACGCTCGTCGACCACCTGGTGCCGCCGATGGCCCGCGCGGAGTCGTACGGCGACATCGCGCGCCTGGAGCAGCACCTGGACGAGTACGCCCAGATCTCCGCGATGGACCCGGCCAAGCTGCCGGCCATCCGCGCGCAGATCTGGACCCTGATCCAGGCGGCGAAGCTCGACCACGACCTGGGTCTGGAGGAGCGCCCGGACGACGACGGCTTCGACGACTTCCTGCTCCACGTCGACGGCTGGCTGTGCGAGGTCAAGGACGCCCAGATCCGCGACGGCCTGCACGTGCTCGGCGGCGCCCCGACGGGTGCGGCCCGCGTCAACCTGGTCCTCGCGATCCTGCGCGCCCGCCAGATCTGGGGCGGTACGACGGCCCTTCCGGGTCTGCGCGAAGCCCTCGGTCTGGACGAGTCCGCGGCGACCCGCACCTCGGCGGACGCCGTGGAGGAGCAGGCGCGCGCCCTGGTCCAGGCGATGGAGGACGCGGGCTGGGACCCGTCGGCGGTGGCTTCGGTCGCGGCGGAACACTCGGCGGACGTCGCCGCGGTGCTGGACTTCGCCGCCCGCGAGGTCGTCCCGCGCCTGGCCGGCACCACGGACGAGATCGCCCACGTCGTGGCCGCCCTGGACGGCCGCTTCATCCCGGCCGGCCCCTCGGGCTCGCCGCTCCGCGGCCTGGTCAACGTCCTCCCGACCGGCCGCAACTTCTACTCGGTCGACCCGAAGGCCGTCCCGTCCCGCCTGGCGTGGGAGACGGGCCAGGCCCTGGCCGAGTCCCTCCTCACCCGCTACCGCACGGACAACGGCGAGTGGCCGGCCTCGGTCGGCCTGTCCCTGTGGGGCACGAGCGCGATGCGCACCTCGGGCGACGACGTGGCGGAAGCCCTGTCCCTGCTGGGCATCCGCCCGGTCTGGGACGAGGCCTCGCGCCGGGTCACGGGCCTGGAGCCCATCCCCCTCGCCGAACTGGGCCGCCCCCGCATCGACGTCACCCTCCGCATCTCGGGCTTCTTCCGCGACGCGTTCCCGCACGTCATCGGCCTCCTCGACGACGCGGTCCGGCTGGCGGCGTCCCTGGACGAGCCGGCCTCGGACAACTTCATCCGCGCCCACGCCCAGGCGGACCTGGCCGCCCACGGCGACGAACGCCGCGCCACCACCCGTATCTTCGGCTCGCGCCCGGGTACGTACGGGGCCGGCATCCTCCAGCTGATCGACTCCCGCGACTGGCGTACGGACGCCGACCTCGCGGAGGTCTACACGGTGTGGGGCGGCTACGCGTACGGCCGCGGCCTGGAAGGCCGCCCGGCCCGCGACGAAATGGAATCCGCCTACAAGCGCATCACGGTGGCGGCGAAGAACACGGACACCCGCGAGCACGACATCGCGGACTCGGACGACTACTTCCAGTACCACGGCGGCATGGTGGCCACGGTCCGCGCCCTGCGCGGCACGGCCCCGGAGGCGTACATCGGCGACTCCACCCGCCCGGAGACGGTCAAGACCCGCACCCTGGTGGAGGAGACGTCCCGCGTCTTCCGGGCCCGCGTGGTCAACCCCAAGTGGATCGAGGCGATGCGCCGCCACGGCTACAAGGGCGCCTTCGAGCTGGCGGCAACGGTGGACTACCTCTTCGGCTACGACGCCACGACGGGCGTGGTCGCGGACTGGATGTACGACAAGCTCACGGAAACCTACGTCCTGGACCCGGAGAACCGCGCCTTCCTGGAGGAGGCCAACCCGTGGGCCCTGCACGGCATCGCGGAACGCCTCCTGGAGGCGGAATCCCGCGGCATGTGGGAAAAGCCGGACCCCCAGATCCTCGAATCCCTCCGCCAGGTCTACCTGGACACGGAGGGCAACCTGGAAGGCGAAGCGGAGTAAACACCTGACGAGGGGTGATCCTGGGGCGATGTGCCACTACTGCGGCTGCCGCCAGATCCCCCTCATCAAGGAGTTCATCGCCGAACACGAGGCGGTGACGAACGCGGCGGGCGACGCCCTGCGCGCACTGGACGCGGACGACCTCCCGAAGGCCCGCGCCCTGGTCGGCACGATGAAGGCCGTCCTCCTCGCCCACTGGAAGGGCGAGGAGGACGGCCTTTTCACGCACGAGGCCCCGCCAGACACGCTGGCGGGGCCTCGACGTTCAGCTGGTCACTTCCAGTCGTTGGCCTCGGCGAACTCTTCCAGGGAAGGGGTCACCGCGGCGGCGAACTCGCGTGCAGAGTTGCGTAGTTCGACGAGCGCCGACAGGGCATCAGGCTGCTGCCCCGCGCCGCCCGACCTCCGGGAAAGCAAACCCAGTGCTGCGCCTGCCGCATCCAATTCGCGTTGGACAAGCGGGCCGGGAGGAGGCCTCTCTTCACCGCTCCGCACAATCACGGGTTTCTCTCCCGAGAGTTTGAAATCGACCATCGAGAAGAGCGTTCGCACCGTCTTGAGGGCAGTTTCGACACGGTCGCCGGATGGCATCAACGATGAAGCCAGCGATTCCCCGACCAGCCCGACGGCCTGATCGGCGTAGAAGCCGGGATGCGCAGTGGGATCCGCATCCTCGAATTCCTCCTCGTCGTCCTCCACCTCAAGCCAGTCGAGCATGGCTGAGCAATCGTCTGCCGCATCCTCTCCGGCAGCCATCCTCCATGCCAGCTCCAGCCCGCTTTCAAGCCAAGCCCGCTGCTCCTCTGTACCGAGGATTCGGCAGAAGGGCGCAGCCCTTTCGGCCGTTGCGGCGCAGAGCATGATCAGCTCAGAGTCCGACAGAGCAGAAAAACCCTCCACGACACCTCCTTAATCACCCGATAGCCAGAAATACCTGAACGGAGAATACTTAATGGTTCCATGCCCACCCTTGAGGGTCATGCCACGGACGTCCATCAGGGGCAGGCAATGCTCGAAGCAGAAGTTTGTTGTCGCCGCGCCGAAGATTATATGTTCATCCGGCCCGAGGTTCTTGATGATGCTCTCCTCGGCATGACCTGCGGCCTGAATGAACTCTTCTCCTTCTCGAAGCGTCCATGCTGCCGGCTGGTCGGCGCCCCCGCTGATACCGATACGGATTGCTACCTTCTTGGTCGCAGAGTTGAACACACCGATGACTGCCGTGGTGCCCTTGTAGTGCGCTCCGGGGAAGTCATCTCGGGTCGACTGCAGTTCCTGCGCTCGATCATGAGCTCGAATTGCGTCATCTTCGGTCGCAGCTCCGCAGTTGTGAACCAGGACCGACATCCCGGCAACGGCAACATAGTACGTGTGGAAGTCGGCAACCGTGAGGTTGTGCGTGGTGACGGCGTACGGGTAGTTGCGGGTCGCCTGGACGGTGAGGGTGCTGCCGTCGGCCTGGCGGAGCTTCTCGCCGAGGGCGAAGTCACCGGCGTCGATCCACTGGCGGCGGGTTTCGCTCCAGTGCGGGTGATGAGAGGTGGACGTGAGGAGCGACGGCGGGCCGCGGGGATTGGCGTCGTCGGTGAGGGTGAGGTCGGTGAATTCCTTGTCGTCAGGCGTGGTGATCGTGGCCGTGACCGTCTTGGGTGCGGTCTTGCCGGTCTGGGGGTCCGTAGCCAGGACCTGGTCGCCTACCTCGACGTCCTCAATGGCCTTGGTCGTACCGTCGGCCATCTGGACACGGGTACCCGTGGGGAAGCTGTTCCGCTTTATCGGGCAAGAGGCACCCGCGTCGGAGTCACCGCGCGAGCTCGATCCTCCACTGCCCGAATCGGCTTCGCTTCTGCTGGCCTTGGCCTCAGTACCGGCGGAGTCACTGGCCGATTCCTTGGCCGCCTTCGCGTCCGCTGATTTGGCTGCTTGTGACGCTGCGGCCGCTGCTTCGTCCTCAGCCTTCTTGGCCTTCGAGAAGGCCTCCATCGCCTTGGCCGCTCGGCTTTCCGCCGCATGGATCGTGTCGTAGGCCTTGTTCATCTCCTTGTAGATCTTGACGGCCTTGATGCCGACCTTGATGGCCTTGAAGAGCTTGCCCCAGGGCACGGCGTTCAGGGCGGTGTTGATGCATGCCATCACATCGCCCTTGGTGAAGCAGTCCCGGGCGTCGTTGAAGCCGATCAGGTCCCCGATGAGGTCGACGACACTGTGGACGAGCTCCTCACGGTGCTTCTTCGCCTTGGCCACTTCGGCGTTGGCGTCGTCGAGGTCCGTCTTGGTCTTACCCGAACCGCCACGGTTGCTCCCTTGGTCGCCGTTGCCGCTGGGCTTCGGCTTGGGCATCGTCGGCGTGGAGATCCAGGTGCGATTGCCTCCGCATTCGTTGTTCTCACACGGATAGGCCAGGCCGCTCGGGTCGGCCTTGTTGATCGGGTCGTTGCCGGCGTAGCCGTAGGCGTTCCACTGCTGCGGGTTGCGTGCGTCGATGACGGGGTCAGGGCTGATGAAGCGGCCCGTCGTGGGGTCGTACTCGCGGGCACCGAGGAGGGTGAAGCCTGTGGCCTTCTCCTTCGTGCCGCCGACGAAGCCCTTGTCGCCCGCCCAGGCACCGGGTGCCGGCTGGGTGCCGCGCTCATTGCCGAAGGGGTCGGTCGGGCGACGGACCTGAGCGAGGTCGGAGGCGTTGAACTGGACACCGTTGGTCCCGTGTCGGTCCGATGCCTGGTAGGCCAGTGACGAGGTGCCACCGGTCGTGGTCCGGGTGACGGCCAAGCCGCCGGGGGCGCTGTAGCTACGGACGTTGGTGACCTTGCCCGATGCCGTTTCCAGAGTGATCTGGTCACTGCCGAGGCTCAGCATGGTCGAGCCCGGGTCCCTGCGGATGAGCTGGTTGCCGGAAGCGTCGTAGAGGTAGCTGGTGCCGGCGCTCTCGCCGGTACCGGTGATCTTGTCGAGCTTGCCCTGGTCGTTCCAGGTCAGGGTCTTGGTGCCCGGAGTGCTGGTGATGGACGCCGTGTTACCCGAGGCGTCGTAGGTGTACGAGGAGAGCTTGGTGCCCGTGCTGCTGGTCTCCGTGGAGGTCATCAGCGCGTGCGGGCCGCCCGTACCCCCGCCGGTCTTCGGGTCCGTCGACTTGATGTTGGGACCGGTGCCGAAGGTCTGGGTGACCGTGGTGTCCTTGGCCACGACGCCGGTGACGTCCTTCTTCACCAGCTTGGTGCGGTTGCCGAGCTTGTCGTACTCGTACTGCTGCCAATAGGGAGCGGGACCGCCCACGCTTGGCTTGCCCGTGCCGTCGACCGCCGGACCGTCAGTGTTGGCGCAGCCGCCAATGCCGCGGACGCTCGGCTGCGGAGCAGTGCTCGTGGCGCCCGTGTCGGTCCACGCCTGCGCCATGCGGCCCAGGTAGTCGTACGTGAAACACTGCAGGTCACGGGTGGCCCCGTCCTGCGTGTTCCCGACGGAGGTGAGCTTGCCGACCTTGTTGTAGGTGTAGTCGACGACGTCGACACTCGCCGTGGCGGCTGTCTGCTTGTCCAGCGTCGTGCGCACCGGGCGACCGGTGCCCATGTCGTAGTCGAGGGTGGAGACGACCTGCTTGCCGCTCTTGCCGACCGTCGAACGGATCGCCTGGCCGAAGGCGTCGTATCGCACGTCTACGACGTACGGGCTGAGGGTTGAGCCGATCAGGCCATCCATCGCGAGCATGTTGCCGGCGTTGTCGACATTGAAGGTGAGCGTCTCGGCCTTCAGCCCCGCGGCGGGGATCGCCGGAAGGGTGGTCGACTCCAGCTGGCCGTACGGGCTGTAGGTGTTGGTCGACTCGTAGACCCCCTGGAGCTTCCCCTCCCCGGCCGGGATCGTGGTCTTCATGCCGAGCGGCCGGTAGCCACCGTCGTAGCCGGTGATCTCGGAGACGTACGCGGCTCCGGTGCTCCCGCCCACGAAGCGGGTGGTGGTGTCGGGCTTTCCGATGGCCTTGGCGTCGTAGGTGAGAGCACTCACCTGCTTGGCCGCGTCGACCGCCGTGCCCTCGTACATCGCGATGGTGCGGCCGAGGATGTCGGTGACGGTCGTGGCGCTCTTGCCGCGGGCGTCGGTGGCCGTGACCAGGTTCTTGCTGTCGTCGTAGACGGTGGTCGCGATGCCCGAGTCCGGGTCCGTCGTCTTCACCGTGCGGCCCAGGAGGTCGTAGGTGAAGGTCCACTCGTTGTTGGCGGAGTCCTTGCGGGACACCTCCTTGCCCTGGGTGTTGCTGACGTACGTGGTCTCGTCGTAGGCACCCGTGGGGGTGTTGCTCTTGTACTGGCGCAGGACCGAGGTCAGGCCGTTGGTGATGGTCGCCGTGGCGAAACCACCGGCCGGCGGGATCGTACGGACCTCGTCCGCGCCCGGGTACTCGGTCTTCGAGCGCCACTGCTCGATACCGAAGGACTGGAAGACCGAGTCGGTCACACGGTCCAGCCCGTCGAACACCGACACCTGCTGGGCCGGGATCTTGCTGTCCGGGTTGACGCCGCCGTTCGGCAGGAAGAGAGCCGCGGACGGGTCATTCTCGTCGTTGTAGTACGGCACGCTTGTCTTTACCTGGCGGCCGTGCGCGTCGAACAGCGCGTCCGTGATGAGACGGCCCGTCACTCCCGAGCCCGGCGTGGCCTGCGTCTGGCGGACGCGGCCCAGGCCGTCGTAGAGGGTGTAGCTGGAGGTGTAGGTCTGGCCGTCCTTCATGAGCGCCTGGCTCAGAGCCATCGACGGCGCGTTGGTGCCGTTCATCGCGTACGAGAACTTGCGCACCGGCAGGAACGAGTTGGCCCGTTCCTGGCCCGGCTGCCAGATCGCGGTGATCCGGCCGAGGGCGTCGTACTCGCGCTCGCCGACGTGGTTGTTCTCGTCCTTCGTGATCAGCGGCAGGGCGCGGCCGATGTCGAGGGTGGTCGAGGACTTCCAGCCCAGCGGGTTCGTGTGGACGACCTCGGACGGCAGTACGCCGGTGGCCGGCTTGTACTCGGTCGAGGTGACCGCGCCGCCGGGGTGGGCGGCATCCTTACGAACCTTGTTGGTGTTGCTGGTGACGCGGCCGTAGCCGTCGTAGGTGGAGGTGGAGTTCAGGCGGTACACCGGCTTGCCGGCGCCGTCGTACTTCTCCAGGACCTCCGTGCCCGTCTGGTCGGCGGTCGCGAGCGTCTGGCCGAGCGGCTTGCCGTCGAAGTACGAGCGGGTGTCGCCCACCGTGTTCGCAGGGGTCGGGGTCTGGCCGCACGCAGTGGACAGGACCAGGGTGCGGGAGGCCAGCTCGGTCAGGGTTCCGCCCGGACCCGTCGCGTACTCGAACGTGGTGCAGAGGCGTTCGTTCGCCTTCGAGACGTCGCGGACG
This sequence comes from Streptomyces sp. NPDC059989, assembly GCF_042736975.1. Taxonomy (NCBI): domain Bacteria; kingdom Bacillati; phylum Actinomycetota; class Actinomycetes; order Kitasatosporales; family Streptomycetaceae; genus Streptomyces; species Streptomyces sp. NPDC059989. The sequence continues at coordinate 22,057 of NZ_JBHWUO010000026.1, forward strand.
TCGTCGACCTGGAGCGGTCGCGAGAGGAGCGTGCTGTCGTATGTCGACGTACGTTCACTCGTGCGCCAGGCGCCGCTGGCGAGCTTGTCGCGCGTGGTCACCTTTCCGGTGTTCATCGCACGGGCAGTGATGGCCGGCATGCCCCCCGACTGCGCGCGCGTAGCGGTGACCGCGCCGAGCCACGGGGTGGACACCTCGTCGCCGACGACGGTGCCGCCGTCGCGGTCGTAGGTCTCGACCTGGCGGACGAAGCCCGACAGGACGTCCTCGTCCTTGATGCTGCCGCCCTGCGCGTCGGCGACGTTCACGGTGCGCTTGCTGCCGTTGGCCAGGACGTCGCCGTCCATGCCCCGCAGGAAGGTGGCCACCGACTTGCTGCGCGGGCCGTCCGCCGCGTTGCCGTTGCCGGTGCGGGTGGTGACGGTCGCGTAGCCGCGGAACTGGTCCCACGTACGGGTCTTGGGGTCGGCCGCCTCGGAGTCGTTGCGGTGCCAGGCGACGCCGCCGCCGTACTCGTAGTCGGTGACCGTGGTGACCTGGCCGGCGACCATGTCCTGCTGCGTGACGGACTGGACGACGATCTTGTTGAACCAGTCGTTGACCGGGTCCGGGTAGGACTGCCCCGGCAGGTACCACTTGACCGGCATGCAGGCCATCGTGTTGCCGTCCTCGGAGGACGGCATGGTGCCCCTGACCCGCGAGCACTCCGCGGCCTTGTAGACCACGTTGATGCGGCCACCGGTCTCGGTGGTGATGGTCTGGATGCGCGGACGGTTGTAGGACGGGGCCGAGGCCTCGGTGCCGTCCGGGCGCTTGACGACGCCGTCGACGCGGTTGGCGATCTGCAGCGGCTGGAAGGAGACCTCGGGCAGCGTCTGCGCCGTCTTGCCGTTGGAGCCGGTGCGCTGGATCGAGTCGAGCCACAGGGTCGGGGAGGTGCCGTCGCCCGGGTCCTGGAAGGAGTGCTTGAAGGCGTAGGAGTCGACCCTGCGCCAGGCGGTGCCGGTCCACACCTCGCTGTAGAGCTGGGTGAACTTCTTCGTCGTGAAGTAGGTCGGCGAGAGGTTCAGGCACTGGCCGGTGGCCGGGCACTCCTGGTCGACGGGAGTGTCGGGCCAGGACTTGGCGTTGGCCTTGGTGCGCTGGGCCGTGTCCGTGCAGGTGACCGTGCCGATGACGACGCAGCGCTCGGCGTTCTTGAGCACGATCTGGGCGGCCGGCTTGGCGGCGCCCTTCGCGGCGATCTGGTCGGGCAGGCGCTGGCCGTAGCCGATCCAGGTCGGGTAGGAGGCGCGCTGGTACTTGGTGTTGGTGCCGGTGCCGTTGTTCTGGCCGCCGCCGCGCCCGTAGTAGTTGTTCTCCTGCTCGTAGCGGTAGGAGACCAGGTTCTGGTGCGGGTCCACGACGTAGTCGAGGTTCCACTGCCAGCCCAGCTGCTGCCAGGTGCCGTTGGCGGGGGTGTCGGCGCCCAGGCACTTGTCCTGGCCGCTGTTGAAGTACACGGGGACGGTGGAGACCGACTTGGCCTCCGGGTCCGTGCCGTCGCCGCCGGGCAGGCGGTTGGAGCCGAAGTAGTACTGGGTGCCGTCGGTCGTGGTGACCTTGAAGCCCTCGCCCTTCCAGGCCGCGTTCCGCTGGCCGGTCAGCCGCTCGATCTTCGTGCCGTCCTCGCCCTGGAGGTGGTACTGGCACGTGGCGTCGTCGCGGACGATCTGTCCCGCGTGACCCGCGAGCGAGAGGGAGAGGATGTCGCCGCCCCAGCACTCGTCGCCCGACTCCGCGATTCCGGCGTCCGCGCAGCCCTTGTACGAGCGGGAGATCGAGCCGGGGCTCCACTCCCAGCCCTCGCCGAACATGCCGGCCTGGCTGTTCGTCGAGGCCGTACGGCCGTCGATGGCGGAGGAGTCGTAGCCCAGGGCCACGTCCGGGCCCGCGCCCGCGATGGAGGACGGGACCTCGACGGTGTAGCCGTAGGTGAAGTTCGCGGCGTTGGAACCGGCCTGCCAGGAGGCCGACGGGAGCAGCGGAGTCGCGGAGAAGTCACCGCTCGCGCCCGAGGCGCCCGCTTCCACGGCCAGGGCCACGCCCTGGGCGGCGAGCACCTGCGGGGCGCTCTCGGGCGCGGACTGCGGCGCCGACTTCAGGAGGGAGGAACCCGCGGGCGCCGCCGCGGTGGCCTTCGGGGCCTCGACCTCGGCGACGAGGAGTCCGGAGGGGGCGCGGTGCGAGGCGACCGGGGTACGGGTCGTGCAGCCGGCGGCGCCGGGGGTGGTCAGGGCGCAGGTCGGCAGCTGGACCACCCGGGCGCGGTCCGCCCAGTTGGCGCCGGCCGAGGTGGCCCAGGCGGCGACGTCGAGGCCGACCTTGACCGTGCCCGACGGGGCGCTGCCGGCCGGGTTCGTGAGGGCGACGAGGGCGCCGTTGACGCCGGCGGCCCTGGTGCGGTCCGCGTCCTTCACTTCGACGGTGAGGGCGCCGACGCCCTGGGTGCCGGCCGCGTTCTGGGGCTGGCCGGCGGCCGCGGAAGGCTTCGCACTCTTTCCGGGTGCGACCCATACGGGCAAAGCTCCGGCCTGAACCGACTCCGGCCCGGCGCCCGTTCGGGATGTGGCTGAAATGTGCAGGTCAACGGTTGCTGTGCCGGCCGGAAGCTTTCCCTTCGCATCCGGCGCCCATTTCCGGCCGGATTCGGTCCGCTTTGCCGACGGCTTCGCGCTGGAGCCCTTGACCGGCTTGGTGTTGGACAGGGGTGTGTTCGGTGGAACCCACACCTTTGGCGGCTTGTCAGCCGCCTCGGCCAGGGGAAGCCCCAGGCCCGACAGGAGCACCGCGAGCACGGAGGCGACCGCTACGCGCGACCGTCCCGCGCGCGAGCGCTCGAAGTAACCAGCCCGACGAAACAACGAAATCCCCCACAAGTGCAAAAAAGGCATGACGAACGGACGGTCTGAGCCCGAATCGAACGCACTGTAGGGATCGTGTTCGCGCCACGTACAGGGTTTTCTTAAAAGATCCTTACATGACCAACATCACCCACTGGACATGCCGCCCCTTCCCCCGGCAAACGGGGCATCACGTATCCACGGCTTGTTGACACATTGCGCAAGTGAAGCGAATCTGCGCCTGGCTCACGCCATCTCAGTTCCCAAACCACAGCCGCAGCCACAGCCACAGCCACAGCCACAGCGAGGACCCGCCACCGTGAGGCCGTCACTACTTCCATCCTGGATACCGGGGCCGGGCTCCGGCCCCCGCCGACGGCGGGCCTCCCGTGTCTCGGCACTCCCCGTCGCCGGTGCCGTCGCACTCGCCCTCGGGGCCGGCCTGCTCACCGGGCAGCCGGCCCTCGCGGACGACGCGGCCGCCCGCGGCCACGGCCCGGCGAACACCGACTGGCCCGCCCCCACGGGCAAGCCCGGTGCCCAGAGCGCCGCGGCCAAGGCCGTCGAGGACGCCAAGGCCCAGGCGAAGAAGACCGGGAAGCCCGTCGCCGTCGACCGGCTGACCACCGGCAACGCGCTGACCGTCGCCAACCCGGACGGCACCTTCACCACCGACACCGCCCCCGTGCCCCAGCGGGTCAAGGGAGCGGACGGCAAGTGGCGCGGCCTCGACGCGACCCTCCGTACCAACCCGGACGGCACCGTCACGCCCACCGCTTCCGCCTCGAAGCTGAGCTTCTCCGGCGGCGGCACCGGCCCGATGGCCACGATGACCACCGCCGACGGCAAGAAGCTGGCCCTCAAGGCCCCCTTCCCGCTGCCCAAGCCGCAGCTCAACGGCGACAGCGCGCTCTACAAGGCCGTCCTGCCCGACGTCGACCTCCAGCTGACCGCCACCCCCGTCGGCGGCTGGCGCCAGGTCCTCATCGTCCGCACCGCACGGGCCGCGGCCGACCCCGCCGTCAAGAAGCTCCAGCTCGCCGTCGACGCCGACGGACTGACCGTCACCGCGGACAAGGCCGGCAACCTGACGGCCGCCGACGCCCAGGGCAAGGCCCGCTTCACGGCCCCCACGCCCCTCATGTGGGACTCCGCGACGACCCCGGCGACCACCCCTGTGACCGCCCCGCAGACCGAGCAGGCCCCCGCCGCGAAGTCCGGTACGGCGCGCAGCCTCACGGCGGCCCCCGGCGCCGACGCACCCCCGACCGACGCCACCGACGCCCCTGCCGCCGCAGCGGCCGCCGCGCCCGCCGCCGAACAGCCGCCGGTCTCCAGCGCGGACGGCCCCGGCCAGGCCGCGGCCGTCGCCGCCATCGGCACCACGACCGACTCGAAGACCATCCAGCTCGTGCCGGACAACGCCGTCCTCGGGAAGGGCACCGGCCCCTGGTACATCGACCCGGGCTGGAACCCGGACGTCGACAACGGCACCCAGGCCTGGTCCCAGGTCCAGGAGGCGTACCCCGACACCAACGAGTACAACGGCACCGCCGACGGCCAGGACAAGCCCGCCGCCGGCTACTGCGGCTACTCGTCCTGCACGCGCAAGGGCAAGGAGCGCGCCTACTTCCAGGTCGGAATCAACTCCGTCATCCACGGCGCGGTGGTCCTCGACGCCCGGCTGTACGCGACCGTCGTCTCCTCCTCCAGCCCCAGCACCGCCACCCCCATGGGCCTGTACTGGACCGGCGGGATCTCGAACCCCACCAGCTGGAGCCGGCAGCCCTGCGGCACCGGCTCCACCATGCAGGGGTGCTCCAAGATCGGCATCGTCTGGATGAAGGGATCCGGCGAGATCTCCTTCGACGTCAAGTCCCAGATGGAAGCCGCTGCCCGGGACAAGTGGTCCAACTTCACGTTCGGCCTCGCGCCGGACGACGAGGGCAACATGTACTACCGGCAGCGGTTCTCCAACACTCCGCACATCAAGATCACGTACGACATCAAGCCCACCATCTGGTACCCGCGCACCAGTCCCACCCCGGGCTTCGCCGACACGGCCTCCTACGCGGACTGCTTCACGCCGGGAGGCGCCCACCCGTGGGACAACCCGGGCTGGGTCGGGGCGAACAGCAACATCACGCTGACCAGCAACACCTACTCGGCCACCAACCGCCAGCTCATGACCACGTTCCAGTACTGGGACGACGACGACGGCGGCAAGACCTCGTACGCCCAGACGGGCTGGAACGGCAGCTACGGACCGGCCACCGTCGACGTCGGCCGGCTGACCGAGGGACACCAGTACGGCTGGACCTCGCGCACCACCGACGAGACGCTCACCAGCGGCGACAGCGACTGGTGCTACTTCCGCGTCGACCGGACCCCGCCGACCGCCGCCGTCACCTCCACCGACTTCCCCGAGTCCGGCACCATCGGCGGCCACCCCAAGCTCGTCAACCAGGAGGGCTCCTTCACCCTCACCGGCGCCGACCCGGCCCCGGCCGCGGGCGGCCGCAGCTCCGGCCTGGCCTGCGCCCGCTGGACCACCGACCCGGTCAAGGCCGCCGCCACCAACTGGAAGTGCACGGACACCGACCCGGGCGTCACCAAGCTCGTCGGCGGTACGGCCACCATCAAGGTCACCCCGCAGCGCTGGGGCACCAACTTCGTGTACCTGCAGACCCAGGACGTCGCGGGCAACCTCTCACAGCCCGTCGCCTACAGCTACTACGCCCCGTCCAACCCCAACAGCCCGGCCCCGCTCTTCGGTGACGTGACCGGCGACAAGAAGGCGGACGTCCTCCTTCCCGACACGGCGGGCAACCTCCGCCAGATCGGCGGCGGCACCGACCCCGCCGCGGCGCCCAACGCCCGGACCAAGCCCGCTCCCGGCAACAACGGCTGGAACGGCATCCAGATCACCCACCGCGGCAGCCTCGGCTTCAAGGAAGTCGACGACCTGATCGCCCACCAGCCGGGCAACACCGGTCTTCAGCTCTACACGAACAACGGCAGCGGGCTGTTCGACACCCAGGCGGCGGCCCCTATCAACAAGCCCTCCGGATGCACCAACCCGGCCGGCGCGACCATCGACTGCGCCGCGCACGGGTACGGCTCCAACTGGGCCAACGTCTCCCAGATCGCGGCCTTCGGCTCCCCCAACGGCGACACCCTGGACGGTGACGGGGCGCTCCCGCGCACGTCCCTCCTCTTCGTCGAGAACGGGCGCCTGTGGCTGGGCACCGCCGGCTCCACGAACCAGCTGGCCGCCAAGGCCGTCCTGCTGTCCGCCAACGACCAGCGCTGGGACGGCTACGACCTGATCGCCCCGGGCCGGGCCCAGGGCACGGCCTTCCCGACCCTGTGGGCCCGCTCCAAGAGCGACGGAAGCCTCCACGCCTTCTCGGTGAAGGGCACGGCGGACGACCCGGACCTGACCGGCTTCACCGACCCCGCCGCGGGTCTGCTGACCGGCCGGGTCGACCCGGCCGTCTACCCCCGCGTCGGCTCGAACGGCGACCTGAACGGCGACGGCCTCCCCGACCTGTGGGCCGTCGACGCCAACCAGCAGCTCGTCGCCTTCAACGGGGCCGGCACGGCCGCCGCGCACCCGAACGTCACCGGCATCGACACCACGGCCATCACCCTGGGCAACCTCAACATGCCCAAGGCCCAGTGGAAGCTGACCAGCCAGACCGGCGCGACCACCCCGAGCGCGGTCGGCAACTTCCCCGCCACAGCGGCAGGCATCACCTGGCCCACCGAGAAGATCGGCGGGCGCGACTCGGCGTACGCCGCCTTCAAGGACACCAGCTCCTCCATCACCACCGCCGGCCCGGTCATCGACACCCGCAGCAGCTTCACCATCAGCACCTGGGTCAAGGCCAAGGCGGCCGGAGGCGTCGTCCTCAGCCAGGACCTGAACAACCACAGCTCCCTGCTCCTGTTCCCCAACCACAACAAGAAGGTCTGGCAGTTCGCCCTCGCCAACGGCGACAGCGGATCCTGGCCGTACGACGAGACCAACGAGACCAACAGCGCCGCCACCCTCGCGCTGGACACCTGGACGCGTCTCAGCGCCGTCTACGACCACACGACCGGCCTGATGCGCCTGTACGTCAACGGCGCGCTCGCCGCGACCGGCCACCACAAGGCGTCCACCAGCCCGGCCCCCGTCGGGCCCTTCAACCTGGGCCGGTACAAGAGCTCCGGGGCGTACGCCAACTCCCCCTTCAACGGCGGCATCAGCAACCTCGCCGTCTACCCCTACGCCGCCTCCCCCACGGCCTCCGGCACCTCCGGCAAGATCTCGTACACCGCCACCGGTACCCACTGCGCCGACCTGGGCGCGGACGGCACCAAGGTCCAGATCTGGGAGTGCAACGAGATCAGCGGCGGCTTCGCCCAGAAGTTCGAGGTCCGCGGCGACGGAACCCTCCGCGTCCAGGGCAAGTGCCTGGACGCCAAGGACGCCGGCACCGCCCCCGGCACGCTGATCCAGGCCGTCGGCTGCCACGACCACCCGGCGCAGCAGTTCCTGCCCCGCGCCGACGGCAGCCTCTACAACCCGGTCTCCGGCCTCTGCGTGGACCTGGACCACGGCAACACCACCAACGGGATCCAGCTCCAGCTCTGGAACTGCAACCAGAGCAACCCCCAGCGCTGGACCCTTCCCGCGCTGAGCACCGCACCGCTCCCGGTTCCCAGCACCGCGTAGCACGCGCAACGCACCGAGGCCGCCTCCCCGTCCGGGGAGGCGGCCTCCGCCTTATCTCAAGCCCCCCTCACCGCACTCGGGAAGGGGACCGCTCCCTCAAGCCCCGGCGTACGGCCCACCCGGACCGCGAGCTGCACGCCGCCGGGTGGTCACACCTTGGTGGTCTGGTTCAGCGCGACGAGCGCGTGCGCCCACCGCGCGAACTTCAGCTGCCCGAAGTCGGCGACGGTCCTGACCCCGAACGCCTGCTCAAGCAGCTCACCGTCCTTGTCGGTGACCCCCTTCAGCGCCGCCACGGGGGCGGAGAGGATCTCGGCGAGGGGCTTGTCCTCCCAGGCCTTGTCCAGAACCTTGCTCAGATCGATCGAAGACATGCGTGTGCCCTCCCAGGCGGGGATCTACATACAAGTAGAAACATAGACGAATCGGACATCGACCCAAAGCTTCGACACCACCCGGCCCAGGGGCGGCGTCCGGCCCACCCAAGCGGAGCCGGCGCGGGCGCAACGTCGCGTCCGGCCTCGACGCCATCGCGCTCAACCAACGAGCAGGAGAACGCCCAGCCCTCGGGCGCGTGGATGGTCTTCGAGGCATTGACCACTAAAAGAACCATGAACCCCTCCCAGGAAGATTTCCGGAAAGGGTTCATGGGTGTCATCTCCTGATTCCCACAAAGAGAACCAATTAATGCCTCAGCGGGCTCTACAACTCCTACGCACGCCCTCGATCCACAGATTCGTCACGGACCGTCCACGATCCAGGGGACACCAATACACTGCCACCGCATCTCGGGTCCCGAGTAAGAATTAGAGCAGCATCCTACCGCTTGGGGTGCCGTGGACGGCTGGCTGGCCCCGATGGTGGTACCACCTTCCCGCAAGTACCGCTCTACCGCCGGCGCTGCCCTCAGTTACTACTGCCAATAGTCGGCGGTGCATCCCAAAGGGACTGGATAAGGCAGCTCCTGACCCATCCAGAAAACGCATCACTAGAGGGATCTCCAGGCGTCGCAAGAGATAGATGAAGCCCTTCCGGAATTGCAATATACGCATCCTGCCAAGATGTTTCATTTTCTACCTCGACACCACGGTCCACTCGAATGGAGAGCCTCTTGAACGGCTTATAGAAAATACCGACTGGACCCTCCCCCGTGGCGTCAAGCGAATACCCTTCCTCCTCCCAGAATTCCTCCATTTCGCGGTCCCGAGAGAACGTGACAATGTCCGACGTCATGTCGTCACTCTCGAAATCAATGGATGTCGACCCGAAATCAAACGACCGAAAAATCTCCCCATTCACCAGGTGGGCAGGCCATCTTTCTTCAAGTCTGACCGAGAACCGGCGGAACAAATGCCCCGCCGGGCCGGCCACGACGAGGTCCGTCGAGTACCCAGAGAAATCCACAGTGCCCCCTTTAGGCATCCAAGCCCGCTACCTGCCCCAGCCCTTGACTGGCCCTGCATACACAATGTCAGCGCGAGCAATATCAAGATCATCGGGGGAGAACCAGACGTGATCTCGCCCGCCTCTCAGGCGTCCAGAAACTCGGCATGCACAAACCTCAAACTGAATAACGTATTCGGATTTCTCTCTCGTCAATCCGAGGTACGACTTGAAGCCTCCCGGCTTCTTGGCGACGTCTGCAGGGCTCATCCCAGCCAAGTGGGAGTGTCAGTTTCTTTGTGTAAGCCCTGGTGCTGACGTTCCTTGCGGGTGGTGCGGTTACTGGTTGTCGGTGACGCGGTCGCCGTAGTAGCCGGCGAGGGTGTTGATCGCTTCCTTCCAGTTGTGGGTCCGGCCGGTGGGGTTGCGCCGGTTGGGTTGCCGGTCCCGGATGACGAGGTAGAGGACCTTCAACGCCGCGTCCTCGTTCGGGAAGTGTCCGCGGCGGCGGGTGGCCTGGCGGAAGCGGGAGTTAAGAGACTCGATCATGTTCGTCGTGTAGACGATTTTTCGGATCTCGGGTGGGAACCGCAGGAACATGACGAAGTGTTCCCAGCTGCGGCGCCAGACCGCGACCAGGGCCGGGTAGCGGCGGCCCCAGTCGGCCTCGAACTCGGCGAACCGGGCCTCGGCCGCGTCCGCGGTCGCGGCCGTGTAGACCTGCCGGAGCTCCTTCGCGATCTGCGACCAGTGCTTGGTGGAGGCGTACTTCAGCGAGTTGCGGACCATGTGGACCACGCAGAGCTGGACGTCCGCCAGCGGCCAGATCGCGGCGATGGAGTCGGGCAGGCCCTTCAGGCCGTCGCAGCAGGCGATCAGAACGTCCTGGACTCCACGGTTCTTCAGCTCCGCGAGCCAGGTCATCCAGGTCTTGGCGCCCTCACCACCGCTGCCGACCCACATGCCCAGGATGTCCCGCTCGCCTTCGAGGTTGATGCCCACCGCGATGTAGACGGGCCGGTTGGCGACCGCGCCGTCGCGGATCTTCAGGACGATCGCGTCGATCATGACGACGGCGTAGACGCGGTCCAGCGGCCGGTTGCGCCAGGCGTCCAGCTCGGCGCTGACCTTGTCGGTGGCCTTGGAGATCGTCTCGCGCGAGACGTCCACGTCGTAGATCTCCGCGAGATGGGCCTGGATCTCACCCGTGGTCAGACCCTTCGCGTAGAGGGACAGGATCGCCTCGTCGAAGCCCTCCGCCCGCCGCTGATGCTTGGGCACGATCTGCGGGCTGAAGGTGCCGGCGCGGTCGCGGGGAATGTCCAGTTCCACCGCCCCCACGTCCGTCAGGATCCGCTTGCGGCTGGTGCCGTTGCGGGAGTGGCCCGACCCGATCCCGACCCGGTCGCCCTTCTCGTAGCCGAGGTGGTCGGCCATCTCACTCTCGAGAGCGCCTTCCAGGACCAGCTTCACCGGTCCCTTGAGCAGCCCGTTCTCTCCGACCAGGTTCATGCCCTCCGCGCGGGCCCGCTCCACGAGCTGCCCAGCCAAGTCACGTTCCGTCTCCGCCAGTCGAGCCAACTCAGCCCCCGTCCGTACGATGCCTTCACGGGGCCGGTCATCCTTGATCCCCATCAGTGATCCTTCCCGGCAGAGACCACGTCTCATGCCTTACGGGTCACACCGGGGCGTACACAAAATTCCGGACAGTCCCCTGTGCGGCCAACGGCTACGGTCCCGACTGGTCCAAGGTCAGCCAGATAGCGGCATTCGGCTCGATCACCGGTGACACAGCAACTCCACCGGCACTACTGCCCCGCACCTCACTGCTTTTCGTTGAGAACGGACGGCTCTGGATAAGCCTCGCAGGCGCCGCTGACCAGCTGTCCACCCGCGCCATCCTGCTTTCCGCCAACGACACGAAGTGGGGCGGCTACGACCTGATCGCCCCGGGCCGCGCCCAGGGCACCGACTTCCCGACCCTGTGGGCCCGCTCCAAGACCGACGGAAGCCTCCACGCCTTCTCGGTCAAGGGCACCGCACAGGCCCCCGACCTCACCGGTTTCGCCGATCCGTCCGCAGGCGCAATCTCCGGAAAGATCGATCCGAAGACCTACCCGCGGGTCGGCTCCGAGGGAGACCTGACCGGCGACGGCATCCCCGACCTGTGGGCCGTCGACGCCAACCAGCAGCTCGTCGCCTTCAGCGGCGCCGGCACGGCGCCCAACGGTGGGACCGTCCCGTACCCCACCGTCACCGGCGTCGACCCCGGCACCGTCAGCCTGGGCAACCTCAACACGCCGAAGGAACAGTGGCTGCTGACCGACCACAAGGGCACCACCGTCCCCAGCGCGATCGGCAACTTCCCCGCCACCGCGGCCGGCATCACCTGGCCCACCGAGAAGATCGGCGGGCGCGACTCGACCTACGCCGCCTTCAAGGACACCAGCTCCTCCATCACCACCGCCGGCCCGGTGATCGACACCCGGAAGAGCTTCACCATCAGCACCTGGGTCAAGGCCAAGGCGGCCGGAGGCGTCGTCCTCAGCCAAGACCTCAACCGCAACAGCTCCCTACTCCTGTACCCCGACCACAACCTGAACGTCTGGCGCTTCGGTCTCGCCAACGCGGACACCGACACGTGGCCGTACGACCTGACCAACGAGTCCAACAGCGCCGCCAAGCTCGCTCTCGACACCTGGACCCAGCTCACCGCCGTCTACGACCACACCACCGGGCACATGCGCCTGTACGTCAACGGCACCCTCGCGGCCACCGGCCAACACGGAGCATCCAGCAGCCCGGCCCCCGTCGGCCCCTTCAACCTGGGCCGCTTCAAGGACTCCGGCGCATACGTCAACTCACTGTTCGACGGCGGCATCAGCAACCTCGCCGTCTACCCCTACGCGGCCTCCGTCACCGCTCCCGGAGCCGCGGGCCCCATCAACCTGACCGCCGCCGCCGGAAGCTGTGTCGACAACGACGCCGGGGAGACCGCCGAAGGGAACAAGATCCAGATCTGGGGGTGCAGCGGCAACTGGATGTCCCAGCAGTTCGAGATCCGCAACGACGGCACCGTCCGCATCCAGGGCAAGTGCCTCAATGCCGCAGGCGCCGGGACCGTGAACGCCACGCCCATCGAACTCCGCACCTGCGACAGCAGCGCCGGAAGCCAGAAGTTCCTCCCCCGAGCCGACAACGGCCTCTACAACCCCGCCTCCAACCGCTGCCTCGACCTCGGCAACTTCAACACCACCCCAGGCACCCAGCTCTGGCTCTACGACTGCAATTCCTCCCCTGCCCAGCGCTGGACCATCCCCACCCTCGGTACCGCCCCTCTCCCACTGCCCAGCCCGTAACCCCGCACCAGACCGAGGCCGCCTCCCCCACCCGGGGAGGCGGCCTCCGCCATGTCCCCGGTCCCGCCGTCACGGCCAGGTGCGCAATCCCTCGAAGGGGGTCATGACCACCCCCGAGTGGTTCGAACGCCGCGTTACGGGCCCCTGCCCGGCCGTCCCTTGGGGTCTTCGGGCCGGTCGCAACTGCGTGCGGGCGTTCGCTCCCCCCGCCCCGTGACGCCGCTCTGAGCAGCCACGTTCTTCCGGCGTCAGTTCGCAGACGCTGCGCCTCGGGAGGAATCTTGCGATCCGTGCACGTTCATGTGGTGTTCGACCCGGCCCCGGGCGGAGGTGGCCGCGCATGAGGCTCCTCAAGCGGCCCGCGGCCGCCGAGCCCGCCGTCTCCGAGAGCGAGCGCCGCCTCTTCGGCGGGCCCCTGCGCTACGACGCCGGCTGGTCCAACCACGACTACGCCCGGCTGGAGAGCCGGCTGTTGGCCACCCTGCGGTCCATGCCCCGGATGGTCGGCGGGACCCTGCGCCTCGCCTGGGACACCGACCGGCGGGCCCTGCTCACCGTCGCCGTGTCCGAGGCCGGGCAGGGGGTCACCTCCGCCGTCGGGCTGCTCGTCCTCAGCGAGGTGCTGCGTACGCTGCTCGGCTCGGGGAGCGCTGCCGACCGGCTGAACCACGCCGTGCCCGCCCTCGCCGCGGGTGCGCTGGTCGCCGTACTGGGCGCCGTACTGGCCTCGCGGTCGACCGCGGCCGCCGGGCGGCTGGAGCCCAAGGTGGAGCGGGCCGCGTACGAGCAGTACCTGAAGGCCGCCGTGGAGGTGGAGCTCGAAGCCATCGAGGACGGGGAGTTCCGGCGGCTGCTCGACAGCGCCCAGTGGGGGCCGCCCTCCGCCCGCCGGACGGTGGGGGCCTGTGTGGCCACCCTGGGAGGGGTGATCTCGCTGGTCGCGACCGCCGGGGTGCTGACCGTGCTGCACCCGCTGCTGCTGCCCATGCTGCTGCTGATCGCCGCCCCGCGCGGCTGGGGCGCGATGCGGGTGGCCCAGCGGCGCTACCTGTCCGTGATCACCTGGGTCGAGCACGTACGGGCCGCCCGGCTCATCGGCCAGCTGCTGATCTCCCGTACGTCGGCCCCCGAGGTACGGGTGCACGGCGTCGGCCGCTATCTGCTGGGCCACTACCGCAACATGGCCGAGCACGCCGAGGGCGAGGCCACCCGCCTCGCCAAGGACAAGGCCGCCACCGAGCTGCTCGCCGCCGCGCTCTCCGGCGCCGCCGCCCTCGTCACGTACGGGGCGATGGGAGCGCTGATCGTCTCCGGCCGGATGGACCTCGCCGTCGCCGGGACGGCCGTGATCGCGGTGCGCACCGGCTCGGCGAGCCTGGGCGCGCTGGTGAACACCACCAACACCCTGCACGAGGAGTCCTTGTACGTTAGGGACCTGGAGCGGTTCGTCGCCGCGGCGGGCCGCCGCGCCATCCCCGTCGGCGGGCTGCCGCTGCCCGAGCGGCTGGGCACGCTGCGGCTCGACGACGTGCACTTCAGCTATCCGGACCGGGAGGAACCGGCCCTCGCCGGGGTCTCCCTCACCATCGAGGCGGGCAGCGTGGTCGCCCTGGTCGGCGAGAACGGCTCCGGGAAGAGCACCCTCGTCAAACTCCTCGCCGGACTGCACCTGCCCGACTCCGGATCGCTGACCTGGGACGGGGTCGAGGTGCGGGAGGCGGACCGGGAGCAGGTCTTCGACCGGGTCGCCCTCCTCACCCAGGACTTCGAGCGCTGGCCGGTCACCGCCCGGACCAACATCTCCATCGGCAGGCCCGGCGCCGCCGAGGGCCCGGACCGCGCCGTGGACGAGGCGGCCGAGGTGGTCGCCGCCGCCCGCTACGCCGGGGCCGACCGGATCGTCGCGAAGCTGCCGCACGGCTACGAGACCCTGCTCGCCCGGGTGTTCAGGGGCGCCTCGGAACTCTCCGGCGGGCAGTGGCAGAAGTTCGGCCTGGCCCGCACCCGCTTCCGCGACGCCCGCGTCATCGTCGTGGACGAGCCCACCTCGGCGCTCGACCCGGAGGCGGAGGTCGCCGCCTTCGACAGCATCCGGGGCCTGGCCGGGCCGCGGCGGGCGGTCGTCCTCGTCACGCACCGGATGTCGGGGGTGCGGTACGCCGATGTCATCTACGTCCTGCACGAGGGCCGGGTCGTCGAACAGGGCGGCCACGAGGAGCTGTTGGCGCTCGGCGGCCGCTACGCGACCATGTTCCGGCTCCAGGCCGAGCAGTACGGGCACGGCGGACACGGCGGACACGACGCCCGGAAGCCCACTCCTATCCCCCGGCAGGCCCCCGCGCCCCGGAACGATCCGTCCGTCACCTGAAGCGGTGAACTCCTCCTTATCCCGGGCCCGCCCGGGGTAGGGCACTGCTGATCTCGTGCGGGGGCCGGGTGCCCCGGCCCCCGCACCAAAGGACGAAAGGCCGGCCCCGCCGTGACGCAGCCGTTCCAACTGCCGGATTTCTACGTGCCTTATCCGGCGCGACTGAACCCCCACCTGGAGGACGCGAGGGTCCACAGCAAGCAGTGGGCGCGCGCACTCGGGATGCTGGAGGGTTCCGGCGTCTGGGAGGAGGCCGACCTCGACTCGCACGACTACGCGCTGCTGTGCTCGTACACCCACCCCGACTGCGACGGCGAGGCGCTGTCGCTGGTCACCGACTGGTACGTGTGGGTGTTCTTCTTCGACGACCACTTCCTGGAGATGTACAAGCGCTCGCGGGACCGCGCCGGCGCCAAGGCCCATCTGGACCGGCTCGCCGCCTTCATGCCGATGGACCTGGCCGACGGCTTCCCCGAGCCCGTCAACCCGGTCGAGGCGGGCCTCGCCGACCTGTGGGAGCGGACCGTCCCGGCGATGTCCGCGGACTGGAGGGAACGGTTCTCCGAGTCCACGAGGAACCTCCTCGACGAGTCCCTGTGGGAGCTCGCCAACATCAACATCGGGCGGGTGGCGAACCCCCTCGAATACATCGAGATGCGCCGCAAGGTGGGCGGCGCCCCCTGGTCGGCCGGCCTGATCGAGTACGTCTCCGCCGCGGTCCCGGCGCGCGTGGCGCACTCGCGCGCGCTCGGCGTCCTGCGCGACGCGTTCTCCGACGCCGTGCACATCAGGAACGACATCTTCTCCTACGAGCGCGAGGTCACCGACGAGGGCGAGCTGTCCAACGCCGTCCTGGTCCTGGAGACCTTCCTCGGCTGCACCACCCAGGAGGCCGCCGAGGCCGCCAACGACCTCCTCACCTCCCGCCTCCAGCAGTTCGAGCAGACCGCGCTCGCCGAACTCCCCCAGCTCTTCGCCGACCACGCGATGGACCCGGAGGAGATCGCGGCCGTCCTCGCCTACGCCAAGGGCCTCCAGGACTGGCAGTCGGGCGGCCACGAGTGGCACATGGTCTCCGGCCGCTACATGAACGCGCATGCCAAGGCCACCGCCCCGCTCACCCTGCCCTTCCTCCCGACCGGACTCGGCACCACCGCCCTCGACCTGGGCTCCGTCTTCACCAGGCGCTCGATGGACCTGCGCCGCCGCTCCTTCACCCACGTCCCGTACGAGCGCACCGGCCCCTCCGTGATCCCGGACATCCGCATGCCGTTCGCGCTCTCCCTCAGCCCGCACCTGGACCACGCCCGCGAGGGCTCGGTCGACTGGGCCCGGCGCATGGGCCTGCTGGAACCGCAGCCCGGCGACCCCGGTTCGGCGATCTGGACCGAGGAGAAGCTGCGCGGCTACGACTTCGCGCTCTGCTCGGCCGGCATCGACCCCGACGCCACTGCGGAGGCGCTGCTGCTCAACGCCTGCTGGCTGACCTGGGGGACGTACGGGGACGACTACTACCCGGTGGTCTTCGCGCAGTCCAAGAACCTCTCCGCCGCCAAGGCGACCACCGCCCGGCTGGTCTCGATGATCCCGGTCGACCACGCCGATCAGCCGGTGCCCCGCACGGCGATGGAACGTTCCCTCGCCGACCTGTGGGTGCGCACCGGCCGGGACATGGCCCCGGCCGTGCGCACCGAGTTCCGGGCCACGCTCGTCAGCATGCTGGAGAGCTGGGTGTGGGAGATGGAGAACCAGATCCTGAACCGCATCCCGGACCCGGTGGACTACGCCGAGATGCGCCGCCACACCTTCGGCTCGCACCTCACCATGTACCTGTGCCGGCTCGGCCAGGCGGGTCGCGGCATCCCCGAGGAGGTCTACCGGTCCGGGACCGTCCGGTCCCTGGAGAACGCGGCGGCCGACGCCGCCTGCATGATGAACGACATCTTCTCGTACCAGAAGGAGGTGGAGGTCGAGGGCGAGGTGCACAACTACGTGCTCGTCACCCGGAACTTCTTCGACATCGGCTACCCGGAGGCCCTGCACATCTGCCATGAGCTGATGGCCCGGCGCATCGAGGAGTTCGAGCACATCGTCGCGACGCAGCTGCCGGTGCTCTACGACGACTGGCAGCTGGAGGTCGGCGCCCGGGCCGGGCTCGACGCGTACGTCGGCGAGCTCCAGGACTGGCTCGCCGGGATCCTCAACTGGCACCGGAAGTGCCGCCGTTACCGCGAGGAGGATCTGCACCGGCCGGCCGGCGTCCTGGCCACCGGCGTCCGGAGCTCCGGCTTCGGCATGTCGGCCGCGCGGATCTCCCTGCCTGCCTGATCATGTGGGGGTGGGGGCGGACCGCTCGCCCGCCCCCGCCCGACCCCCGACCCCCGCCGACCGCCGGCCGCCGGCCGCCTCAGAACTCGTCGGCCGTGTGCGGCAGCAGCGGCGTCCGCAGGGCCGCGTCCAGCGCCGTGGCCGCGCCCGGCGTGTGCTCGGCCACCAGCCCGGCCGCGACCAGCTCGGTGACCCGTGTCCCGCCCAGGTAGCAGGCGGCCAGCTCCCGTACGTCCAGGGCCAGATCCGCCGCCGCGCGGGCGGCCTCGTACGTCGCCCCGCCCGGCCCCGCCTTCAGCCGGAACCGTCCGGCGTTCGCGGGCAGCCGTACGTCGGTCAGCTCCAGCACCAGTTCCACCGGCGCGGCCCAGGACCGCCCGGTCAGCGCGGCCCGTACGTCGACCAGGCGCAGCCAGAGCGCCGGGAACTGGGCGGTGACCCGCACCTGGTCCCGGTCGGCGGCGAAGTGCAGCAGCGGGTCGTCGGCGGGGCGGCCCCAGGCGCGGACCCTGCCGGTGAGGTCGAGGGCGGCCAGGCACTCCCACAGCGCGGCGGCGACTGCCGGGGTGTCGGCCTCCAGTTCGTCCACGCGGACCAGGCCGGGGGTGCGGGTGCGCCCGGCGGCGGTGCCCGCGTCGTCCTCCGGCTTGGTGCGGTAGAGCACGTATCCGGCGATGGGCTCGCCCGGCTCGCCCAGGACGATGATCCGGGGCGGGCTCAACTCCTCGTCCTCCTCGTCCTGTTCGGACAGCCACTCCTCGGTCCAGCGCTCCGGGCTCCGGGTCGGGCGGCCGGCCCGGCCGGCGCGGGCGGCCTCGTGGAAGGGGCCGATCAGTTCGAGCGCCTCCTCCGGGGCGACGAGCCGCAGCGGGCGCCGGTCCGGTGCGATGCGCAGGGCGAGCGGGCGGGTGGAGTCGATCTCGATGGTGGCGCCGGTGGTGGCTCCGCCGTAGCCGAAGCGGCCGTAGATGGCGGCCTCGGAGGCCCACAGGGCGGCGATCGGGCTGCCCGCGGCCGCGGCGCGCCGCAGCTGTTCGGCCATGAGCGCGGTGAGGACGCCGCGGCGGCGGTGGGTGGGGGCGACGCAGACGAAGGTGAGCCCGGGACAGGACAGGTCCGCCCCGGGGACCGAGAGCCGGAAGTCGTGCGCGGCCATGAAGCCGACCAGGGTGTCCGTGTCCCCGTCGTAGGCGCCGATCCGGCCGCACCGGGTCAGCAGCGCGTGGTGCTTCTCGCGGCGCTCCTTCTCGGGCCGGTCGTGGAAGACCAGGTACGCGAGTTCCAGGGCGCGGTCGATGTCTGCCTCGGGTACGTCACGGATGTCCACCATGATCACGAGACTAATCGGCCATCGCGGACCAGTCATCCCAAATTGGCTTGATCTGCCCGTTTGGCCAGTTAGTGATCGGCCGAACCACTCTTGTGATCACCGGTCCGCGACCGCTGAACTCGCGCCGCGGGCGGCCGCTCCCCGGCTACCGGGCCGTCGGGCCGGTCCACCCGGCCGGGACGTGACCGAGTCGGACCCGCTGCGGGTGGTCGCCCACCGGTACGGACACCCGCTTGGTGCCGGTGGCGAAGTCGATGGCCGTGACCCGGTCGGAACCGCTCTCGGAGATCACGCAGGCGGTGCCGTCGCCGTCGACGGTGGCCCAGTAGGGCTTGTCGGCGGGCACGAGCGGCCCCTCGGTGAGGGTGGCCCGGTCCACGACGGTCGCGTAGTCGTCCATCGTGCCCGCGATGCAGAGCTTGGCCCCGTCCGGGCTCATGGAC
Source organism: Streptomyces sp. NPDC059989 (assembly GCF_042736975.1). NCBI lineage: Bacteria > Bacillati > Actinomycetota > Actinomycetes > Kitasatosporales > Streptomycetaceae > Streptomyces > Streptomyces sp. NPDC059989. Next base: position 40,873 of record NZ_JBHWUO010000026.1, read on the forward strand.
ATCCCGTGGTGGCGGGAGTCGTTGACCCACTTGGTCCGGTCGGTGCTGGTGGCGGGGTTCTCCGGGAGGGTCTTGAGGCGGGTGATGCGGTCGGTGGCCACGTCGTACTCCAGGAAGCCGTTGAAGAACGACACCTGGAAGTAGAGCTTCGACTCGTCGGGGCTGAAGGAGACGGGGCGCACGGCGTCGGACAGGTCCTTGCGGCCGAAGGCGTCCAGCCGCTCCCGCATGTCGATCACCCGGACCGTGCGGAAGGTCTGCGCGTCGACGACGGTGATCTTCCGGTCGCCCTTCGTCCAGTCCAGCCAGGGCGCGTCCAGGGCGGAGGTCACGTCGCCGATGGAGCTGTTCCACAGGAAGCGGCCGTCGCGGCTGAAGGTGTTCTCGTGGGGCTTGTCGCCGGTGCCGAAGGAGCCGATCTGCCGGCCCGTGGCGATGTCGAGGACGTGGACGGTGTTGGCGGTGGAGGCGGAGACCGCGACCCGCGTTCCGTCCGGCGATACGGCCATGTGGTCGGCACGGTAACCAGCGACGGGGAAGCGCCAGTTGACCCGGCCCGACCGCACGTCGATGGAGACGACGTCGGCGAAGCTGGGCCGGGAGGCGACGACGGCCGAGCCGTCCGGGGTGGTGTACATGTCGTCCACGAACTGGTCGTGGCCCTCGCCCGCGGTGGCCCGGATGCCCAGGAAGAAGCCGAGCTTCACGGGGTTGAGGTAGATCTCCCGGAGCCGCTCCTCCTTGTCGGGGATCACGTTGATCCGGCCGACCTTGGCGAGGTCGCCGGTGGAGGCGAGGACGTCGGCGGTCCCCTCCCAGTTGTTCCCGACGAAGAGCACCTCGCGCAGCCCGTCTCCGGGCGCGGCCGCCGCGGGCGCGATCGCGGTCAGCAGGGTGGCCGCGGCCAGCGCGCCCAGGGTGCGGAGGGTACGTGACATCCGTTCAACTCCGGTGTGGGGAAGGGATGGAGAGGGTGCCTCCTGTTACCGGCCGGTAAAATAGGCGCAACGGCGAAAGGGCGCAACCCCCACGGGGTGCGCCCTTTTCTCTGCTTCGGGTCTCTGCTCCGGGTCCTCGGCTACGGGTGCCCGCCGGTCAGGCGACGGAGCCGATCCGGCCGACCACCGTGTTCGAGGCGTCGGGGTGGATCGGGATGTGCGCGCCGGTGAGGGCGGCGCCGGTGCCGCCTCGGCGGTTGGCGACGATCTCGGCGGCGATGGACAGCGCGGTCTCCTCGGGGGAGCGGGCGCCGAGGTCCAGGCCGATCGGGGAGCGCAGCCGGGCCAGTTCCAGCTCCGTCACGCCGACCTCGCGGAGCCGCTTGTTGCGGTCCTCGTGGGTGCGGCGGGAGCCCATGGCGCCGACGTAGGCAACGGGCAGTTTCAGGGCCAGTTCGAGGAGCGGGACATCGAACTTGGCGTCGTGGGTGAGCACGCACAGGACCGTCCGGCCGTCCACATCCGTGCTCTCCAGGTAGCGGTGCGGCCAGTCGACGACGATCTCGTCCGCCTCGGGGAAGCGGGTCTTCGTCGCGAAGATGGGCCGCGCGTCGCACACGGTCACCCGGTAGCCGAGGAACTTGCCGATCCGCACGAGGGCGGAGGCGAAGTCGATGGCACCGAAGACGATCATCCGCGGGGGCGGGACGCTGGACTCGACCAGCACCTTGAGCGGCTCTCCGCAGAGCCGGCCGTCGGCGCCTATCTCCAGTACGCCGGTCCTGCCGGCGTCGAGCATGGCGCGGGCCTCTTCGGCGATGGTGCGGTCCAGCTCGGGGTGTCCGCCGAAACCGCCCTCCCAGGCGCCTTCGGTACGGACGAGTACGGCGCGGCCCATCAGCTCGGCCGGGCCCTCGGCGATCCGGGCGACCGCCGCAGCCTCCCCACGGGCGGCGGCGGCCAGACCGGCCGCGAACACCTCCCGTACGGGAGAGCCCACGCTGACCGGGGTCACCAGGATGTCGATGATTCCGCCGCAGGTCAGACCCACGGCGAAGGCATCGTCGTCGCTGTACCCGAAGCGCTCCTGAACGGTTTCGCCGTCCTCGAGCGCCTGCCGGCACAGCTCGTACACCGCACCTTCCACGCATCCACCGGAAACCGAGCCGATCGCCGTGCCCTCGCCGTCGACGGCGAGTGCGGCTCCGGGCTGCCTGGGTGCGCTTCCGCCGACCGCCACGACCGTGGCGACCGCGAAGTCACGTCCCTGCTCGACCCACCGATTGAGTTCTTCGGCGATGTCCAGCATGAGGGCCTCCTCGGAGGGGTTCGGTTTCCAGTATCGGATACGTGGAGGGTGCGGTTCTCGTACGACTGCGCTGTCCGTACCGACCGGATCCGGCCGGGTCAGTGGACCCCGAGCCAGCCCTCGATCGGGTTGAGGGCGAAGAACACCAGGAAGATGGCGGTCAGTGCCCACATGAAGGCGCCGATCTCACGGGCCTTGCCCTGCGCGACCTTGATGGCCACGTAGGAGATGACACCGGCGGCCACACCAGCGGTGATCTGGTAGGTGAACGGCATGATCACGACGGTCAGGAAGACCGGGATCGCGGTCGCGCTGTCGGACCAGTCCACGTGGCGGGCGTTCTGCATCATCATCGCGCCGATGACGACCAGGGCCGCAGAGGCGACCTCACCCGGGACGATCTGGGTGATCGGGGTGAAGAAGAGGCAGGCGGCGAAGAACAGACCGGTGACGACGGAGGCGAGGCCTGTGCGGGCACCCTCACCGACGCCGGTCGCGGACTCGACGAACACGGTCTGGCCGGAGCCACCCGCGACGCCACCGATGGCGCCACCGGCACCGTCGATGAACAGCGCCTTGGACAGGCCCGGCATGCGGCCCTGGTCGTCGGCGAGCTTGGCCTCGGTGCCGACGCCGATGATGGTGGCCATCGCGTCGAAGAAGCCGGCGAGAACGAGGGTGAAGACGATCATGCCGATCGTCATCGCACTGACGTCGCCCCAGCCGCCGAACTCGACCTTGCCGAAGAGCGAGAAGTCGGGCATCGAGACCGCGGAGCCCGTGAGCTCCGGCGCGCCGTTCTTCCAGGCCTTCGGGTCGATGTCCACGATGGCGTTCAGGATCGCGGCCAGGACGGTTCCGCCGACGATGCCGATCAGGATCGCGCCGGGAACCTTGCGGGCCTGCAGCATGAAGATGGCGAGCAGGGTGATGCAGAAGAGCAGGACGGGCCAGCCGGCGAGTTCACCGACGGAACCGAGCTGCACCGGGGGGCCGAACTCCGACCCCTTGCCCACGAAGCCGGCCTTGACCAGGCCGATGAGGGCGACGAACAGGCCGATGCCCATGGTGATCGCGTGCTTGAGCGCGAGCGGGATCGCGTTCATGATCATCTCTCGGAGGCCGGTGACGACCAGGAGACAGATCACGACGCCGTACATCACGCACATGCCCATGGCCTGCGGCCAGGTCATCTGGGGGGCGACCTGCGAGGCGAGCACACCGGACACGGAGAGACCGGCGGCGAGCGCGAGCGGCACCTTGCCGACGAAGCCCATGAGCAGCGTGGTCAGGGCCGCGGCGAAGGCGGTGGCCGTGATCAGCGCCGCGGGCGCCATCGTGTTTCCGGCGACGTCCTTGCCGGAGAGGATCAGCGGGTTGAGCAGGAGGATGTACGCCATGGCCATGAAGGTCGTGATACCGCCACGAACCTCATTGCCGACGTTGGATCCTCTGTGGGTTATGTGAAAGTACCGGTCGAGCCAAGAACGTCCGGCGGGGTTCAGAGAGCCGTCGCCGGCCTCTTCCGCGGTGGTCTTGGGCTCCACAGACGACTGGGTCATGGTGCCTAACTCCCAAGGTTCAAAGGGGCACCCGCATAAAGATTGGAGACACGGGATTTGGGAAACTGCGTTGGCTGCACGACCCGGGGTGACGGCCCGAGGCGACGCGAATTGTGCACTGCGTGTACTGCGGGTAGTGCGGGGGTGACCGCTGGTACTACGAATGTTCTTGCAGGGGTACTGCGGGGTATTGCGGGGTGTTGCGGGGTGTTGCCGGTAAAGGACCGCGAGCGGTGCGGCACTTCGTGTACTCCGGGCGGTGCGACTGGAAGTGTGACGTTCCCGTGTGTCACACCGCCCGGAGAGTCTTTGGGGGGGTCCGGGGGCCACGCGGCCCCCGGACCACGCCGTCCTAGAGGGTGCCGGTGAGGGCTTCCGGACGGATCGGCGTCTTGTTGAGCTCCAGACCCGTCGCCTGCCGGATCGCCGCGAGGACGGCCGGGGTGGACGAGAGGGTCGGGGCCTCGCCCATACCGCGAAGGCCGTAGGGCGCGTTCGGGTCGGCGAGCTCCAGGACGTCGACCGGGATGGTCGGGGTGTCGAGGATGGTCGGGATCAGGTAGTCCGTGAAGGAGGGGTTGCGCACCTTCGCGGTCTTCGGGTCCACGATGATCTCTTCCATGATCGCGACGCCCAGGCCCTGGGTGGTACCACCCTGGATCTGGCCGACCACGGAAAGCATGTTCAGGGCCTTGCCGACGTCCTGGGCGGTCGCCAGCTCGACGACCTTGACGAGGCCGAGCTCGGTGTCCACCTCGACCACCGCGCGGTGCGCGGCGAAGGTGTACTGGACGTGGCCGTCGCCCTGGCCGGTGACCAGGTCGAAGGGGACGGTCGGCCGGTGCCGGAACTCCAGCTCCAGGTCGATCGCGTCCTCGCCCTCCAGGATGTCGGCCAGGTCCGCGAGGACCTCGCCGCCGTCGGTGACGACCTTGCCGCCCTCGAGGAGCAGCTCGGCGGTCGCCCACGCCGGGTGGTAGGACCCGTTCTTGCGGCGGCCGATCTCCAGGACGGCCTCGCGGACGGCCTCACAGGTGTTCTTCACGGCGCCACCGGTCATGTACGTCTGCCGCGAGGCGGACGTGGAACCGGCGGAGCCGACCTGCGTGTCGGCCGGGTGGATGGTCACCTGCGTGACACCCAGCTCCGTACGGGCGATCTGGGCGTGGACGGTGACACCGCCCTGGCCGACCTCCGCCATGGCCGTGTGGACCATCGCGACGGGCTCGCCGTTGATGACCTCGAGGCGCACGCGGGCGGTCGAGTAGTCGTCGAAGCCCTCGGAGAAGCCGACGTTCTTGATGCCGACCGCGTAGCCGACGCCGCGGACGACGCCCTCACCGTGGGTGGTGTTGGAGAGGCCACCGGGCAGCGCGCGGACGTCCGCACCCTGACCGGCGGTCTCCCACTGGTTCTCGGGCGGCAGCGGGCGGGCCTTGACCCGGCGCAGCAGCTCGGCGACGGGCGCCGGGGAGTCCACGACCTGGCCGGTGGGCATGATCGTGCCCATCTCCATGGCGTTCAGCTGGCGGAACTCGACCGGGTCCATGCCCAGCTTCGCCGCGAGCTTGTCCATCTGGGCCTCGTAGGCGAAGCAGGCCTGGACGGCACCGAAGCCGCGCATCGCGCCACAGGGCGGGTTGTTCGTGTAGAGCGCGATCGCCTCGATGTCGACGTCGTCGATGACGTACGGGCCGACGGAGAGGGAGGACGCGTTGCCCACGACCGCCGGGGAAGCGGACGCGTAGGCGCCGCCGTCCAGGACGATCTTGCACTTCATGTGCGTGAGCTTGCCGTCCTTGGTGGCGCCGTGCTCGTAGTAGAGCTTCGCCGGGTGACGGTGCACGTGCCCGAAGAAGGACTCGAACCGGTTGTAGACGATCTTGACCGGCTTGTTCGTGGCCAGGGCCAGGAGGCAGGCGTGGATCTGCATCGAGATGTCCTCGCGACCACCGAAGGCACCGCCGACGCCGGAGAGCGTCATGCGCACCTTCTCCTCGGGGAGACCGAGGACGGGGGCGATCTGCTTGAGGTCCGAGTGCAGCCACTGGGTGGCGACGTAGAGGTCGACACCGCCGTCCTCGGACGGCACGGCCAGGCCGGACTCCGGGCCGAGGAAGGCCTGGTCCTGCATGCCGAAGGTGTACTCGCCCTCGACGATCACGTCGGCGCGCTTGCGGGCCTCTTCCACGTTGCCGCGGATGATCGGCTGGCGGTGCACGATGTTCGGGTGCGGGACGTGACCGATGTGGTGGTCGTCGCGGCCCTCGTGGATCAGCGGCGCGCCTTCGGCGAGGGCGGAGGCCTCGTCCGTGACGAGCGGCAGCTCACGGTAGTCGATCTTGATCTTGGCGGCCGCGCGGCGGGCGGTCTCCGGGTGGTCGGCGGCCACGAGGGCGACCGGCTCACCGTGGTGACGTACCCGGCCGTTGGCGAGAACCGGGGTGTCCTGGATCTCGAGGCCGTAGTTCTTCATCTCGGCCGGCAGGTCGTCGTACGTCAGCACCGAGTAGACACCCGGCATCGCCAGGGCCTCGGAGATGTCGATCGAGACGATCTCGGCGTGGGCCACGGTGCTGCGGAGCGTCTGGCCCCACAGCATGTCCTCGTGCCACATGTCCGAGGAGTACGCGAACTCACCGGTCACCTTGAGGGTGCCGTCCGGGCGCAGCGTGGACTCGCCGATGCCGCCCTTGGTGTGCTTCTGCGTGACGTTGGTCGGCGTACCCGCCGGAACCGTGCGCGTGTTCTGGGCCATGGTCAGACCGCCTCAGACTGACGGGCGGCCGCGAGGCGGACCGCGTCGAGGATCTTCTCGTAGCCCGTGCAGCGGCAGAGGTTGCCGGACAGGGCCTCACGGATGTCCTGGTCGGACGGGGAGGAGTTCTCCTCCAGCAGCGCGTCGGCCTGGACCAGGAGGCCCGGGGTGCAGAAACCGCACTGCACGGCGCCGGCGTCGATGAAGGCCTGCTGGATGTTCGAGAGCTCGACGCCCTCGCCGGTCTGCGAGTCGCCGGGCTTGGCCTGCCACTGCTTGGCCGCGTCCAGGGAGACGCCGCCCTTGCTGCCGCAGCCGCCGCCGGTGCCGCAGGCACCGCCGTGTCCGTGCTCCTCGCGCTGCTTGGCGAACTCCGCCAGGCCCTCGACGGTCACGACGTCGCGACCCTCGACCTGACCGGCCGCGACCAGACACGAACAGACCGGCACGCCGTCGAGACGGACGGTGCACGAACCGCACTCGCCCTGCTCACAGGCGTTCTTCGAACCCGGCAGGCCCAGGCGCTCGCGCAGGACGTAGAGAAGGGACTCGCCCTCCCACACATCGTCGGCTTCCTGCTGACGGCCGTTGACAGTGAAATTGACGCGCATGATTACGCAGCCCCTTCAAGCGAGCGGCCGGTGGTGCCGCGGTACTGCTCCCAGGTCCAGACGAGCTGGCGGCGAGCCATGATGCCTACCGCGTGACGGCGGTACTTCGCCGTGCCGCGGACGTCGTCGATCGGGTTGGCCGCGCCGGAGGCGAGGTCACCGAACTGCTTGGCGATCGACGGAGTGATGACCTTGCCGGACTCCCAGAAGCCACCCTCTTCGAGCGCGGCGTTCAAGAACTCCTCGGCGGCCTTCGCCCGGATCGGCGTCGGCGCGGCCGAACCGATGCCCGTACGCACGGTGCGGGTCTCCGGGTGCAGGGCCAGGCCGAACGCGCAGACCGCGATGACCATCGCGTTGCGGGAACCGACCTTGGAGTACTGCTGGGGGCCATCCGCCTTCTTGATGTGGATGGTCTTGATGAGCTCGTCGGCGGCGAGCGCGTTGCGCTTGACGCCGGTGTAGAACTCGTCGATCGGGATCAGGCGAGAGCCGCGTACGGACTCGACCTCGACCTCGGCGCCCGCCGCGAGCAGCGCGGGGTGGGAGTCGCCGGCCGGCGAGGCGCAACCGAGGTTGCCGCCGACACCGCCGCGGTTACGGATCTGGGGGGACGCGACCGTGTGCGAGGCGAGCGCGAGACCCGGGAGCTCCGTGCGGAGGTTTTCCATGATCTGCGTGTACGGGACGGAGGCGCCCAGACGGACAACGTCCTCGCCGACCTCCCACTCCCGCAGCAGACCGATGCGGTTCAGGTCCAGGAGGTACTCCGGACGGCGGTGGTCGAAGTTGATCTCGACCATCACATCGGTGCCACCCGCAATCGGCACAGCTGTGGGGAACTCGGCCTTAGCGGCGAGCGCCTCCTCCCAGCTGGCGGGGCGAAGGAAGTCCATGTGCGGCTCTCTTCTTACTAATCGGGTCGTTCACTTCAAGCCAGGAGGCCTAAGGCCCTCGACTGGTCGTTCACGTGCTGTTAACGCGGTGTGGACTCAGTACACCGGCCGCCTGTCCCCCGGGTGCAGTCACCGAAACCATGAAGGAGTTGGCTGACGACCTCCCTCGTCTTGTAGATTCGTATGAAAGGCAGGATGCGACGACCTGCCCGATTTCCAACGGCAACATTCGAGACAGATCGGCGGCGACATCATGCGGCTGCGCGCACTGCTGGAAACCGAGGCGCTGGGGCTGCGGCTGCTGGGCGGCGAGGAAGAACTCGACCGGACGGTCCGCGGGGTCATGACGACCGACCTGAGGGATCCCAGCCGATACCTCTCCGGGGGCGAACTCGTCCTCACCGGCCTGGCCTGGCGAAGAAATTCAGCCGACTCAGAGCCGTTCGTACGAATCCTCGCGAGCGCGGGCGTGGCGGGGCTGGCCGCCGGCGAGGCGGAGCTCGGGGACATCCCCGATGATCTGGTCTCGGCCTGTTTGCGCAATCGTCTGCCGCTGTTCGCTGTGAACGAAGACGTTGCATTCGCCACGATCACCGAGTACGTGGTGCGGCAGGTCTCGGGGGAGCGCGCCGGGGATCTCGCGGCGGTCGTGGACCGACACCGTCGCCTCATGACCTCGGGACCGGCCGGTGGCGGCCCCGACGTGGTGCTGGATCTGCTCACCACCGACCTCGATCTCCGGGCCTGGGTGCTGTCCCCCACGGGCCGGCAGATCGCCGGGGCGGGCGAGCCGCTGGCGCCGGGCGTCTGCGCAGCACTGGCGAGCGAGCACCTCGCGGCGGTCCGGACGGGCCGCAGGGGACCGCACCGGATCTCCATCCAGGGTATTACCTACTCGCTCTTCCCGATCAGGGGACACGGTCGCGGCGCGGCCGGTCCGGGCGCCCGGGACGTGCGCGAGAGCGTGCTGTCGGACTGGCTGCTGGCCGTCGAGGCGGACGCGGGCGACTGGCCCGCCGAGCGCCTTGACCTGCTGCAGGGCGTCACCCAGCTGATCGCCGTCGAGCGGGACCGGCGCGACGCCGCCCGCACGGTGCGCCGGCGCCTCGCACAGGAGGTCCTGGAACTGGTCCAGACGGGTGCACCGCCCGCCGAGATCGCCGCCCGCCTGCGGGTGGCGGCCCCGGTGCTGCTGCCCGGGCTCGGGTCGGCACCGCACTGGCAGGTCGTCGTGGCCCGGGTGGACTGGGACGGCGGGGACATCCCCGGCGGCCCGGTGGCCCAGTCGCTGCTGGAGGAGATCCTCGTCGACCCGTCCGTGTCGGGGCCGGAGCCCTCGGACCGGATCGCCGTCGCCCACGCCGGGGACGAGGCCATCGCCCTCGTACCGCTCCCCTCGCTGTCCGGGGAGGGCGGGGAGGACAAGGGCCCCGACTCGGCCCTGCACGCCGATGTGCTGCTCGCGTCCGTACGGGACCCCCTCCAGGCGGGTCTGGCCGACGACGGCCGGCTCACGCTGGGCGTCAGCGCGGCCGTGCACTCCGCCGAGGGGCTGCGCGGGGCGCTGGAGGAGGCCCGGCACGCCCGCCGGGTCGCCGCGGCCCGCCCGGGCCGGGTGTGCGCCGCCGGCCACCACGAGCTGGCCTCGCACGTGCTGCTGCTGCCGTTCGTCCCGGACGACGTCCGCCGCGCCTTCACGGCCCGGCTGCTGGACCCGCTGCGGGACTACGACCGGCGCCACCGCGCGGAGCTCATCCCGACGCTGGAGGCCTTCCTGGACTGCGACGGATCGTGGACCCGGTGCGCGACCCGGCTGCACCTGCACGTCAACACGCTGCGCTACCGGGTCGGGCGAATCGAGCAGTTGACGGCGCGCGACCTTTCCCGGCTGGAGGACAAGCTCGACTTCTTCCTGGCACTGCGCATGAGCTGAGAAGATCCGCCCCGGTGGGACGGGGTCGGCCCGAGGGGGCGCCTGACGAAGGGTCCGGACTTTGTGAAAGAGTTCACCCGACCCCTTGGCCGAACCCGCCGATCCGTGCTCTCATTTCGCCCCAGGGCTCAACGATGTGCTGCTTGGTTGCTTTGGGGAGGGCAATGTGGCGGATACCGCCATGTCGAGTGCCGGAACTACCGGGGGAGACGACCCCCTCCAGCGGGCGATATGGCGGCTGCGCTCGCGCGGCTGTTGGACCGACGCCGCGGCGCTGCTGGCGCCGCATCTGGATCATGCGGGGGCCGCCGTGCAGCGGACCGCGCTGCTGGTCGAGCGGTGCCTGTTCACGGGGCAGGGCTGGGCGGAGGCCGAGGACGCGCTGCGGGTCGCCGAGGCGGTCGCGCAGGACGACGACGACCGGGGCGCCGCCGCGTGCGAGCGGGGACAGCTGGCGTACGCGGCGACCGTGCTCGGGGTCCGGGACCGGGCCGACGAGGCCCGCTCCGCCCTGGGCCGGGCGGCGGCCCTGCTCTCGCCGGGATCCCGCACCCGCCCGCTGCTGGACTTCCGCCGGGGCCTGGTCGCCGAGCACCTGACGGACGCCCCGCAGTCGGCCGCTCCGGCGTACCGGCGGGCCCATGCGGGGGCGCTGGCGCACGGGGACACGCTGCTGCTGTCCTTCACGTGGCGGCACCTGGCTGCGCTGGCCCTGCGGGACGGGGAAGTGGCGGAGGCCCGCAAGGGCTTCGCGGAGTCCCTCCGCATCCGGGAGGACCTGGGCTTCCTGATCGGCACGGCCCCGGCCCTTGCCGCGCTCGCGGAGGCCGAACCCGAACCCGAGGCCGCACGTCTACGCGCGGAGGCCCGCCGCCTGTTCCACCTCCTGGGTGGCATCCCCACCTGGCTGGCGGACCAGCTGGCCCCCGCCCCGGCGTAGCCGGATGGCGGTGCGGCGCCGCCGCTGGGGCTCCGCCCCAGACCCCGCTCCTCAAACGCCGGAGGGGCTGAGATTGCCCTCCGGGCAGCCCCGCCCTCCAAGGCCTGGGCGGAGCCCCGGGCTTGTGCCCGCACGGACGCACTCAGGCGGGGGCAAATCCAGCCCCTCCGGCGTTTGAGGAGCGGGGTACGGGGCGGAGCCCCGGGCTTGTGGCCGCGCCCGCGCACTCAGGGGGCACATCCAGCCCCGCCGGCGTTTGAGGCGCGGGGTGCGGGGTGCGGGGCGGAGCCCCAGCCCCCGCGCGGCCTCAGACAGGGGTGCCTGCGAAGTGTTCGCGGACCAGGGACTCCACCACCGGGAGGTCGCCGGCGATCAGGGCCTCCAGCAGCGCGGAGTGCTCCGCCGCGTCGGCGACGAGGTCGGCACGCCGGATCCGGGGGGCGCCCGGGAGGGGCCACTGGGCCCGGCGGTGGAGTTCCGCGGCCACCGCCACCAGCTGCGCGTTGCCCGCCAGGGCGAGCACCTCGCCGTGGAAGGCCCGGTCCGCCTCCGCATAGCCCGGCAGGTCGCCCCGCGCCGCCGCCGCGGCCGTGGCGGCCGCCGCCGGCCGCAGGGCCTCCCACGTGGCCGCCGGCACCGCCCGGGCCAGCCTCAGCATGACGGGGACCTCCAGCAGGGCCCGTACCTCCGCCAGCTCGGCCAGCTCGCGCGGGGTGCGCGACACGACCCGGAAGCCCCGGTTCGGAAGGCATTCCACGGCCCCCTCAAGGGCCAGCTGCTGCATCGCCTCGCGCACGGGCGTCGCGGAGACGCCGAAGCGCTCCCCCAGGGCCGGCCCCGAGTAGATCTCGCCCGGCACCAGATCCCCGTCGACCAGCGCCGCGCGCAGCGCGTCGAGGACCTGCCCGCGCACCGAATGGCGCAGCACCTTCCGGGGTTCCGGAATCCCCGTTCGGGCCGTGTCGTGCACTCGGTCCTCCTACGGGGGTCTCGGCCTGCCCTGAGGATACGGCCTGACCACAATCAGGTAAGGTAAGGCTAACCTGTTAACGATCGTGTGATTCGGTGGTCCCGCATGACCGTCACGACCTTCACGGCCCCCTCCCCCACCCTGCCCCCCGCCCCGGCCGGCTCCCCGGTGGCGGACGCGTACGCCCGCCTGGCCGAGGTGTTCAGCGGGCTTCGGGTCGTCGAGCGGGCCGCGCACGAACCGGCCCCTCGCGGTGTGGGGTGGGTCGGTGCGGACGAGCTCGCGGCGGGCGGCGCGGCCCTGGACGCCTTCCTCGCCTGGGACAACGCCCAGGTGCTCAAGGACTACGGGCGCCAGGCCCGCCCCGACGTGGTGGCGAGCTTCGGGCTGCACCGGTACGCCTGGCCGGCCTGCCTGCTGATCACCCTCCCCTGGTTCCTGCACCGGCGGGTCCCCCGGCTCCCGGCCGCCGACGTGGCCTTCCACCGGACGCTGGGCCGGATGGCCGTGCACGTCGCCGAATTCGCCTGCCTGCCGGACGACCCGGCGGCCGCTCTCCCCGGGGCCCGGGTCGTGCCCGACGAGGAGGCGCTGCGCGAGGAGGTGCGGGCCGCGGTGGCCCAGCACCTCGGGCCCGTGCTGGAGGGCTTCGGCCCGCGGATGCGGCGCGGCCGCCGCGCCCTGTGGGGCATGGTGACCGACGAGGTGGTCGAGGGCCTCTGGTACGTCGGCCACCTGCTCGGCGAGGAGCAGCGGGCCATGGCCGAGCTGGAGGCGCTGCTGCCCGGCTCGACCGCCCCGTACACCGGCGGCGCGGGGTTCCGTACGCTCGCCGGCCCGGACGGCACGGAGCTGCCCACCCGGGACCGGGCGAGCTGCTGCCTCTTCTACACGATCCGGCCGGACGACACCTGCGTCACCTGCCCCCGCACCTGCGACGCGGACCGCATCGCCCGGCTCACGGCGGCCGCCACCGGATGAACCCACCCCCAGGGGTGACCGTAATCGAACTCAACACCGTTCGCACGGGCTCCAGTTCGAGCCACAACACCCTATCCGGCGGGCCCCGCCCCCCGATGGCGTCCACTTGCCCCGAAACCCGCGTGTACGGCCGACCGGCTGCGCCACTATGGCGCCCGGAAAGCCGCACAGCCGCAGACGCGAGGCAAGGACATCCGCATGAGACTGACCGACATATCGCTGGACTGGCTGCTGCCCGGCAGCCTGCTGATCCTGGGCGTACTTGCGGCAGTTGCGGTACTGGCCCGGGGCAAGCGCGAGAGCGAGAAGGCCGCGGCCGACGACAGCTGGGAGCGCAGTGAGGAGCGCCGCCGGCGCAAGGAGGCCGTCTACGGGACCGCCTCCTACGTCCTGCTCTTCTGCTGCGCGGCGGTGGCCGCCGCGCTCTCCTTCCACGGACTGGTCGGCTTCGGCCGGCAGAACCTCAACCTCTCCGGAGGCTGGGAGTACCTGGTCCCCTTCGGCCTCGACGGCGCCGCCATGTTCTGCTCGGTGCTCGCCGTCCGCGAGGCCAGCCACGGCGACGCGGCCCTCGGCTCGCGCATGCTGGTCTGGCTGTTCGCGGGCGCGGCCGCCTGGTTCAACTGGGTGCACGCGCCGCGCGGGATGGGCCACGACGGGGCTCCGCAGTTCTTCGCCGGCATGTCGCTCTCGGCGGCCGTCCTCTTCGACCGGGCCCTCAAGCAGACCCGCCGGGCGGCGCTGCGCGAACAGGGCCTGATCCCGCGGCCGTTGCCGCAGATCCGGATGGTCCGCTGGATGCGGGCGCCCCGGGAGACCTTCGGCGCGTGGTCCCTCATGCTGCTGGAGGGCGTGCGCACCCTCGACGAGGCCGTGGACGAGGTGCGCGAGGACAAGAAGGAGAAGGAGAACGACCGGCACCGCAGGCGGGAGCAGCACCGCCTGGACCGCGCGCATATCAAGGCGCTGGGCCGCCAGCACCGCGCGTTCGGACGGGCCCGCGCCCGCCAGGTCGACCTCCCCGAACTGACCCAGGGAGCGGGCTCCGCGCCGGTCGGCGCGGAGCCGGCCATACCGGAATCGGACCAGCTGCCCCTGCTCCCCCAGCTACCGCTGGGAGGGGCCCCCATCCGGCCCTCCCTGCAGGCCGTGACCCGTACCCCGTCCGTTGAGGTGACCGGCCCCCGGACGGTGGACCTCACCGCCGAGGACGACACCCAGACCATCCCCCGACTCGACTCACTGGAGCGCAAACTGAAGGACCTGGAGCAGCAGTTCGGCTGACGGGTCCGCCCGCGCACCCCGGAGGGCCCGCCTGCTCAGGCGGGCTCTCCGTCCAGTTCGAACCAGACCACTTTGCCGCGGCCCGGCGCGTCCGCGTCCACGCCCCAGGCGTCGGCGAGCGTTTGCACCAGCACCAGTCCCCTGCCGTGCGTACCGTCGTCGGCGGTCGGTACGTACGGCCGGGGCAGGCGGGTGGCGAAGTCGCGGACCTCGACCCGTAACCGGCCGGCGGCCAGGCTTGCGGACACCTCCGCACCCTGTTCGGTGTGGACGAGGGCGTTGGTGACGAGTTCGGTGATCAGCAGCTCCGCCACCCCGGCGGTGTCCACTGTGCACCGGTGGCGCATCAACTCCCGCAGGGCCCGGCGGATTTCGCCCACCGCCTTCAGATCGGCCCGGCGCACACTCCGCGTGATCTCCAGCCTGTCCTCGGCCGACGGCTCACGCGGCACCGGCCTCCCTCTCTTCCACGGCTTCCCCGTCTTCGCCCCCACCCGCACGGCGATGTACCTCCCACGTCCGTCGGTCTCGAACAGAACTACGGGATGCATGCCCTCCGGGCCGTTCCGCACTCCTGCGGGCTTATGGCCGCGGTACGTTGCGGAGGTTGGATCGAGCCATCTGGATCATCCGGCCCACTCCGCCGTCGAGCACGATCTTGCTGGCGGAAAGTGCGAAACCGGTCACCATCTCGGCACTGATCCTGGGCGGAATCGACAGGGCGTTGGGGTCGGTCACCACATCCACCAGAGCGGGCCCTTTGTGCCGGAACGCGTCCTTCAAAGCCCCTGTGAGCTGCTTGGGCTTCTCCACGCGGACCCCGTACGCGCCCGCCGCGCGGGCGATCGCGGCGAAGTCGGGGTTCTTGTTCGTCGTCCCGTAGGACGGCAGGCCGGAAACCAGCATCTCCAACTCGACCATTCCGAGGGATGAGTTGTTGAAGAGGACCACTTTGACGGGCAGGTCGTACTGCACCAGGGTGAGGAAATCTCCCATCAGCATCGAGAAACCGCCGTCGCCCGACATCGACACCACTTGACGGTTCCGGTCGGTGAACTGTGCGCCGATGGCCTGCGGGAGGGCGTTGGCCATGGAGCCGTGACTGAAGGAGCCGATGATGCGCCGCTTGCCGTTCGGCGAAAGATAGCGCGCCGCCCACACATTGCACATACCGGTGTCGACGGTGAACACCGCGTCCTCGTCGGCCAGTTCGTCGAGGACCGCCGCCACGTACTCGGGGTGGATCGGGGTGTGCTTCTCCACCTTGCGCGTGTAGGCCTTGACCACGCCTTCCAGCGCGTCCGCGTGCTTCTTCAGCATGCGGTCCAGGAAGCGGCGGTCCGTCTTGGCCTTCACCCGGGTGTTCAGGGCGCGCAGGGTCTCCCGTACGTCGCCCCAGACGGCGAGGTCCAACTGCGAGCGGCGGCCGAGGTGTTCGGGCCGGATGTCCACCTGGACGATCTTCACGTCGTCGGGGAGGAAGGCGTTGTACGGGAAGTCGGTGCCGAGCAGGACCAGCAGATCGCACTCGTGGGTGGCCTCGTAGGCCGCGCCGTAGCCGAGCAGTCCGCTCATGCCGACGTCGTACGGGTTGTCGTACTGGATCCACTCCTTGCCGCGCAGGGCGTGCCCGATGGGCGCCTTGACCCGGCCCGCGAACTCCATCACCTCGGCGTGCGCGCCGGCGGTGCCGCTGCCGCAGAAGAGCGTGACCTTGTCCGCCTCGTCGACGAGCCGGACCAGCTTCTCGATCTCCCCGTCGCCGGGGCGCACGGTCGGCCGGGCGGTGACGAGCGCGTGCTCGACGGCCTTCTCGGGGGCGGGCAGGGAGGCGATGTCCCCGGGCAGGGCGACCACGCTGACGCCACTGCGGCCGATGGCGTGCTGCACGGCGGTCTGGAGCAGCCGGGGCATCTGGCGGGGGTTGGAGATCAGCTCGCTGTAGTGGCTGCACTCGCGGAACAACTGATCGGGGTGGGTCTCCTGGAAGTAGCCGAGGCCGATCTCGCTGGAGGGGATGTGCGAGGCGAGCGCGAGGACCGGGGCCATCGAGCGCTGGGCGTCGTAGAGGCCGTTGATCAGGTGCAGGTTCCCGGGGCCGCAGGAGCCCGCGCAGGCGGCGAGGCGACCGGTGATCTGGGCCTCGGCGCCGGCCGCGAAGGCCGCCGTCTCCTCGTGGCGGACCTGGATCCATTCGATGCCGCCCGTTCGGCGGATCGCGTCGACGATCGGGTTCAGGCTGTCGCCTACGACTCCGTACATCCGCCGCACGCCCGCGCGCACGAGGATGTCCACGAACTGCTCCGCCACGTTCTGCTTGGCCATGGAAGGGGCGCCCTTTCCGGTTCGGCTGTGCCGCTGCCTTTGCCGTGTGCGCCTTCCATCCATGCACGTTCCGTACGGTTACGCCTCCCAGACCGCGGCGGCCGTCCGGTCGTCGGCGTACCCCTTGAGGCGGAGCTGGGTGTCCGCGAGGAAGGCCGCCAGGCCGGGCGGCTCGGCTTCCGACCAGCGGGCGGCGAGCTCGGCCGGGAGCAGGCCCTCCTCGCGCATCGGGTCGGCGAGGCCGCCGGAGCACAGCAGCAGGGTGTCGCCGGGGCGGGCCAGGGAGGCGCGGAACCGGAAGCCGGTTCCCTCCGGGGGGTCGGCGGGGTGGGGCGGGCCCGGCCGGCCCGCATACCCCGGCTGCCCCGGATGGCCTGCGTGCCCCGGGAGCCCCGGGTGCCCCGACTGCCCCGGTTGGCCTGGCTGCCCCGGTTGGCCTGGCTGCCCTGGGTCTCCCGGTCGGCCCGGCCGGCCTGCGGGCTCCAGGTCCTCCCAGTGCCCGCCGCGCAGCCGGAACAGGCCGCCCGCGCCCGCGCCGAAGCTGACCCGGGTCCGGCAGCTCGGGTCCACCGGCAGCAGCAGCCCGCGCAGTCCGGCGGTGTACGCCTCCTCGGCGAGGCCGAGCTCGGCGGCGCGGGCCCGCAGCCGCCCGTAGCCGCGGTCGGTGAGGCGCTGGAGGCCGGAGCGCAGGGCGTCGCGGCGCCCGGCGAGGATGTCGTCGGCCAGCCGCTCCTGGCTGCGCCCGACGGCCGCCGCGACGGTGTGGCAGAGCTCGGCGGCCGCCGCGGCGGCCCCGGGGGCGGCCCGGTCGCCGCCGGCGAGGGCCACCAGGACCAGGGCACCGTCGCCGCTGCCGAAGCGGGCGGTGAGCAGGAAGTCCCGGCGGGCCTCGCCGCGGAAGCGGGCGGAGTCCCCGCGCAGGGAGGCGGCGCGCAGGGTGTAGGTGCCGTAGCGGGCGCCCTCCAGGACGGTGTCGGGGGTGAGCGCGTCGAGGGCGGCCGGGTCGGCTGCGGGCAGCGCGCCGGGCTCGGGGGCGTAGGTGGGTGCCCGGTCGCCGAGGTGGCTCACCTCGGGCCGCCGCTCCGGCGCCGCCGGCTCCGGTACGGGGGCGGGGGCCGGCTGCGGCAGCTCCTCGGTCAGGTCCTCGTTGCGCGGCGCCTCCCACCGCCAGTCCGGCAGCCCGGCCGGCTCCGCCGGCGGCACGTCCACGTCCCCGAGCGCGTACCCGGTGACGCCCCCGGCGGCCCGCGGATCCCGCGGGAGCGGTGGTGGCGGTGGTGGCTGTAGTGGCAGCGGCACGGCGGAGATCCCCGGATCCGGAGCCGTCCGCGGCCCCGGCACCAGCCCCTGCGCCGGCCCGGGCGGAACGTCTCCCCACGGCGGAGCCGACGGCGGCGCCGGCACCGACTGCCCCGGCCCGCCCTGCCGGAACGGTCCCGGCGGCGGATCGGCGGGCGGGGCGGGCACCGGCGGGGCGGGCGGGGGCCCGGGCGGAGCAGGCGCCGGATGCCCGGCATCCGCCGCCGGCGGCCGGCCAGGGCCCGCATCCGGGGCGGGGGGCGGAACCGGCCCGGGCTCCGGCCGGCCCGCGCCCTCTGCGGGCGACTGCCCGGGCAGGCCGGAATCCCGCATCGGCGCCGGATCGGCGGGCCGGGCGGGAACCGGCGGGGCAGGGGGCGGCTGGGGTGGCTGGGGTGGCTCCGGACGGGCCGGGTCCGGCAGCGGAGGGCCGGCGGGCGGGCCGAAGTCCCGCGGCGGCAGGGGTTCCGCGCGGGGGGTCGGGAGGGCGGCCTGCGGCGGCTCCGGGGGCCGGGCCGGCCCGCGCGCAGGGGCGGCCGGTGGCACGGCGGGTTCCGGCGGCCCGGCGGCCGGGTCCGTGGTCAGGACCGACGCCGAGCGGAACCGGTTGTCCAGGGTGTCCCCCGGGTCGGGTTCCGGTCCCGCGTCCGGGTCCTCGTAGAGCTTCTGCCACCAGTCGTCCGCGCCCGCGCCCTGCTGACTCATGCCCTCATTCTGGGCCTGCCGCGCGGCCGGAAAACGTCGAATGCACGAAAAGGGTCCACCGGGCCGCCGCCCGGTGGACCCCTTCCGCTCTACCCGTACGGATCAGCGGACGTCGTACGCCCGCGCGACCGTCTGGGTGACCATGGCGCCGTTCGCGTCGGTCAGTTCGACCTTCAGCGACACCGGCTTGCCGGCGGCTCCGGCGTGGTCCACGACCGCGGTCCACTTGCCGCCGCGCTCGCCGACCTTCGCCTCCGTCCAGTTCTCACCGTCGTAGGAGTACGAGAGCTTCGCCGACTTCAGCGCGCCCGGCGCGTACCCCGCGTGCCCGGTGATGCCCAGTCCGATGCTCTGGCCGTTGGCCGCGGCGAGGGTCTTCCTGCCGTCCTCCGGGAGGGAGAGCGACGGGAAGAGGATCGGGAGGGCCTGGGAGTACTGCGACGCGTCCAGCTTCGAACGGAAGGTCCAGCTGGTCTGCACCGCCTGCGAGCGCTGCCAGACCCGCGCCGGGGCGCCGAACTTCTCGATCAGCTGGGTGAGTTCGTACGTCGACTCCTCGGCCGGGACCTCGAAGACCCCGGACGGGTACCAGCTGTCGCCGATCTGCTCGCCGTTGCGCTTGAGCACCAGGTTGCCGACGTCGCCGAAGCTGCCCGGCTGCGCGTAGTGCCCGCTGTCGCCCCACATCGCACTCGCGAAGCCGATCAGGTTGCCCTGCCGCTCGGCGGCCAGCACCGGCCGCCCCGCCGAGTCCCGCGGCGCGACCGGGCCGACGACCCCGTCGTACCACCTCTCGGTGCGCTGGGCGCCCTTGGTGTAGGTGCGGTGCTGGTCGACCATGAACTCGCCCCACGGGAAGCTGCTGGAGATCAGGTGGTCCCAGGCGGTGTCACCGGCCGAGTAGTACTCGGTGCGCGCGGCGGGCACCGCGACGGTCTCCAGGCTGCCGAAGAACACCGCGTGGCCCAGCGGCCGGTAGGCCCCGACGAGGTCGGGGTACTGGGCGGCCACGCCCATGGAGCCGTAGGTCGACTCGACGGTGCCGAGGTCGCGGTCGCGCACCCGGTAGGTGCGGTCCCCGTGGACCGAACCCTTCTCGATCTGCGCCAGGTTGTAGATGTACGGGCTCTTCGCGCTGCCCTTCCAGTTCAGCGTGACCTTGCCCGCGCCGAGCTTGGCCAGCAGTGCCTTCGCCTCGCCGGATTCGATGGTCAGGGCGGGGAGGGCGCCGCCGCCGTAACCGGTGAAGCCGACCCAGCGGCCGGGGGCGTCGCGGTAGGCGAGCACGGCCTTGGCGCCTGCCGCCTTCGCGTGGCCCGCGGTCTCGTTCAGGGATGCGTCGGCCGCCTTCACCAGCACGATGGCGTCCTTGGCGCCGGCCGCGGCCAGCTCCTCGGGGGTGCCGCCGCCCGCGTTGACGAGGGGTGCGCTGCCGGTCCCGTCGAGGTTGTCGCTGCCGGTGGAGGCGGTGATCGGGTGCAGCACCGGGCCGCCGGTGGCCTTCAGCTCGGAGATCAGCGGCGCGCCGGCGCGCCAGTAGCTGCCGAACTCGAACCCGCCCTCGTCGGCCTTGCCTTCGACCGAGGCGTAGAAGCCGCGGATGGTGCGGCCGCCCATGGCCGTGCCCGCGTGCAGCCAGGCGTCGTCCCAACTGCGGGCGAAGGAGAGGGTGGTGCTGCGGGCCTCGGTGGGCTTGTCCGCGGCGATGGAGAGCCGGGCCGCCTTGCGGGCGTCCAGCACGATCGTGGTGTCCTTCTTCAGCTCCACCTGGGGCCGGCCGAGGTAGGTGAGCGAGTCGATCAGCGTGGATCCCTCGCCCGCGTCGGGGGTGCCGACGAAGGCGGAGAGGAAGTAGGAGCCGGGGCGGACCCGGTAGACCTGGTCGACGGAGCCCTCGTTGAAGCGGCGCTCGCCGGTGGCGTCGTCGGTGCCGATCACGTCCAGGGAGGACGGTCCGGCGGCCGGCTTGCCCGCGCGGTCGACGAGCTTGACGCGCAGGGTCACCGTCTCGGGCTCTACGTAGAGCGAGAAGGGGGTGGAGACGCGCACGCCGTTCGCCGTGGCGACGACGCGGCCGGTGACGTCCCCGTACTGGGAGCGCTCCAGCTTCGCGGCCGGGTCGAGGGCGAGCGGCACCTTGACGGTGGCGCCGGCCGGGACGGTCACCGTGCGCTTGTCGAGGCGGGCGACCTGGCTGCGGACGGCGGAGCCGTCGTTGCCGGTGACCTTCTCGACGGCGAGGTTCAAGGTGACGGGCCTGGTACCGGTGTTGGTGTACGGGATCTCGACGCCGGTGCGGTCGCTGCGGTCCTGCGGCCAGTTGTACGCGCCGCCCTGTACGGCGGGGGCGCCGGTGACGGTGGTGTCGATGGCGGCCTTCACGTCGAGGCGGCCGCCGCCGGTCTCCCGTACGTCGCCGGGGACGCCGGTGTTGGCGGATCCGACAAGGGCGGCCTTGATCTGCTGCGAAGTCCAGTCGGGGTGGCGCTGCTTGACGATGGCGGCGGCGCCCGCGACGTGCGGGGTGGCCATCGAAGTGCCGGACATGGACTGGTAGGCGTACACCCCGCGGCCGCCCGCGGCGGCGGCGGAGATGCCGACGCCGGGAGCCGCGATCTCGGGCTTCAGGGTGTGCTGGAGTCCGGCGGGACCGCGGCTGGAGAAGGAGGCGGTGGTGTCGTCGCGGTCGACGGCGCCGACGGTGAGCACGCTCGCCGCGCAACCGGGCGAGGAGACGGTGTTGTTGCCGGGGCCGGAGTTGCCGGCGGCGATCACGAACAGCGGGCCCTGCTGGGAGAGCCGCTCGGCTGCCGCGGCGAGCGGGTCGTCGCAGGCCGTCTGGGAGGGGTCGCCCAGGCTCATGGAGACCACGTCGGCCTTGGACTCGACGGCCCATTCCATGCCGGCGATGATCCACGAGTCGAGGCCGTAGCCCGCGTCGTTGAGGACCTTGCCGCTGAGCAGCTCGGCGCCGGGGGCCACGCCCTTCTTGGCGCCGCCGCTCTCGGTTCCGGAGCCGCCGACGGTGGAGATGGTGTGGGTGCCGTGGCCCTGCCGGTCGGTGTCGGTGTCGGAGTCGGTGAAGTTCTTCGACTGGGCGACGCGGCCCTTGAGGTCGGGGTGTTCCAGGTCGGTGCCGGTGTCGAGGACGGCGACCTTGGTGCCCTTGCCGTCGTAGCCGGCGGCCCAGGCGGCGGGGGCGTTGACCTGCTTGGTTGAGCGCTCCAGGTTCGCCTGGACCTTGCCGTCCAGCCACAGCTTCTTCAGCCCGCCGGACGCGGAGCGGGCCCGGGCGTCCGCGCCGGAGACGTCGGCGGTGACATCGGCCCAGAAGGCGGCGGCCTGCTCCTTGTCGGCGGCGAGCGCGACGCCGCCGATGGAGCCGAGGACGAGGGAGCGGTCGGCGCCGCGGGGCGCGGGCGGGGCGCTGCGCGCCACGTTCACGGTGCCGTCGTAGACCGCGATCAGGGGGAGCTTCTTGGTGTGGGCGTCGTCGTAGCCCTGCCGGATGAGGCCGGTGACGTTGAAGAGTTCGTGGTCGGTCCTGCCCGCGGCGAGCGCCTTGATCGCGCTCTCGGGGTAGACGTACAGGTCCTTGCCGTTCTGGCGGGTCTGCACGATGGGCTGCGAGCCGTCCGGGCGCGGCATGGCGGTCGCCGCGGTGCGGCCGGCGGCGTCGGTGGAGACCAGGATCCGGTCTCCGGTGACCAGGGTCACGGTGACGGGCGCGGTGGGCTGCTTTCCGGCCGCCTCGCTCCCGACGACGGGTCTTGTGTCCGGCGCTCCGCCGCTCGGCTGTGCCGTGGACGGGCCCACGGCGGTGACGGCCAGGACGGCAGCGGTGGCCGTTCCCAGTGCCGTACGCGATATCGGGCGCATCGCTCTCCCCAGGTGAATTCCGGCCAACTACGGCATTGCACGGCAAAGCTGCCGCGTAAATGGCTTCTGGCCGGCGGATGTTGGTGCTGCGGTGGCTCGACCTTTACAGAGAGGCGGGGGGTGCGGCGATGATGTCCACGGCGGGTTTGCGCCGTGGCCGCTTCCCGCCAGGCGCTGTTGAAAGGGCGGGTGGACGCGTTGCTGGGTGCGATAGGCCTGGACGAGGGCCAGGAGTCGGCGTACCGGGCTCTGGTGGCGCTGGGGGCGGCGGAGGTGCCCGACCTCGCGCACCGGCTGGCGCTGGCGGTTCCGCAGACGGAGCGGGCGCTGCGGCACCTGGAGCGGCAGGGGCTGGCCGCGCAGTCCTCGGCCCGGCCGGGGCGCTGGGTGGCGGCGCCTCCGGGGGTCGCCCTGGGGGCCCTCCTCACCCAGCAGCGGCACGAGCTGGAGCAGGCGGAGCTGGCGGCGGCGCTGCTGGCCGAGGAGTACCGGGCGGAGGCCGCCGAGCCGGCCGTGCACGACCTGGTGGAGGTGGTGACGGGCGCGAGCGCGGTGGCGCACCGCTTCCACCAGCTCCAGCTGGGCGCGGTGGAGGAGGTGTGCGCGCTGGTCAGCGGCCGCCCGCAGGTGGTGCGGGGCATCGACAACGAGGCGGAGGAGCGGGCTGCCGTACGGGGCGTCGACTACCGGGTGGTGATCGAGCGGGAGGTGCTGACCGGGCCGAGCGGCATCCGCGAGGCGTCGACGGCGCTGGCCCGGGGGGAACGGGTCCGGGTGACGGGCGAGGTCCCCACGAAGTTGGTGATCGCGGACCGGACCCTCGCCATGGTCCCGCTGACGAAGCGCGGCGCGGAGCCGGCGGCGCTGGTGGTGCACGCGTCGGGGCTGCTGGAATCCCTGATGGGCCTGTTCGAGGCGGTGTGGCGGGAGTCGCTGCCGCTGCGGCTGGGCGCGACCGGCGCGCCGGAGGAGTCGGACGGCGGCCCGGACGCCACGGACCTGGAGATCCTGACGCTGCTGCTGGCGGGGATGACGGACGCGAGCGTGGCGAAGCACCTGGAGCTGGGGTTGCGGACGGTCCAGCGCCGGGTGAAGGGGCTGATGGAGCTGTCCGGGGTCACGACGCGGCTCCAGCTGGGCTGGCACGCGTACGAGCGGGGCTGGGTGGCCCGATAGGCCCTGGTCGGTCAGGCTGGGCAGATGGATCTGCCTCAGCTGCTCCTGGTGGGGCTGGTGCTGCTGCTCGGGGTGGTCGGGGTGCTGGTCCCGGGTGTGCCGGGCACCTGGCTGGTGTGGGCGGGGCTGATGTGGTGGGCGCTGCACGAGCGGTCGGCGGCGGCGTGGGCCCTGCTGGTCGCGGCGACGGCCCTGCTGCTGGTGGTGCAGGTGGTGAAGTGGCAGCTCCCGCCCCGGCGGCTGCGGGGGGTGGGGGTCACCCGCCGGATGGCGGTGTTCGCGGGTGCCGGGGCGGTGCTGGGCTTCGTACTGGTCCCGGTGCTGGGGGCGGTCCCGGGCTTCATGGGCGGCATCTACCTGTGCGAGCGGCTCCGCCTGGGGACGCACGGGGAGGCGTGGGCTTCGGTGCGGGCGGTGATGCGGGCGGTGGGGACGAGCGTGCTGGTGGAGCTGTTCGCGTGCCTGCTGGTGGTGGGGGCGTGGCTGGGGTCGGTGGTGGCGGGGGTCTGACGGCCGCCGGCGGGCGGGCCCCACCGGCGGCCGTCGGGGCCGGTCAGCGCCGGAGCACCTTGCGGGACACCAGGTTGCCCAGCAGTTGCGCCGACTGAACGAGCCCGATCAGCACGAGTACGGTCACCACCATCACCGAGGTGTCGAAGCGCAGGTAGCCGTAGGTCATCGCCAGGTTGCCGACGCCCCCGCCGCCGACCATCCCGGCGACCGCCGAGAAGTCGATCAGCGCGACGAGCATGAAGGTCAGGCCGAGGACGAGCGGCCCCAGGGCCTCGGGCACGAGGACGGTGAGCAGGATCCTCAGCGGGCTCGCCCCCATCGACCGGGCCGCCTCGATCACACCAGGTTCGACGGAGAGCAGGTTGGACTCGACGATCCGTGCGACCCCGAAGGTCGCGACGACGGTCATCGGGAAGATCGCCGCGTCCGTGCCGATCATCGTCCCGACCACGCCGCGGGTGACGGGCGCGAGCGCGACGATCGCGATGACGAACGGGACGGGCCTGACGATGTTGATGACGGCACCGAGGACCGCGTGGACGAGCCGGTTCGGCAGGACGCCGCCCTTGCGCGTCGCGTAGAGGGTGAGGCCGGCCGCCAGTCCGCTCACCGTGGACAGCGCCAGGGTGATGAGGACCATGTAGACCGTTTCGCCGGTCGCGTCGAGGACTTTGGGCCAGAAGGTGGTCCAGTCCGCCTTCACCGGACACCCGCTTCCGTGCGCGAGGGGCCGGCGGGCCTGGTCTGACCGGCCTGCCCGCTCGCTTCGGTCAGTCCGGTCAGTCCGGTGACGACGGCTTCCACCGCCGCGCTCTCGCCGCGCAGTTCGAGGGTCACGCTGCCCAGGGGGCGGCCGCGTACGTCGGCGACACCTCCGTTCACGAGGGTGAAGTCGACGCCGTGGCGGCGCAGGAGCCCGGACAGCCCGTCCAGGACCGGGCTGCCGTCGACGACCGGCACCGTGACCAGGCGTCCCGGGTGGCGGGTCCGCAGCCGCTCCAGCAGCTCGGCGTCCGGCTCGCTGTGCCGGGCGGCGCGCACGAAGGCGGCCGTGGTCGGGTGGCGCGGCCGCGCGAAGACCTCGTAGACCTCGCCGCTCTCGACGACCTTGCCGTCCTCCATGACCGCGACCCGGTCGCACAGCCCGCGTACGACCTCCATCTCGTGGGTGATGAGGAGGATCGTGACGCCCAGCTCCCGGTTGACCCGGCGCAGCAGGGTCAGTACCTCGGCGGTGGTCTGCGGGTCGAGGGCGGAGGTCGCCTCGTCGCAGAGGAGCACCTTGGGGCGGGTGGCGAGCGCGCGGGCGATGCCGACGCGCTGGCGCTGGCCGCCCGAGAGCTGTTCGGGGTAGCGCGTGCCGTGGTCGGCGAGGCCGACGAAGTCGAGCGTCTCCTCGGCGCGCGCCCTGGCCGCCCGGCGGTCCATCCCGGCGAGGCGCAGCGGATAGAGGACGTTGCCGAGGACGGTGCGCGAGCGGAAGAGGTTGAACTGCTGGAAGATCATGCCGATTTCGCGGCGGATGGGGCGCAGCCGGCGCTCGCCGAGGGCGGAGAGGTCGTGGCCGTCCAGGAGGACGCTGCCGGAGGTCGGCTCCTCCAGGCCGTTGACCAGGCGCAGCAGGGTGGACTTCCCGGCGCCGCTGTGGCCGACGACCCCGAAGACGGTGCCCGCCTCGACGGACAGGCTGACGCCGTCGACCGCGCGCGCTCCGCCGGGGAACTCCTTGCGGACGTCCCGCAGTTCCACGGCGGCCGTCATCGCTTCAGCTGCTTCTGGATGCGCGCGACCTCGGCCTGGAGGTCGGCGGCGGGCAGGTCGACGTAATGGGCGGTGCCCTTGCTGGTGCGGCGGACCTCGTCCTGTACGGCCTGCGAGGTGTAGAGCTTGACGATCTTCTGGTAGGTCGGGTCGTCCTTCTGGTCCGCGCGGGCGGCGATGACGTTGACGTACGGGAGGGACTGCGGGCTCGCGGGGTCGTCCTTGAAGAGCGCCTTCTCGGAGCCGACGCCCGCGAGCTCGGCGACGCCGCTGTTGATGATCGCGGCGTCCGCGTCCTGGAGGGTACGGGGGGTCTGCTGGGCGTTCACCGGGGTGAGCTTGACGTGCTTGGGGTTGGCGGTGATGTCGTCCGGGGTGGCGAAGAGACCGGCGTCCTTCCGGAGTTCGATGATTTTCGCCTGCTCCAGGACGCGCAGTCCGCGGCCCTGGTTGGAGGGGTCGTTGGGCAGCGTGATCTCGGCCGCGTCGGGCAGGTCGGCGAGCTGCTTGTGCTTGCTGGAGTAGAGGCCGAGGGGCACCACCGAGGTCGGGGCGATGGGGGCGATGTCGGTCTTGTTCTCGGTGTTCGACTGCGCGAGGAAGACGAGGTGTTGGAAGGCGTTGAGCTCGATGTCCCCGGCGCTGAGGGCCTTGTTGGGCAAGGAGTAGTCGTCGAAGACGACGGTCTCGACGGTGAGGCCCTCCTTCGCGGCCTCCTTGGCGAGGACGTCCCACTCCGAGGCGTCGCCGGAGACTCCCACCCGGATGCGGTTGCGGTCGGTGTCGCCGAGGCCGCAGCCGGAAGCGAGGAGGACGAGGACGGTGGCGGCGAACAGGGTACGTCGGCGCGTCGGTGCAGAAATCATTGTGTGATCCATATGCAGAGAAGAAGCCAAAGCGAAGGGATCCATGGATCGTAGATCGAATCCCGCACTTGCCCTTCACATCGAAAGAATCGTTAACGTCACTGCAATGATTCAAAGGTCGAGGAGGTCAGGACCCCCTCGCGCGTCCACGCCTGGGGCCTCGACGCCCAGGCCGCCACCGTCTCTCTCGCCGGACTCCACTTCGCCGCCAACTTCATCCGGTCAGCGGGATGACCCGAAAGAAGAATCCTAGGCCTCAGGGTCGGCAGAAGTGCGTTTGTAGTGGCATGGGTAGGGATATGGGTCCCCCCCGCCCGCATAGACAGTCCCGTCCATCTGCAGCTCTCCATTCTCCAAAAAGAATTGCAGAAACTGGACGTCGTTGTGATTGTTGAAATTAAGTACCAGATAGGGCGACAGGCCGGGATCTTTGTTGACCCCATGCCATTCCCCGTCGGATGAACGGCGTGTCACCTGCGAGTCCGGCCCGGGGCCGTCCCACTCGACCGGAAAGTCTTTGCTGGAAAAAGTGTAATCGTCGCGTAGCCGGACCACCGGCGATCCGCATTTCCGCTCGCCATCCCATCGGCCGACCAATTCGGAATGAGTGACGGCCTCTGGAGTGACGACGGGTTTGCCTGCCCCGCAAGAGGACGGGGCGAGTGCCGTCACGCTGACAGCCGCAAGGCTTGCGCTGATGCGAAATATGTCGGATTTCACGCTATCTACTTCCGGCCGTGTCCTGGGATGGCGCCCAGTATGCCGGTCGATGATCCGAAAGAAACGGCCTAGCGCTGCGGCCGCAGCCCGTCGAAGACCACCGCGAAAATCCGCTCCCGGGGCTCC
This sequence comes from Streptomyces sp. NPDC059989, assembly GCF_042736975.1. Lineage (NCBI taxonomy): Bacteria > Bacillati > Actinomycetota > Actinomycetes > Kitasatosporales > Streptomycetaceae > Streptomyces > Streptomyces sp. NPDC059989. The sequence continues at coordinate 68,425 of NZ_JBHWUO010000026.1, forward strand.
GGGTCCGCTCCGAGCTGCTCCAGCGCCCTGCCGGTACCGGCCAGGAGGGCGATGAACTCCGGCAGACCCAGCTCCGGGCGGACCGCCCCGGCCCGCTGCGCCCCGGCCAGCAGTTCGGCCAGCCGGGCCTGGATCTCCCTGGTCGGCCCCTGCAGGGACGCATGCACGTCGACCCCGGCCGCGGCGAGGGCCTGCGCGAACTCGCTCTTCCCCTCGGACTGTTCCACCACCAGGCGGAAGCAGCCGAAGAAGGCTTCGGCGGGCCCGGCCTCGGCGGCCAGCCGCGCGGTCTGGGCCGCCATTTCCTCCAGCCTGCGCACCATCACCGCCTCCAGCAGCGCCTCCTTGGTCGGGAAGTGCCTGAAGAGCGTGCCGACTCCGACCCCGGCGGTCCGGGCGATCTCCTCGGTCGGCACGCCGACGCCGCGGGTGGTGAACACCTCCGTGGCGACATCCAGCAGCCTGGCCCGGTTGCGGGCGGCGTCGGCCCGCAGCGGGCGCTCCTGAGCGCCACCCATCCCACTCCCACCTTTCGCCGTCGACGGCAGACCCACCGCTCTGGACAACCGGACTACCCAGTCCGTATCGTGAAAACGGAGTCGCTAGTCCTATTCTATCCGGGGATCGGTTTCCCACTGGAGGTTGGTCATGCCTGAAACGCTGTCACCGCGCGAAGTCTTCCAGAGGCTGATCGACGGCATCGGCGCGGGACGCTTCACGGAGCTGGCCGAGCTCTACGCCGAGGACGCCGTGGTGGAGACCGTCTTCGAACCGGTCGGCCCGCGCCGGGTCGAGGGGCGGGCCGCACTCAGGGAGCGGTTCGCCCAGGTCTCGGCGAGTTCGCCCGTGGAACTGACCCCGGCGAACGTGGTCGTCCGGGAAACCGACGACCCCGAGGTGGTCGTCGCGGAGTTCGACTACCGGGTGCACCACCGGCTGACCGGACGGACCTTCGAGTCCGCCAACATCCAGGTACTGCGGGTCCGCGACGGCCTGATCGTCAACAGCCGGGACTACCACGACCACCTCGCCCTCATCGTGGCCGGCGACAACCTGCCCCAACTGGTGGCGGCACTCTCGCCCAATGCGCGTGCGTAGGACTGGCATTGCGCTGACGCGCACTTCCAGGCCTACGCCCGCCACATCCAGCCCCTCCGGCGCTTGAGGAGCGGGGTACGGGGCGGAGCCCCGAGATCCAGCCCCTCCGGCGTTTGAGGAGCGGGGGCTCGGGGGCAGCGCCCCCGCAACGGCGGCCGGCCCAGGACACAGGCCGAAGCCCCCGCGACGGGACCGCAGCCGCGGGGGCAGGGGGAAGCGGGGGACCCCGCTCGGGATCAGGCCCGGCCGCCCCGCTTGGCGGCGTAATTGGCCCGGCCCTCCGCCGACTTGAGGCGCCAGTCGCGGCGGATCTCCGACCGGACCCTGGCATCCGTCTTCGCCACGATCCGCTGGTTCTCCCGCAACAGCTTGCGGTAGCTCTCCAGCCTCCGCTCCGGCAGCTCACCGCCGGCCACGGCGCCCAGCACCGCGCACCCCGGCTCCGCCTCGTGCGCGCAGTCGTGGAAGCGGCACCGCTGCGCGTACTCCTCGATCTCCGAGAAGACCTGGCCGACGCCCGCCTCGGCGTCCCAGAGCCCCACCCCCCGCAGCCCGGGGGTGTCGATCAGCACGCCGCCGCCCGGCAGGGCGAGCAGGTTGCGGGTCGTCGTGGTGTGCCGGCCCTTGCCGTCGACCTCGCGGGCCTCCTGGACCTCCATCACATCGGCCCCGAGCAGCGCGTTGGCCAGCGTGGACTTTCCGGCGCCCGAGATGCCGAGCAGCACGCTCGTACCGCCCCCGAGGACGGCGGACAGGATGTCCGTGCCCTCCCCTGTGACGGCGGAGACGGTGAGGACCTGAACCCCCGGGGCGGTGGTCTCCACGTCCTGGACCAGGTGGCCCAGCGTCGCCGGGTCCGGGACCAGGTCCGTCTTGGTGAGTACGACCAGCGGCTGCGCCCCCGACTCCCACGCCAGGGCCAGGAAGCGCTCGATGCGCCCCAGGTCCAGCTCGACGGCGAGGGAGACGGCGATGATCGCGTGGTCGACGTTCGCGGCGAGGATCTGCCCCTCGGACCGCTGCGAGGAGGTGGAGCGTACGAAGGCGGTCCGGCGCGGCAGGTACGCCTTCACGTACCGCGGGTTGCCGGAGGCCTCCACGGCTGCCCAGTCGCCGGTGCAGATGACCCGGAGCGGGTCGTGCGGGGTGACGAAGGCGGTGTCGGCGCGGACGATGCCGTCCGCGGTCATGACGTCGCACTGGCCGCGGTCGACGCGTACGACCCGGCCGGGCACGAGGCCCTGCTCGGCGTACGGGGTGAACTCGGCCGCCCACGCGTCGTCCCAGCCGAAGGGGGTGAGGGCGTGCGAGAGCGAGGCCTGCGGGAAAGAAGAGGTGTAAGACAAGGGGAACCCTTCACAGGGTGGCCCCGGCAGCACGCGCGCTCGCTCGGCGGCGCGCGGAAAGGTGTGAGGTCAGCCGGAGACCACGGAAGTGACATTGATGGTCTTCTGAGTGCGGGCAGCGCCCTGCGCGACGACAGTCATCAACGAACTCACCTCCGGGTCATGCACGTGCCGATGTGCTCCGGCCGATCGGCGGGAACGGATCCACCGTAACAAGCTCCCTCGCGACGGGGCCAATTGTTTTTTCGGCGAGTCCCGGCCGGACGGGCGTTTCGACGTGCGCGGCGGGCCCTCCTGGGCGACGGTGGACCCTCCGCCCTTGGCGTTGTCGCGCTTCCGAGGAGACCTGCCGTGAACTGGACGCTCGAAGTCGTTCTGGTCCCTGTCACCGACTTGGACCGGTCGAAGGAGTTCTACGCCGACAAGGTCGGCTTCAGGGTCGACCTCGACGACGAGGTCGCCCCCGGCGTCCGCATCATCCAGCTGACCCCGCCCGGCTCGCGGTGTTCGATCGCGCTGGAGCACGGCCTGCCGCCGGCGCCCGGCGCGAAGGCGATGGCCCCGGGCACCCTGCAGGGCCTCCAGCTCTGCGTCACGGACATCGAGGCGGCCCGCGACGAGCTGGTCTCCCGGGGCGTGGACGCCTCCCCGATCCGCCACGTCGGCGCGGCGGGCTGGGAGGAGGGCAAGGGCGACACTTGGAACTCCTTCCTCTCCTTCGAGGACCCGGACGGCAACGGCTGGGTGCTCCAGGAGGCCCCGTCGGAACTGTCGGAACGCTGACGGGCTGACGGGCTGACGGGCCGGCGGGCTGGCGGGCGACTGGCTGACCTGCGTCTTCACCGGATCGGACCGTGCTGCAGTATGTGCGCATGATATTTGGCAGGAGGGCGTTCCCGGGGGCCGTGGCCGACTTCGAGAAGGCCGTGCGCGCCCAGGACACCAAGGGGGCGGAGCGGGCGTTCTCAAGGCTCCACCGGCTGGCCGGGAAGGCCCGCGCCGACGCGTGCCGGGAGGCGGGTCCGCGGTTGGCGGCGCTGCTGCCGGAGGTGCCGCCGGGGCCGCGGGCCGCGGTCGCGGTGGTGGTCGGGGCCTGTGTCGAGCGGGGCGCGGACGCGTTGGCGTGTGCGCCGGGGATCTTCGCCGGGGCGCGGGAGGCCTTCTCGGCCGCCGCTGAATTCTGCGAGCGCTGGGCGAGGACGGGGGACGACGAGCTGCCCGACCTGGACGACCCGCTCACCGACGAGATCGTCGAGCGGACGGGGTACGAGCTCGCCGTCGGCTGGCTCACCCTGCCGCAGTGGGAGATGGCGGGCGTCGCCGTGCTCAATGCCCGGGCCACACGCCGGATGGTCGAGGGCAAGGCGGAGTTGTCGGCGCTCGTGGAGCGGGCCGCCGAGGCGTCCGGCCACGACTTCAAGTGCCTGACGTACGCGCTGCGCGTGCTGGACGACGAGCCGCTCCTCGTCCTGCACCGCCCCTCCGGGACCGGCTACGCCCTGCGCATGCACGGGATCGGCGACAACTTCCAGCTGCACACGCTGCTCGCGGGTGTGCTCATCGGCGGGGAGCACCTGCCCGGCGAGGCGCCGTCGGCGCGGGAGATCGCGGTGTGCCGGGACGCCCCGGGGCAGGTCCCGACCAGCGGGGCGTTCAACCTGGTCGGCGCGGACGGAGGCTGGATCTTCAACGAGGGCAGCCCGTCCGACATCCGCGTGGTCGACGGCGCCCGGCTGCTCGTCCTCGATCCGCCGCCCTACCGGCGCGGGTGGCCCGCCGGGCGGTTCTTCCCCGGTATGCACGGCGACCTGGTGCTGGAGCGGGTGCTCGGCGCGGACGAGGCGGCCACTTGGCTCGGCAAGGTGGCGCCCTCCGAGCGGTGATGCCGCTCAGCGCTCCGGGTAGGTGGCCGCGGCGCGGCCAACGGCCGTCCGCAGGTCCAGGGTGCGGGGGGAGGACGGGTCGTGGAGTGCGGGCGGGACCTGGCAGCGGCCGCCGGTCGCTTCGCAGGTGACGCGGAAGCGGGTGGCCGCGGGGACGGTCACCGCCACGCGGCCCGAGCCGGCGCGGGCGGTCACGTGGTCCGGCGGGGTGAGGAAGACCGCGGCGGCCCGGCCGGAATCGACCCGGATGTCGGCCTCGGTGGAGGTGAGGCCGGTGGCCACCAGGCTGCCGGAGCCGACCTTGGCGCGCAGGGCGCCGCGGAGCGCCGTGAGGTTGATCCGGCCGGAGCCGACGTCCGCGTCGACGGTGCCGCCGAGGCCGCTGATGTCGACCTGGCCCGATCCGGCCGTCACCTTCACCGGGATGCCGACGGGCACGGTGACGCCCAGCTGGACCGAGCAGCCGACCCCCGAGGTCAGCCAACTTCCCACGCCGGGGCAGCGCGGGGTCAGCCTCAGGGTGTCGCCGAGCCAGCTCTCCTCGATGGTGGGCGCCCTCAGAGACCAGCTCAACTCGGCGCGGTAGCCGACCTCCTGGTCCGCGCGCGGGGTGACGGTCACGTTCGCGCCGCCGCCCACGATCTCCAGCGCGGTCACCGGGCGGCCGTCGCTGCCGCCCACCGCGACGCCGCTCCGGGAGGTCGAGTACGACCACGCCTGCCAGGTGGCCGGCGCCACGATCAGGAGAGCGCTCAGGACGGCCGCGGCGATCCACGCCGTCCGCTGCCACGGGCGGGCCTGGGCCGTCGCGCGAGTCGGGCCGGACGGGCCGGGCGGGCCGGGCGGGCCGGGAGACGTCACGGGGTGCCGTCCAGGAAGCGCAGGACCGCGAGGACCCGGCGGTGGTCCCCGTCCGCCGGGGGCAGGTCGAGCTTGGCGAAGATGCTGTTGATGTGCTTGGCCACCGCGCTCTCGCTCACCACCAGTTCGGCGGCGATCCCGGCGTTCGAGCGGCCCTCGGCCATCAGGGCCAGCACCTCGCGCTCGCGCGGGGTGAGGCGTTCGAGGGGGTCCGGGCCGCCGCCGCGGCGCAGCAGGAGCTGGGCGACGACCTGCGGGTCGAGCGCGGTGCCGCCTGCCGCGACGCGCCGCAGGGCGTCGATGAAGTCCTCGACGTCGGCGACCCGCTGCTTGAGCAGGTAGCCGATGCCCGAGCCGCTCTGCGCGGCCAGGAGATCGGCGGCGTACCGCTCCTCCACGTACTGCGAGAGCAGCAAGACCGCCGTGTCCGGGCTCTGTTGGCGGATCATCAGGGCCGCCCTCACGCCTTCGTCGGTGAATCCGGGTGGCATCCTGACGTCCACGAGGGCGAGTTCGGGGCGGTGTTCGTCCACCGCGGCGAGCAGCGCCTCGGCGTCCCCCGTCTCGGCGGCCACCTCGAATCCGGCCATTTCGAGGACTTTGACGAGTCCTATGCGCAGCAGGACGGAGTCCTCGGCGATCACAGCCCGCACGGCAGCTCCACAGTGATGACGGTCGGGCCCCCGAGGGGGCTGTTGATCATGATGGTTCCGTCCACCGACCCTACGCGTTTGCGCAGGCCCACCAGGCCGGTGCCGCGAGCCGGGTCGGCTCCGCCCACCCCGTCGTCGGTGACGGTGACGGCCAGTACGTCGCCCCGGCGGCCCGCCGTTCGTACGAGCCGTACCGAACAGTGGTCCGCCCTGGCGTGCTTGGCCACATTGGCCAGGGCCTCGGAGACCACGAAGTAGGCGACGGCCTCCACGGTGGGGCCCGGCCGGGAGGCGAGGTCGACGGTCAGCTCGACGGGGAAGGGGGCGCGGGCGGCGACCCCGGAGAGCGCGGCGTCCAGGCCCCGGTCCTCCAACACGGCCGGATGCAGGCCCCGTACGAGGTTGCTGAGCTCCTCGATGGCCTCCTTGGCCTCCCGGTGGGCCTCGTCGATGACGGCCCTGGCCTCGGGCGGCAGGTCGGGGAGGGTGGCGCGGGCGATGCCGAGGTTCATGGCGAGGGCGACGAGCCGCTGCTGGGCTCCGTCGTGCAAGTCCCGCTCGATCCGGCGGCGTTCGAGGTCGGCGGCGTCGAGCACCCCGGCCCGGCTCTCCGCCAGGTCCTCGACGCGCCGTTCCAGCTCGCGGGCCCGGTTCGGGCCGAGGAGGGCGGCCGCGGCGACGGCGTCCAGGCGCGTGAAGAGCGCGGCGAGCCAGGGCGCGGCCAGGAGCAGCAGGGCGCCGCCTGCGGTGATGAGGTCGGACTCGTTGGTCCAGCCCGTGGTGCCGGTGTCCGCGGGCAGGATCCAGGACCAGCCGTAGAGGCTCGCGGCGGCCGCGCCGAGGGCCCACGCCAGGACCACCACGGCGCCGCCGGCGGCGGCGAGCGGGCTGACCAGGAGGTGGTAGCCGTACTGCCGCCACGTCGCCTCGGAGCGCACCCGCTCGGCCAGCCCGCGCGGGCTCGACCACCGGTTCTCCCGCACGACCGCCGGCACGTCGAGGCCGAGCAGCGCCCAGAAGCGGCTGCGCTGGAGCAGGGTGAGCGGCGGGGACAGCGCCAGGATCAGGAGCAGCGGGACCACGCCCTGCCCGGGTCGCAGGGCCGCGTACGTGAGGCCGAGGACGGCGGGGAGGGCCGGCGGGATCGCGGCCACCGTGAAGGCCGTGTTGCGCCAGGCCCACGCCGACCACGGCGCGTGGCCCGCGATCCAGGTGTGCGCGCGCCGCAGCGGGCCGGGAGTTGCCATGCCCGTACGGTAATCGCACTGATCAGGGGCCTGCCATCACGCTGGTGCCCGCACGGGGGTGTATCTGGCACCACCCCCGGTTCGGACAGAGGGGTTACTGATCTCGGCGGCCCGGCGGATGAGGCTGGTGGTGTGCCCGGGGGACGGACCGCCGGGCCGGAAGGAGACCCGCAGCCATGGCACTCGTCGCCCCGCAGGCCCGCACCTGGCGCACCCCCCGGGCGGCCACCGTCCTGACCGGAGCCGGTGTGGCGCTGGTGCCCTGGATGCTCGTACTGGCCAAGACGGTGCCGCAGACCGCCGAGGTCTCGAACTGGGCCACCGCCTGGATCGGCCTGGACCTGATGCTGGCCGCCGGACTGGCCGGGACCGGGACGCTCCTGCGCAAGCGGGACCCGCGGGTGTCGCCGGTGGCGGCGGCGACCGCCGCGCTGCTGGTGATGGACGCCTGGTTCGACGTCACGACCTCGGCCGGGACCGGCGGCCAGGGCATGGCCCTCCTGCTGGCGGCGGGCGCGGAGCTGCCGCTGGCGGCGGTGTGCGCGGTGGTGGCCGCACGCCGCCAGGACTGAAGCGGCGCCCCTGCGCCGGCGCTAACCGAACCGTACGGGCAGGTACTTGATGCCGTTGATGAAGTCGGAGCGGAGCCGGCGGACCTGGCCCGTGAGGGCGAAGTCGGGGTGGTGGGCGAGCAGTTCGCCGATCAGGGCCTTGATCTGCGTACGGGCCAGGCCGGCGCCCAGGCAGAAGTGCGGGCCCCCGCCGCCGAAGGCGAGGTGGTCGTTGGGGGTGCGGCGGATGTCGAAGGTGAAGGGGTCGGCGAAGACCTCCTCATCGCGGTTGGCGGAGGTGTAGTAGGTGACCACCTTCTGGCCCGCGGAGATCGGACGCCCGCGCAGGACGGTGTCGCGGGTCGCGGTGCGGCGGAAGTTGTGGATCGAGCCGCCCCAGCGCAGGAACTCCTCCGTCGCCGAGGCCCACAGCGCCTCGTCCCGCGGGGAGGCGGCCAGTTCGGCGCGGGCGGCGGGGTGTTCGGCCAGGGCCAGCAGGGTGGCGGAGAGCAGGTTGCGGGTGGTCTCGTTGCCCGCGACGCACAGCAGCACGAAGAACATGTTGATCTCGTGTTGCGTGAGCCGGTCCCCGTCGACCTCGGCGTGCACCAGGGTGGAGAGGATGTCCTCCCGGGGGTGCGCGCGCCGATCGGCGGCCAGCGCGTCGCAGTAGGCGTAGATCTCGGCGGCCGCCGCGTCGCTGTCGTGGCGGCCCGCGGAGAGCTCCGGGTCCTGGCCGCCGGCCATCCGGTTGCTCCAGTCGAAGATCAGCCGCTCGTCGCCCGGCGGTACGCCGACCATCTCGCAGATCGTCTGGATCGGCAGCCAGGCGGCCACCGCGGAGACGAAGTCCATGTCCCGGCCTGGGACGACCGCCGTGTCCACCAGGGCGGCCGCGCGCTCGCCGATCCGGGCCGCCAGCCGGCGTACCACCCGGGGGGTGAAGCCGGCGCTGACCAGGGCGCGGTAGCGGGAGTGGCGCGGGGCGTCCATGCCGAGCAGCACCAGGCGCAGGGTCTCCAGGGACTCGGGGCTCTGGTCGCGGACCATGAAGGAGCCGAGCTCGGTGGACCAGAGCTCGGGGTCGCGGCTGATCGCCTTGACGTCGGCGTGGCGGGTGATCGCGTAGAAGCCGTCCTGGCGGCCCGGGCCCGGTACTTCGTGCCAGTGGACGGGGTCCTCGCGGCGCAGCCGGGTGAACTGCGCGTGCGGGACCTCGCGGGCCCAGGTGTCTTCCAGCAGGTCGATGTCGCCGATGGGGATGCCGGTGGGGATACCGGTGGGGTTCACGAGTCCACTTCCCTTCGGGGTGCCTTCAGGAGGGCGCCCAGCGCTTCGAGGACGACGGAGTCGGGGATGCCGTGCGGGTCCAGGCGGTGCTGCATGGCGAGGCCGAGCAGGACGCCGAGGACGAGGGCGCCGGTCTCCTCGGGCGGGCGGCCGAGCGGGGTGCCGGCGGCCTCGGCCCAGTCGGCGAGGCCCTCGCCGAGCTGGGCGCGGATCTCGGCGTAGCGGTGGGCGAGTTGCGTGCCGATGAGGGGGCCTCGGGCACCGTGCAGCCAGAGCTCGGTCTCCAGGAGCAGCCAGGAGTCGCCGTGTTCGGGGTGCGGGCGGGTGAGGCTGCGCCACATCGCGGAGAAGTGCACGGCCGGGTCCGCCGGGTCCGCGCTGTCGGCGATCTCGGCGGCGAGCTCTTCCGCGGTCCGCTCCTTCCAGACCTCCAGGAGGGCCAGCAGCAGCCCCTCCTTGCCGCCGAAGTGGCTGTAGAGCGCCCCGGTGGTCCGCCCGGCCGCCTCGGCGACGGCCTCCGCCGAGACGGCGTGGTAGCCCTTGCGGGCGAACAGCTCGGCGGCGGCGTCGATGAGCCGGGACCGGGTCTCGGACTTCCGTACGGCCTGTCGCCCTTTCGCCCGCGGCGGTCCCGGCGGCTCGGGTGCGGGCGGCTGGGCGGGTGCGGGCGGCTGGGCAGGTGCGGATGACCGGGCGGGTGCGGACTCGTGGGGCTGCATGGGGGCTCCCGGGTTATATCGGGGTTCCGATATAACGTGCGCCTCGATCTGACGGAACGTCAATCCCCGCGTCGGAACCCGTTGCCGCTTCGCGTCCGGCACAGGACGAAGATCGATGGCTTCGCCTGCCGTCGCGCCGGTAAGGTCACCGCATCCGTTGTCACCAGGGGGAGTTGAGACGTGACCGAGAGAGTCGGGCAGCAGGATCCGGGGAGGATCCCGCCGATGCCGGGGCAGCCGCCTCAGATGGGCCCCGTGCCGCCGGTGGCGCCGTCCGGCCACCCGCCGCGCTGGGCCTGGTGGGTGATCGGGATCGTGGTTCCCGTCGTGGGGACCGTGGCCACGGTGTTCGCCACGTCGGAAAGGAACGACCCGCCGCCGCACGCCGCCGGCGCCTCGGCACCGGCCGCCTCGGCGTCGACCCCGCAGACCACGCCGTCCCCGTCGAAGTCGGCGACGCCCTCGGTCGCCCCGCTGGCCCCCTCGCCCGGCACGTCCTCGACGTCCCCGTCACCGGCGGCCGGCCCGGACCTGTCGGCTCCGGCCGGGTACCGGCCCCAGCAGGGCCGGTGGGGCATCGCGCCCCCGCCGTGCGGCGAGACACTGCTGGTCGACCTCGACGCCGGGGTGTCCACGTCCGTCAAGGTGCGGCGCGACGGGGACACCGCGCCGGCGGAGCAGACCACCGCCACCGAGCTGGAGTACCGGCCGGAGGACTTGGGGTGCGGCAATGCGGGTGACGCGGCGACGTACGTGCAGCTGCGGTCCGCCACCGGCCGGCAGGTCGGGGTGCTGCGCGCGGGGCAGCCCCAGACCTTCGAGAACTGCCGGGCCGCCGCGGGTACCGGCTTCGGACCCGTGCAGCTGGGAGGCGGCGCGGCGCAGGGGCGCGGCCTGGTGAAGGGCGCTGCCCTGTGCTCGGTCACCGACAAGGGCTCCGTGGCCCTGGCCCTCATCGAGGACGTCAGCAAGGAGTACAGCCCGACGATGAGCGGCCGGCTCATCGTCTGGGCCAAGGAGTGAACGGCTGAGGCTGACCGGGCCCGGGCCGCGGGGTCAGTGCTTGCGCAGCCGGGACGAGTAGTCCTCCGGCGGCAGGAACTTCGACCAGCGCTCCGGGAACTCCGACGGCATGCCCTCGTCCTCGTCGTCCTCCGATTCGCCCTCCGCCATCGCCCGCCAGGCGGCGGCCCGCGCGATCAGCTGCGCGGCCTCCGCCTCGCGCGCCCGCTCGTTCGCCTCGCGCGCCGCCGCCGTGGCCACGGACGGCCAGACCCGGTCGATGGCCGCGTTCACGGCGGCGCCCACGAGCACCGCGAAGGCCGAGATGCCGATCCACAGGAGGACGGCCACCGGGGCGGCCAGGGAGCCGTAGATCGTGGGCCCCTCGACGGTGTTGGTCAGGTAGATCCGCAGCAGGAAGGAGCCCAGCACCCACATGGCGAGGGCCACCAGCGCGCCCGGCACGTCCTCGATCCACGGGGAGCGCACGGGCACCGACACGTGGTAGAGCGTCGTCAGGAAGGCGATGGACAGCAAGGTCACGGTCGGCCAGTACAGGACCGCGATGACCTCGGTGCCCCAGGGCACGAGCCGGACCACCGCGTCCGGCCCCACCACCATCAGCGGCAGCACGATCGCGCCGATCAGCAGCGCGATGATGTACAGCAGGAAGGCCAGCAGGCGGGTCTTGACGATGCCGCGCTGCCCGTCGAGCCCGTACATGACGGTGATGGTGTCGATGAAGACGTTCACCGCGCGCGAGCCCGACCACAGGGCGAAGGCGAAACCGAGGGAGATCAGGTCCGGGCGGCCGCGGCCGGTGACGTCGTCGAGGAGGGGTCTGGCGATGTCGTTGACGCCCCGGTCGGACAGGACCGTGCCGACCGCGCCCAGGATGTTCTCCTCGATGCTCTCGACGGTCCGGGTGTCCGTCCAGCCGTCCACGTAGCCGAGCAGGCCCAGCAGGCCGAGGAAGAGCGGGGGCAGCGAGAGCAGGGTGAAGAACGCCGCTTCGGCCGCGAGCCCGAGGATCCGGTACTCGATGCAGGAGTTGACGGTGTCCTTCAGCAGCAGCCAGCCCATCTTCCGTTTGGAGACGTTCCGGTAGAGGGCGCGGGCCCGGTGGAGCCGTCCATGGCGTCCTGGGATCCCCTCGGGTGTTTCTTTTGCTGGCTGCACGTCCTTACGGTATCGGCATGGCAGCCACCACCCACACAGTCACCAATCAGGCCCCGCCCCTGGTGGGCTACGACGTCTACGGGGGCGACCGCGCCCTCACCGAGGGCGTGGAGCGTCATCTCGCCTCCGCGGACCCCGAACTCCTCGGCGGGGTACGCGAGGAGCTCACCGCCCTCGGGCGCGCCGCGGGTTCCGCTCAGGCCCAGGAATGGGGGACGCAGGCGAACGAAAATCCGCCGAAACTGCGGACGCACGACCGGTACGGGAACCGGATCGACGAGGTCGACTTCCATCCTGCCTGGCACCGCCTGCTCGGGCACGCCGTGTCCTCCGGGCTGACCGACGCCTGGGGGCGGCCGGCCGGGCACCTGCGCCGCGCCGCCGGATTCTTCGTGTGGTCCCAGGCCGAGGCCGGCCACGGCTGCCCGATCTCGATGACGCATGCCGCCGTACCGGCGCTGCGGGCCGATCCGGAGCTGGCGGCCGAGTGGGAGCCCCGGCTGACCTCGCACGTGTACGAGGAGGGGCTGCGGCCGGCCGCGCAGAAGGCCGGTGTCCTCTTCGGCATGGGGATGACGGAGAAGCAGGGCGGGAGCGACGTACGGGCGAACACGACGGCGGCGGTGCCGCTGGACGCGTCCGGCGAGTACCTGCTGACCGGGCACAAGTGGTTCTGCTCGGCTCCGATGTGCGACGGCTTCCTGGTGCTGGCGCAGGCTCCGGGCGGGCTGACCTGCTTCCTGGTTCCGCGGGTGCTGCCGGACGGGACGCGCAACGTGTTCGCGATCCAGCGGCTGAAGGACAAGCTGGGCAACAAGTCGAACGCGTCGAGCGAGGTGGAGTTCGACGGGACCTGGGCGCGGCGGGTCGGCGAGGAGGGCCGGGGGGTGCGGACCATCATCGAGATGGTCGCGGCGACCCGGCTGGACTGTGTGATCGGCTCGGCGTCGCTGATGCGGCAGGCGCTGACGCAGGCCGTTCACCATGCGGAGCACCGCTCTGCTTTCGGAGCACCGCTCATCGACCAGCCGCTGATGCGCAACGTCCTCGCCGACCTCGCCCTGGAGTCGGAGGCGGCCACCACCCTGACCCTGCGCCTCGCGGCCGCCTACGACGCCGGCACCGAGCAGGAGAAGGCCTTCCTGCGCCTCGCCGTGCCCGCCGCGAAGTACTGGGTGACCAAGCGCTGTACGCCGATGGTGGCGGAGGCCCTGGAGTGTCTGGGGGGCAACGGCTACGTCGAGGAGTCCGGCCTGCCGAGACTGCTGCGCGAATCCCCGCTGAACTCCATCTGGGAGGGGTCGGGCAACGTCCAGGCCCTCGACGTGCTCCGCGCCCTCCAACGTGAGCCGCAGGCGCTGGGGGCCTTCCTCCAGGAGGTCGGGCTCGCCCGGGGCGCCGACCACCGGCTGGATTCGGCCATCAAGGACCTGCTGACGGAGCTCGCCGACCTGGAGGGCATCGAGGCGCGGGCCCGCCGCGTGGTGGAGCGCATGGCGCTGGTGCTCCAGGGATCGCTGCTGGTGCGGTGGGCTCCGCCGGAGGTGGCGGACGCGTTCTGCGCCTCGCGGCTGGGCGGCGACTGGGGCACGGCCTTCGGCACGCTGCCGCACAGCCTCGATCTGCGAGGAGTCGTGGAACGGGCGCGGATCGCAGGCTAGGGAGGGGCGCCGGGGACCCCCCAAGGTCCCCACGACCGCTCCGAGCCCGGATCCGGGCCCGTCGACCGGGAACAGGGGTGGCGCCGCGCCGACTCGGCACCACCCCTGATCCGAGAAGCCCCGAGGAGGAGCTGTCACGCCGCCGAGCGGCGTCCGGACAGTTTCGGTCGGGTGACCGGGACTTGGCGAGAGTTGCATACCGTTGCAACCTTTGAGTCGGCAGCCGCCCGCCGGGGGTGCCGGGGGAATCGGTCTTCGCGGACCGCCCGGGCGGCTTCCTTCGCACGTCCGCACGTCCGCACGTCCAGTTCGCACGGGGAGGTTCTGGTGGCCAAATCCGCAGGCAGCGCGGTAGACGTGGCGCGCATCTCGGCCATGGACGCGCGGGAGGCTGCGCGTCTGCTCAAGGGAGTACGGGCGGCCGCGCTGGCCGGGGACCGGCCGCCGGCCGCGCCGCGCCCGGAGATCGCCGAGTCCTGGCGCCGGATGATGGCGGGCGGGGTCCATCCGGACCGGGACGCGCGCTCACGGATGCTGTCGGCCGCCGAGACCGAGGAGCGGCGGCACGTCTCGGCACTGCGGGAGATCCTTCCGGTGCTGCGGGAGGGGCTGCTTCCGGCGCTGGACGAGGCCCTGCACATCATGGTCGTCGCCGACGCCGACGGGCGGCTGCTGTGGCGGGAGGGCCACTCCTCGATCCTGCGCAAGGCGGACCGGCTCGGCTTCGCGGTGGGGGCCGACTGGGACGAGGCCGTGGTCGGCACGAACGGGGTGGGCACCGCGCTGGTGACCCGGCGGCCCGTCCAGGTGTTCTCGGCGGAGCACTTCGTCTCCAGCCACCACGACTGGACCTGCGCGGGGGCGCCCGTACGGGACCCGCGGGACGGGCAGCTGCTGGGCGTGGTCGACGTCAGCGGGCCGCTGGCCACCATGCACCCGGCGACCCTGGCCTGGGTGAGCTCGGTGGCCCGGCTCGCGGAGCGGGAGCTGCGCATCCGGCACCTGGAGTCGCTGGAGCGGCTGCGGACGGTGGCGGCCCCGCTGCTGGCGCGGCTGCCGGGGCGGGCCGTCGCGGTGGACCCCAACGGCTGGATCGCGGCCGTCACGGGCCTGGCCCCCGTGGACCGCGTCCCGCTGCCGAAGTCCTTCGGGCCGGGCCGGGTGTGGGTGCCGCAGCTCGGGGAGTGCGCGGTGGAGCCGCTGCCGGGCGGCTGGCTGCTGCGGATCGCGCAGGACCGCACGAGTACGGGGGTGACGCGGGTCGTCCTCGACCTCAGCCGGGCCGGATCCTGGACGGTGACGGTGTACGGGGCCGCCGGGAGCTGGTCCCAGGAGCTGAGCCCGCGCCACGCGGAGCTGCTGTTCCTGCTGGCGGAGAGCCCGCGGGGGCGCTCGGCGGCGGAGCTGGCCGCCGAGCTGTTCGGGGATCCGACGCGCACGGTGACGATCCGGGCGGAGCTGTCGCGCGTACGCCGCCACCTTGCGGGCGTCCTGACCCACCGGCCGTACCGCTTCGCGGAGGACGTGGAGGTGGAGCTGATCCGTCCGCAGGACCCGGCGGGGCTGCTCCCCCACTCCACCGCCCCCGCGGTGATCAGGGCCCGCCTGGGCCGTTCGGGGTCCGGCGTGATTCCCTGACGTGCATGAGCACCATCACACTCACCACCTGGTCCCTGGAAATGACCTCTCCGACGGACCTCATACCGGCGACTCCCCCGGGCCCCGAGATCACCATCGCCCGGGCGGAGGTCCCCTCCCCCGAATTCAGCCGCTTCCTCTACGCCTCGGTCGGCGGTGACATCCACTGGACGGACCGGCTGTCCCTGACCCGCGCGCAGTGGGTGGAGCAGCTGGGGCGGCCGGGCGTGGAGACGTGGGTGGCGTACGACCGGGGCACGCCGGCGGGGTACGTGGAGTTCGACCCGCAGGACGACGGTGTGGTGGAGATCATCTACTTCGGCCTGCTGCCGGACTTCCGGGGCCGGCGGATCGGCGGGCACCTGCTGTCGGTGGGCATCGCCCGGGCATGGGACCTCGCGTCGCGCTGGCCGGGGCGTGAGGCGACGCGGCGCGTGTGGCTCCACACGTGCAGCCAGGACGGTCCGACGGCGATGGACAACTACCTGCGGCGGGGCTTCAAGGTCTTCAAGACGGAAACGGAGCCGAAGGAGTCCGCCCCGACCCCCGGCCCCTGGCCGGGCGCGTAACCCTCCGGGCGGGCCGCCGGCTCCCGGGGCTCCGCCCCGGACCCGGCGGGGGCTCCGGAGGTGACCCCGATCACGCCATCCCACGATCCGGGACGAGTTCGTCCGCATTGTGGACAGTAGTGGACTCCTCCAATCGGCACATGACACGCTTCCGCCATGAATGGAGCTGGAATTGCCTTGGTGAGTCGGCGGCACGTCGACCTCGGCCGCATGTCCAGCGCCATCTGTCCGGCTCGCTGACGGAACCAGCAACCGCCGCACATCGCCACAATCCCGGCATCGTCGCCGTGGAAGTGTCGATCATCGCAGTCCCCTGAAGGCCGAATACCGCCCTGTCCGCCGGCCACCCCGGCAAAGGCGCGGCGATCAGCCACACCCGCTCAGTCGCCCAGGGGTCACGCCGCCGCACCCCTCCCTTGCCCCTGCCCTGAGCCGCCGAAGAAGGACGTACCGCCATGGCCGCCACCCCCGAAACGCCCGCAGCCGCCCCCGCAGCCGCCGCGCGCCGCAAGACCGGCCGTCACCGCGGTGAGGGTCAGTGGGCCGTCGGACACCACACGCCCCTCAACGGCAACGAGCAGTTCAAAAAGGACGACGACGGTCTCAATGTGCGGACACGCATCGAGAACATCTACTCCAAGACGGGCTTCGACTCGATCGACCCGAACGACCTCCGCGGCCGTATGCGCTGGTGGGGTCTCTACACCCAGCGCAAGCCCGGGATCGACGGCGGCAAGACCGCGATCCTGGAGCCGGAGGAGCTGGACGACAAGTACTTCATGCTGCGCGTCCGCATCGACGGCGGCCGGCTGACCACCGAGCAGCTCCGCGTCATCGGCGAGATCTCCGAGGAGTTCGCGCGCGGCACGGCCGACCTCACCGACCGGCAGAACGTGCAGTACCACTGGATCCGGATCGAGGACGTCCCCGAGATCTGGCGCCGGCTCGAAGCCGTCGGGCTGTCGACCACCGAGGCCTGCGGTGACACGCCCCGCGTCATCCTCGGTTCGCCCGTGGCCGGCATCGCCCAGGACGAGATCATCGACGGCACGCCCGCCATCGACGAGATCTACCGCCGCATCGTCGGCAACCCGGACTTCTCGAACCTGCCCCGCAAGTTCAAGTCCGCGATCTCCGGCTCGCCGCTGCTCGACGTGGCGCACGAGATCAACGACATCGCCTTCGTGGGCGTGAACCACCCCGAGCACGGGCCCGGCTTCGACGTCTGGGTCGGCGGCGGTCTGTCCACCAACCCCAAGCTCGGTGTCCGCCTCGGCACCTGGGTCTCGCTCGACGAGGTCCCGGACGTGTACGAGGGCGTCATCTCGATCTTCCGCGACTACGGCTACCGCCGGCTGCGCACCCGCGCCCGCCTGAAGTTCCTCGTCGCCGACTGGGGCCCGGCCAAGTTCCGCCAGGTCCTGGAGGACGAGTACCTGAAGCGGAAGCTGACCGACGGCCCCGCGCCCGAGCAGCCCAGCGGCCAGTGGCGCGACCACGTCGGCGTCCACCAGCAGCAGGACGGCAAGTTCTACGTCGGCTTCGCGCCCCGCGTGGGCCGCGTGGACGGCGCCACCCTCACCAAGATCGCGGACGTGGCCTCGCAGCACGGCTCCGGCCGCCTGCGCACCACCGCCGAGCAGAAGATGATCGTCCTCGACATCGAGGCCGACCAGGTGGACTCCGTCGTGGCCGCCCTGGAGGCGCTGGACCTGCGGGTCAAGCCGTCCCCGTTCCGCCGCGGCACGATGGCCTGCACCGGCATCGAGTTCTGCAAGCTGGCCATCGTCGAGACCAAGGCGCGCGGCGCCTCGCTGATCGACGAGCTGGAGCGCCGCCTGCCGGAGTTCGCCGAGCCGCTGACCATCAACATCAACGGCTGCCCGAACGCCTGCGCCCGTATCCAGGTGGCGGACATCGGTCTCAAGGGCCAGCTGGTCCTGGACGACGACGGCAACCAGGTGGAGGGCTACCAGGTCCACCTGGGCGGCGCCCTCGGCCTGGAGGCCGGTTTCGGCCGCAAGGTCCGCGGCCTCAAGGTCACCTCGGCCGGTCTGCCCGACTACGTCGAGCGGGTCGTCACGCGCTTCGAGGAGCAGCGTGAGGACGGGGAGCGCTTCGCCGCCTGGGTCGGGCGCGCCAAGGACGAGGATCTGTCGTGAGCGAGCGCGCCGCACCGTTCTACTGCCCGTACTGCGGCGACGAGGACCTGTTTCCGAATGAAACAGGCCACGGCGCCTGGGAATGCAGGGCCTGCAACCGAGCCTTCCAGCTGAAGTACCTCGGGCTGCTGGCCCGGGGCGTTCAGTCGAACACCGCTGGAGGGGACGAGATATGACCACCACTCAAGACGTGAGTCTCAAAGCCGTGGCCGAGCAGGCGGGCCGGGACCTCGAGGACGCCTCCGCGCTGGAGATCCTCACCTGGGCGGCCGAGACCTTCGGCGAGAAGTTCTGTGTCACCTCGTCCATGGAGGACGCGGTCGTCGCCCACCTGGCGTCCCGCGCCTTCCCCGGCGTGGACGTGGTCTTCCTCGACACCGGCTACCACTTCGAGGAGACCATCGGCACCCGCGACGCGGTCGAGGCCGTGATGGACGTCAACGTCATCACGCTCACCCCGCGCCAGACGGTGGCCGAGCAGGACGCGGAGTACGGCCCCAAGCTGCACGACCGCGACCCCGACCTGTGCTGCGCGCTGCGCAAGGTCAAGCCCCTCGAAGAGGGCCTGACCTCGTACGACGCGTGGGCGACGGGCCTGCGCCGCGACGAGTCCCCGACCCGGGCGAACACCCCGGTGGTCGGCTGGGACGAGAAGCGGCAGAAGGTCAAGATCTCGCCGATCGCCCGCTGGACGCAGGACGACGTGGACGCCTACGTCGCCGAGCACGGCGTGCTCACCAACCCGCTGCTGATGGACGGCTACGCCTCCGTCGGATGTGCCCCGTGCACGCGCCGTGTGGCGGAGGGCGAGGACGCCCGCGCCGGCCGGTGGGCCGGGCGGGGCAAGACCGAGTGCGGACTGCACGGCTGATGACGGACAGCAAAGAACCTACGGAGACTGAGCAGATGAGCGTGAGCGACCAGGGCGCCACCGTGTGGCTGACCGGGCTGCCGAGCGCGGGCAAGACCACCATCGCCTACGCGCTGGCCGACCGGCTGCGCGCCGAGGGCCACCGCGTGGAGGTCCTCGACGGCGACGAGATCCGCGAGTTCCTCTCCGCCGGCCTCGGTTTCAGCCGCGAGGACCGGCACACGAACGTGCAGCGGATCGGCTTCGTCGCCGAACTCCTCGCGAGCAACGGCGTCAAGGCGCTGGTGCCGGTGATCGCGCCGTTCGGGGACAGCCGTGAGGCCGTCCGCAAGCGGCACGCGGCCGCCGAGACGAACTACCTCGAAGTGCACGTGGCCACCCCGGTCGAGGTGTGCTCCGAGCGTGACGTGAAGGGCCTGTACGCCAAGCAGGCGGCGGGCGAGATCTCCGGTCTGACCGGGGTCGACGACCCGTACGAGGCGCCGGAGTCCCCGGACCTCCGTATCGAGTCGCACACGCAGACCGTGCAGGAGTCGGCTTCGGCCCTGCACGCGCTGCTCACCGAGAGGGGTCTGGCATGACGACGACCGTCGCACACGTCCACGACGAGACGGACGCTCCCTACGCGCTGTCGCACCTCGACGCCCTCGAGTCCGAGGCCGTGCACATCTTCCGCGAGGTGGCGGGCGAGTTCGAGAAGCCGGTGATCCTCTTCTCCGGCGGCAAGGACTCCATCGTCATGCTGCACCTGGCGCTGAAGGCGTTCGCGCCGGCGCCGGTGCCCTTCACGCTGCTGCACGTCGACACGGGCCACAACTTCCCCGAGGTGCTGGAGTACCGCGACCGCACCGTCGAGAAGCACGGACTGCGCCTGCACGTGGCGTCCGTCCAGGACTACATCGACGCGGGCAAGCTGCGCGAACGCCCGGACGGCACCCGCAACCCGCTGCAGACCGTCCCGCTGACCGAGGCGATCCAGCAGCTCAAGTTCGACGCCGTCTTCGGCGGCGGCCGCCGCGACGAGGAGAAGGCCCGCGCCAAGGAGCGGGTGTTCAGCCTCCGCGACGAGTTCTCCCAGTGGGACCCGCGCCGCCAGCGCCCCGAGCTGTGGCAGCTCTACAACGGCCGCCACGCGCCCGGCGAGCACGTGCGCGTCTTCCCGCTCTCGAACTGGACCGAGCTGGACGTCTGGCAGTACATCGCCCGCGAGGGCATCGAGCTGCCGGAGATCTACTTCGCCCACGAGCGCGAGGTCTTCCAGCGCAACGGCATGTGGCTGACGGCCGGCGAGTGGGGCGGCGCCAAGGAGGGCGAGGTCCCCGAGACCCGCCTGATCCGCTACCGCACCGTCGGTGACATGTCCTGCACCGGCGCCGTCGACTCCGACGCCGCCACGCTGGACGCCGTGATCGCCGAGATCGCCGTCTCCCGCCTCACCGAGCGGGGTGCCACCCGCGCCGACGACAAGATGTCCGAGGCCGCGATGGAAGACCGCAAGCGCGAAGGGTACTTCTAGACATGACCAGCACCACCGAGCAGTTCGCCGATCTGTCGGCGACCACCCTGCTGCGCTTCGCGACCGCCGGTTCCGTCGACGACGGCAAGTCCACCCTGGTGGGCCGGCTGCTGCACGACTCCAAGTCGGTCCTGACCGACCAGATGGAGGCCGTCGAGGCCGTCTCGGCCCAGCGCGGCCAGGAGGCCCCCGACCTCGCGCTGCTCACCGACGGCCTGCGGGCCGAGCGGGAGCAGGGCATCACCATCGACGTCGCGTACCGCTACTTCGCCACCGCGCGCCGCCGGTTCATCCTCGCGGACACCCCGGGGCACGTGCAGTACACGCGGAACATGGTCACCGGCGCCTCCACCGCCGACCTGGCCGTGGTCCTGGTCGACGCCCGCAACGGCGTGATCGAGCAGACCCGCCGGCACGCGGCCGTCGCCGCGCTGCTGCGCGTCCCGCACGTGGTGCTGGCCGTCAACAAGATGGACCTGGTGGGCTACGAGGAGAAGGTCTTCGCGGCCATCGCCGAGGAGTTCACCGCGTACGCCTCCGACCTGGGCGTCCCGGAGATCACCGCGATCCCGATCTCGGCCCTGGCCGGGGACAACGTGGTCGAGCCCTCCGCCAACATGGACTGGTACGGCGGCCCGACGGTGCTGGAGCACCTGGAGACCGTCCCGGTCAGCCACGACCTCACCGCCTGCCCGGCGCGCTTCCCGGTGCAGTACGTGATCCGTCCGCAGTCCGCGGAGCACCCCGACTACCGCGGCTACGCGGGCCAGATCGCCTCCGGCGTGCTGCGCGTCGGCGAGGCCGTGACCGTGCTGCCCTCGGGCCGTACGAGCACCATCGTGGGCATCGACGCGCTCGGCGAGAGCGTCGACATCGCCTGGGCCCCGCAGTCGGTGACCCTGCGCCTGGCGGACGACATCGACATCTCGCGCGGCGACCTGATCGCGCCGTCCGCGAGCGCGCCGGCCACCACGCAGGACGTCGAGGCGACGGTCTGCCACGTGGCGGACCAGCCCCTGGCCGTCGGCGCCCGGGTGCTGATCAAGCACACGACGCGCACGGTCAAGGCGATCGTCAAGGAGATCCCCTCGCGGCTGACCCTCGACGACCTATCCCAGCACCCGAACCCCGGGCAGCTCGTGGCCAACGACATCGGCCGCGTGGTCGTCCGTACCGCCGAGCCGCTCGCGCTCGACGCGTACGCCGACTCCCGCCGCACCGGGTCCTTCCTGCTGATCGACCCGGCCGACGGAACCACCCTCGCGGCGGGCATGGCCGGAGAGTCCTTCGCCTCCAAGGCGGAGACCACCGTCCAGGCGGATGAAGAAGGGTGGGACTTCTAGATCATGCTTGCCGACATCTACTCCACCTTCGCGAAGGAGGGCGGCCGCGTAGGCAGCGGCGCCCTCGGCAGCGGCCAGGGAGGGGTGGGGCGATGTGCGCGATGACGTACGCGCACTGCCTGCGCGCCCACACCCCCCACGAGCCGTATCCGCCCTTGCTCCACAGACGAAGACGTGCGTCATGAGATGACCGCGTCACGAGAGGAAGTCCTCCCGTGCCTGCCACCGGTATCGCCACCACCCGTAAGACCCTGCGCCGCGGCGTTGTCGCCGCCGCCGCCCTGCCGCTCCTGATCGGTGCGCTCGCCTCCTGCGGCTACGGCTCCGAGGCCGACAAGCCCGAGGACAAGAAGGCCAACGCCGCCTCGACCGACGGCGCGAAGCTCTCCGCCTCCGAGGTCCGCATCGGGTACTTCCCGAACCTGACGCACGCCACCGCCCTGGTCGGCCTCCAGGAGGGCCTGATCCAGAAGGAACTGGGCGCCACCGCGATCAAGCCGCAGTCCTTCAACGCCGGCCCGTCCGAGATCGAAGCCCTCAACGGCGGCTCTCTCGACATCGGCTTCATCGGCCCCTCGCCGTCGATCAACGGCTACGTGAAGTCCAAGGGCTCCAACCTGAAGATCATCTCCGGCTCCGCCTCCGGCGGCGTCAAGCTCGTCGTGAACCCGGACAAGATCAAGACCCTGGACGACCTCAAGGGCAAGAAGATCGCCACCCCCCAGAAGGGGAACACGCAGGACGTCGCGTTCCTCAACTGGATCTCCGAGAAGGGCTGGACGGTCGACCCCGAGTCCGGCAAGGGCGACGTCTCCGTCGTCCGCACCGACAACAAGGTCACCCCCGACGCCTTCAAGCAGGGCTCCATCGACGGCGCCTGGGTTCCGGAGCCCACGGCCTCCAAGCTCGTCTCCGACGGCGGCTCCGTCCTCCTCGACGAGACTGCCCTGTGGCCCGACAAGAAGTTCGTGATCACGAACATCATCGTGTCGCAGAAGTTCCTCAAGGAGCACCCGGACGTGGTCGAGGCCGTGCTCAAGGGCACGGTGAAGACCAACGAGTGGATCAACGCCAACCCGGACAAGGCCAAGGCCTCCGCCAACGCCAAGCTGGAGGCCGAGGGCGGCAAGCCGCTCGACGCGAAGATCATCGACCCGGCGTGGACGAGCATCCTCGTCACCGACGACCCGCTGGCCGACACGCTGAAGAAGCAGGCCGACTACGCCGTCAAGGCCAAGCTCATCGAGCAGCCCGACCTGACCGGCATCTACGACCTGACGCTCCTGAACAAGGTCCTGAAGGCCGCCGGCAAGCCCGAGGTCTCCGACGCCGGCCTCGGCACCAAGTAATCCCGCAACCCAGCAATCCCAGGAGGTGACGACCATGGCCACCACGCTTGCCAAGGCTGCCGAGGGCACCGTAGCGGAGCAGCACGCGCACGCCGCGCGCATCGAGCACGTATCGAAGTCCTTCTCCGGCCCGGCCGGATCGCAGCTCGTCCTGGACGACATCAGTCTCGATGTCGCTCCCGGAGAGTTCGTCACCATCCTGGGTGCGTCGGGGTGTGGAAAGTCCACCCTGCTGAACCTGGTCGCGGGCCTGGACAAGCCGTCCGCGGGGTCCATCGAGACCCCCGGCGGCCGTCCGGCGCTCATGTTCCAGGAGCACGCCCTCTTCCCGTGGCTGACCGCGGGCAAGAACATCGAACTCGCCCTGCGCCTGCGCGGGGTGGCCAAGGCCGACCGCAGGCCGGAGGCCGAGCGGCTGCTGGAGCTGGTCCGGCTCGGCGGCGCGTACGGCAAGCGCGTGCACGAGCTGTCGGGCGGCATGCGCCAGCGCGTGGCGCTGGCCCGGGCGCTCGCCCAGGACAGCCGGCTGCTGCTGATGGACGAGCCGTTCGCGGCGCTCGACGCCATCACGCGTGACGTGCTGCACGGCGAACTCACGCGCATCTGGGCCGAGACGGGGCTCTCCGTCCTCTTCGTCACGCACAACGTCCGCGAGGCCGTGCGGCTCGCCGAGCGCGTGGTCCTGCTCTCCTCGCGGCCCGGCCGGGTCGCGAAGGAATGGACCGTGGACATCCCGCAGCCGCGCCGCATCGAGGACGCGGACGTCGCGGAGCTGTCCCTTGAGATCACTGAACACCTGCGTGGGGAGATCCGCCGCCATGGCCAGCACTGACACCACCCCGAAGGTCACGGCCAAGGGCAAGACCGACGACCTTGCGGGCCTGGAGGCCGGCCTGGACGCCCTCGACGCCGTCGAGACCCACCGCACCCCGGTCCGCGAGGTCCTCGTCAAGAAGGTCCTGCCGCCGTTCCTGGCCGTGGGCCTCGTGCTCCTGGTCTGGCAGATCCTCGTCGCGGCGAAGGTCACCGAGGAGACCAAGCTGCCGGCGCTGTCCGCCGTGTGGGACAGCCTGTCCGACATGTGGCTCAAGGGCACCCTGCTGGAGGTCGTCTGGACCAGCGTCTCGCGCGGTCTGCTCGGCTTCCTGCTGGCCCTGGCCATCGGCACCCCGCTGGGCCTGCTGGTCGCCCGGGTGAAGTTCGTCCGCGCCGCGATCGGCCCGATCCTCCAGGGCCTCCAGTCGCTGCCGTCGGTGGCCTGGGTGCCCCCGGCCGTGCTCTGGTTCGGCCTCAACGACGCGATGATGTACACGGTGATCCTGCTGGGCGCCGTCCCGTCCATCGCCAACGGCCTCGTCTCCGGCATCGACCAGATCCCGCCGCTCTACCTGCGGGCGGGCCGCACCCTGGGCGCCACCGGCCTGAGCGGGGCCCGGCACATCGTCATGCCGGCCGCCCTGCCGGGCTACCTGGCCGGTCTGAAGCAGGGCTGGGCCTTCTCCTGGCGCTCGCTGATGGCCGCCGAGATCATCGCCAGCTCCCCCGATCTGGGCCTCGGCCTGGGCCAGCTGCTGGAGAACGGCCGCAACAACATCGACCTGCCGGGCGTGTTCCTCGCGATCATCCTGATCCTGGTCGTCGGCATCGCGATCGACCTGCTGGTCTTCAGCCCGGTCGAGCGGTGGGTGCTGCGCAGCCGCGGCCTGCTGGTCAAGAGCTGATCGCCATGTCCTCCGCACCCGCACTCCTGGTCATCGCCCACGGCAGCCGCGACCCGCGGCACGCCGCGACCGTGCACGCCCTCACCCGGCGGGTGCGGGCGCTGCGGCCCGGGGTGCGGGTGGAGACGGCCTTCCTGGACTTCAACACCCCGTCGGTGGGCAAGGTCCTGTCCTCGCTCTACCTGTCGGGCGTGCGCGAGGTCGTGGCCCTCCCGCTCCTGCTCACCCGGGCCTTCCACGCGAAGTCCGACATCCCGGCGGCGCTGGCCGAGTCGACGGCCCGGCTGCCGGGGCTCTCGGTGCGGGTGGCCGATGTCCTCGGGCCGTCCCCGCTCCTGCTCTCGGCCCTCGAACTCCGGCTGGCCGAGGCCGGAATCACCCCGGCGGACCGTGCCACCACCGCGGTGGTGCTCACGTCCGCCGGATCCACAGACCCGGAGGCGATCGCAGCGATCGCTGAAACCGCGCGGGAGTGGCGGCACACCGGTTGGTGCGCCGTGCGGCCTGCGTTCGCCTCCGCTGCCCTTCCCCGTACGGAGGACGCCGTACGGGCCCTGCGCGCCGAGGGCTTCGCCCGGGTGGCGGTGGCCCCCTACGTCATAGCCCCCGGCCGGCTGCCGGACCGCATCGCGGCGGGCGCCGAGGCGGCGGGCGCGGATGTCGTCGCCGATGTCCTGGGCGCGGCCCCGGAGCTGGCCCGCCTCCTGCTGCGCCGCTACGACTCCGCCGCCCAGGCCCGGGCCCTGCTCCCGGCCCTGACGGCCTGACCGACCACCTCCGGCCGCGGCGTCGCGCCCTGGGGCTCCGCCCCAGACCCCGCGCCTCAAACGCCGGCGGGGCTGGCTGTGGCCGATGCCGCCTGTTCGGCAGGCGTTCTCGCCGGGCAATTCCAGCCTCGCCTGGGAGCCCCTCCCAGCGGTAGCTGGGGGAGTTTGAGGCGCGGGGCACGGGGCGGAGCCCCGGTCTTCAAGCCGCGCGGGCCGCGGCCTCGTCGGCCAGGGCCGTGAGGTCCTCGATGGACATGGCGCCCGGAGGCAGGCCTTCGCGGGCGAAGATGTTCGCGGCGTGCCGCAGGACGTCGTTGACCGGGGTCGGGACCCCGTGCAGACGGCCCAGCAGGCAGATCTCCCCGTTGAGGTAGTCCGCCTCCACCGAGCCCGTGCCGCGCGCAAGGCTCTGCCAGGAGGAGCCGCCACGGATGCCCGGCGGCTGGTTCACCTTGCCGTCCCGCGCAGCGGACTGCTCGGCCTCCGAGGCGTACGCGATGCCCGCCGCAGCGAAGGCCGCCTTCGCCTCGGCTACGGCCCGCCCCATCAGCGCCGCCTTCGCGGCATCCGGCTCCGGACCCGTCGTCGCCTGGATCGCGTTGCCCAGGTTCCCCAGCAGCTTCGCGTACTTCCACCGCATCACGTCGCCGACCACCGGCGCCTCGAAGCCGGCCTTCCCGAGGTCCGCCGCGACGGCCCGGGCCAGTGCGTCCGTGCCGCCCGCGGCCGGGCCCAGGTGCAGGATGCCGGTGCGCGGCGCGCACAGCGCGGAGACCACTCCCGGCTCCAGGAAGGTGGCGGGCAGCCATACGCACACCCCGTACACGCGCGCGAAGCGCCGTAGCGCCAGCCGCTCGCTCTCCACGCCGTTCTGCGCGCACAGCACCGGCAGCCGCTGCGCCGCCGTCCCGCCGCCCGCGACCTCCGCGTCGCCCCACGCGTCGAGCGCGGCGATCGCGTCCTGGGTCTTCACGGCCAGCAGCAGGACGTCGTCCGGCCTCAGTTCGCCCAGTTCGGCCAGTTCGGCCGGTCCGGTGACCACGGGCAGCCGGTGTACGCGCTCCCCGTCCGCCGTCGTGAGCCGCAGCCCGCCGGCCCGCAGGGCCTCCGCGTGCGCGCCGCGCGCGACGAGGACGACCTCGCCGCCCGCCTCCGCGAGCCGTCCGCCGATGGTGGCGCCGACCGCGCCCGCGCCGATGATGATGTACCGCATGCCATGAGCCTGGCACATCCGGCGCCTTGCGTTACGGTCGGGGCATGGTGGAACGGATATTCAACCTGGGTGGGGACCTGCCGGTGCGGCGGCTCGGATTCGGTACGGGCGGGCTCGTCGGTCCGGGCTACTGGGGTCCGCGCGGCGGGCGGGCGGAGGCCCGGGAGCTGTTGCGCACGGCGGTGGAGCTCGGGGTCACCCTCATCGACACGGCCGACAACTACGGCCCCGACGTGGCCGAGGAGCTGATCGCCGACGCCCTGCACCCGTACGGGGAGCAGTTGGTCGTCGCCACCAAGGGCGGGGTGGTGCGCACCGGCCCCGACCTGTGGCACGTGGCGGGCCGTCCGGAGCAGCTGCGGGAGATGTGCGAGGCGAGCCTGCGGCGGCTGCGGGTGGAGCGCATCGACCTGTACCAGCTGCACCGCTTCGATCCGTCGGTGCCGATGGCCGAACAGCTCGGCGCGCTCGCGGAGTTGCGGGCGGAGGGCAAGATCCGGCACATCGGGCTGGACACCGTCACCGCGGAGCAGCTGCGGCTCGCGCTGGAGTCGGTCCCGATCGCCTCGGTCCAGAACGCGTACAACCTGCTGGAGCGCGGCTCGGCGGAGGTGCTCGCGCTGTGCGAGGAGCACGGGATCGCCTTCCTCCCGTACTACCCGCTGGGCAGCGGGTCCCTGACCCGGGAGAGCGCGGCCGCCGTCACCGCGGTCGCCGCGGCGCACGGTGCGGGGACGGGCCAGATCGCGCTGGCGTGGCTGCTGCACCACTCCCCGGTCCTGTGCCCCACGCCGGGCACCGGTTCCGCCGTCCATCTGGCGGAGAACCTGGAGGCGGCGAAGATCCACCTGTCGCCGACCGAGCTGGCGGTGCTGGACGCCCTTTAGGGGGTGTCCCGGGTTGATCCGATCGGTCGGATCGCCGGTGGGTCGTGCCGGGACGTCCCGGGCGGCGGCAGAGGCGGGGCTATCGGTGAAATCGCATGACGGTGCAGGGCATGTACTTCGGCATCCTCAACCCGGGCCCTCCCCCTCGTTCGACAACGCGATCACGGGCGGCACCGGGAAGTGCTCGATGACCGGCTGGGCGCGGGCGGTCTCGAAGCGTTCGGGTCAGATCGCCCCCGTCCCCCCGCCCGTCAGCTCGACGAGCCTGGCGACGGTGTTCCAGTTGCGGGTGGTCGCGTCGATGCCCTTGGTCACGGCGGGCTTCGCCAGGGCTTCGCCCAGTTTGGAGCGGCCCAGGCCGTCGGGCGCGTAGAGGTAGAGGACGCGGTCGCCGAGCCGGTACTCCTCCGGGAGGTACGCGGCCCGGTCGATCGCGACGAAGCGCTCCGCGCCGGGCTGTTCGGAGAAGAAGGTGGCGTGGAGCTGCTTGCCCTCCAGCTCGGCGGCCGGGAAGGGGCAGGCCTCGGCGACGGCGCGCAGGTAGGGGCCGTCGACGACCAGGCACGGCACCCGGAAGCCGAAGTGGGCCTCGATGGCCGCCTCCAGCTCCCGGGCGAGTGCCACGGGGTCCTGCTTCGCGCTGCTGAAGACGGCGTTGCCGCTCTGCAGGTACGTCTGTACGTCGCCGTGCCCGAGCCCCTCCAGCACGGAGCGCAGCTCCGCCATGGGGACCTTCTTGCTCCCGCCGACATTGATGCCGCGCAGCAGCGCCGCGTACGTCGTCGCCTTGGTCTCCGCCTTCTTCGTCATGGGGGAAGCCTAAGGACCGGCTATGACAGTTCGGCCTCGATGAGGTCGGCGGCCTGCCGTGTGCCGCCCTCGGTGGCCATGTCCGCGCGGGCGGCCGCGCAGCGGGCCGCGACCTCGGGGTCGGACACGAGGGCGAGGACCGCCTCCCGGAGGGTCGCGGCGTCGGCGTCCGCCATCGGGACGTGCCGGGCCACGCCGAGGGAGACCAGCATGTCGGCGTTGCCGAACTGGTCGACGGCCTGCGGGACCGCGACCATGGGCGTGCCGGTGGCGAGGCCCTCCTGGCTGCCGCCTGCGCCCGCGTGGGTGATGAAGGCGTCGGCCTGGCGCAGGATGTCCAGCTGGGGAACCCAGCGGCGGACCTCGACATTGGCGGGGACGGCGCCCAGCTCGGCCTCGTCGGTGAACTTGCCGATCTGCAGGACCACGTACCAGTCGGGCAGGTCCCCGAAGGCCTCCACGCAGGCGCGGTAGAAGGCGGGCTGCTTGGTGAAGGCGGAGCCCAGGGAGACCAGCAGCACCTTCTTGCCCTCGGCGGAGGCGGGCCGCTCCCAGGTGCCCTGGGTGGCGCTGCGGTCGCCCTGGCA
Organism: Streptomyces sp. NPDC059989; assembly: GCF_042736975.1. NCBI lineage: Bacteria > Bacillati > Actinomycetota > Actinomycetes > Kitasatosporales > Streptomycetaceae > Streptomyces > Streptomyces sp. NPDC059989. The sequence goes on from NZ_JBHWUO010000026.1 coordinate 97,348, forward strand.
GGCTCCGACGAAGGTGTGCACGGACCGGTCGACGCGGTCGGCGTGCGGCTGGAGCGCCTCGGGGATCAGGACGAGGCTGCGGCGCGGGAGGCTCTGGAGGCGTTCGATCCGGCCGTCGAGGCCGTTCTCGATGAGCCAGTCGGTGAACCGGGCGTAGTAGGCACGCCCGCGCTCGGAGGACTTCAGCCCGGCGAACATCGGCTCGGCCACCTCCTCCTCATAGCCCTCCCAGGCGACCAGGTTCGGGGAGAGGGAGACGGCGGGGACGCCCCAGCGGTGGGCGAGGACGGGCGCCGGGTAGGAGGTGATGTCGTGGATGACGAGATCGGGCTCGTCGCCCTCGAAGGCGGCCGCGAGCTGCGGGAGGACCTGGACGGCGTCGTTCAGGAAGGGCTCCAGGTTGTCGATGAGCTCGGTGCCCCAGGCCTCCGGGTCGTCGTCGGTGGGGAGGATGGAGCGGTAGATCACCGGTGTGGCACCGGTCTCCGCGACCTTTTCGGCAAAGGAGGCGGGGATGGCGTAGCTGACGCGGTGGCCCCGGGCGACGAGTTCCCGGATCACTTCGATGCTCGGGTTCACGTGCCCGTGGGCGGCGATGGAGAACATGGCGATGTGTGCGGGCTTGGCTGAGGTCATGCACCGACCCTAACGAGACGATACGTCTCGTGCAACGTTCTTTTCTGCCCTTCCCCTTACCTCTGGTACCGGGCCAGCACCCGGTTCCCGTCCCCCACCAGGCGTTTCTCCACCTCCGCGAGGTCGATGGCGCCGCTGTAGAACTCCTGCAGGGCCGGGGTCGCGACCTTGTCCTTCCACTCCGGATAGCCGCGCACGGACTGGGCCGGCGCTGGGCGCAGCGCGCCCGCCAGCGCCACGCCCGTGGCCCAGCCGAGCTCGGGGGTGCGCAGGGCGGGATCGGCGAGCGCCTGCGTACCGGTGGGCAGCATCCAGTCGCCGCGGGCGAGGCGGACCATGTTGGCCGGGCGCAGCAGGAAGTCGACGAAGGCCGCCGCCTCCTTCTTGTACGGGCTGTCCTGCGCGATGGAGAGGGTCTGCGGGCTGACCCCCTGCGCCGGGCCGTCCGCCCCGGCCGGGGGCGGCAGCACCTGCCAGGCGAAGCCGGGCGGGGCCTGGCGGACGATCTGCTGGCGGTAGGAGAAGCCGAGCGGCACCATCGCGTACCGGCCGCCGAAGAAGCCGGGCAGGGTGTCGGAGCCGCCCATTCCGAGGGTGGTCCGGGAGGCGCTGTGGTCGGTGTCGATCTGGGCCCGGATGGTGGCGGGGACGACGGCGTCGCCCTCGGCCCAGCGCAGGACGGCCTTCCCGTCGGCCTCACGGTGGAAGAGCCGGCCGCCCGCGGAGAGGCCGAGGTTGAGGGTGGCCGAGACGGGGTCCTTGAGCGGCCAGGCCACTCCGTACCGGCCCTCCGCGGTGAGCCGCCGGGCGGCTTCGCGGAACTCCTCCCAGCTCCAGGGGGCTTCGGGGGTGGGGATGCGGACCCCGGAGTCGCGCAGCAGCGCGGTGTTGGCCATCAGGACCCGGGGTTCCTGGAGGAAGGGGACCCCGTAGATCCCGTCGCCGAAGGTGGTGGTCTCCCAACTGCGGGCCGGGATGTCGGCCTTGAGGCGGTCGGAGAGCAGCGGGCGCAGATCGGCGAGGTAGCCGCCGTAGGCGAAGTCGGCGAGGTCGTCGGAGGCGTCGTGGATGACGTCCGGGGCTTCGCCGCCCTCGAAGGAGGTCAGGAGCTGGTCGTGGACGCTGTTCCAGCTGCCCTGGACGTACTGGACCTGGACGTCGGGGTGGGTGGCGTTCCATTCCGCAACCAGGGCCTTGTTGGCGTCGACGGACTCCTTCTGCCAGGCCAGCGACTGGAAGCGGATCCGCACCGTCCCGCCGGCGCCGGCTTCGGCGCCGCCGTCGCCGTCGCCGGAGCAGCCCGCGAGCAGCAGCGCGGCGGCCGTGACGGCGGCGGCCAGGGCCCTGCGGACGGCGGCCATCAGCTCTTCACCGCGCCCGCCAGCATGCCTCCGGCGATCCGCTTCTGGATGACCGAGAAGACCACCAGGGAGGGAAGGGTCGCCAGGAACGCGGCGGCGGCGAGCGGGCCGAGATCGGCGGCCCCCTCCGCGCCCAGGAAGTGGGTCAGGACGACTGGCAAGGTCTGCTGCTCCGGGGTCTTGAGCAGGACGAGGGCGAAGAAGAACTCGTTCCAGGCGGTGATGAAGGCGAAGAGCGCGGTGGCCGTGATCCCCGGCGCCAGCAGGGGCGCGATCACCGAGACGAGGGTGCGCAGCCGCCCGGCCCCGTCCATCGCCGCCGCCTCCTCCAGCTCCGGCGGGACCGCCCGGACGTAGCCGACCAGCATCCACAGCGCGAACGGCAGCGACCAGACCACGTAGACCAGGATCAGGCCCGGCACCGAGTTGACGAGGTGGAGGTTCTTCAGCACCAGGAACAGCGGGATGATCACCAGCACGAAGGGGAAGGCCTGGCTGACGACGACCCAGCCGGTGGCGGCGGTGGACAGGCGGCCCCGCTTGCGGGCGAGGACGAAAGCGGTCGGGGTGGCGAGGAGGACCGCGATCACGGCGGCGCACAGCGCGGCGATCAGGCTGTTGAACGCGGCCTGCAGCAGCGGCTGTTCGGCGAAGGCCTGGCGGAAGTTGGAGAGGGTCGGTTCCTTCGGGATCCAGGTGGGGTGCAGGCTGCCGAGCTCGCGCGCGGGCTTGAAGGCGGTGGAGACCAGCCACAGGAACGGGAACGCCAGGAAGACCAGATAGGCGGCGAGCGCTGTGTACTGGGCGGCCCGGCCGGCCCGGGCCGCGCGGCGGGGTGTGGTCATCGGGCATCGCCTCCCCTGAGCCGGCCGGCCAGGTACACGGCGAGGAGGACCGAGATCACGGCGACCATCACGCAGCCCATGGCGGCCGCGTAACCGAACTGGCCGTAGCGGAAGGCCTCCTCGTACGCGAAGAGCATGGGCAGCCGCGTGCGGCCGCCGGGCCCGCCGTTGGTCAGTACGTAGACCAGGGCGAAGGAGTTGAAGTTCCAAATGAAATTCAGGGCGCTGATGGACAGGGCCACCGGCCGGATCGCGGGCCAGGTCACCGTCAGGAAGCGGCGCCAGGCGCCGGCGCCGTCGAGGGCGGCGGCCTCGTGCAGTTCGTGCGGGGTGTTCTGGAGGCCGGCCAGCAGGGCGACCGTGGTCTGCGGCATGCCCGCCCAGATGCCCACCACGACGACGGCGGGCAGGGCGGTGGCGAGCCCGCTGAGCCAGTCGGTGTCCCCGGCGAGGCCGAGGCCGGACAGGGTCTCGTTGAGCACCCCCGCGTCGGGGTGGTAGACGAGCCTCCACATGATGCCGACGACCACCTCGGGCATGGCCCACGGGATGATCGCGAGCGACCGGGCCAGCCAGCGGAAGCGGAGGTTCTGGTTGAGCAGCAGGGCGAGGCCGAGGGCCAGCAGGAACTGCGGGACGGTGACCCCGACCGCCCACAGCAGGCCGATCCGGAAGGACTCCCAGAAGAGCCGGTCGTGCAGCAGGTCCTGGAAGTTGAGGAGCCCGACCCACTGGGTGGGGGCGGTGCGGCCGGACTGCGCGTCGGTGAAGGCGAGGGCGATCCCGTAGAGCAGCGGTCCGACGCTGAGCAGCAGGATGGGGATGAGCGCGGGCAGGACCAGGAACCAGGCTCCGTGATCGGCCCGGCGGTCGGAGGCGGCCCGGCGATCGGGAGCGGATCGGCGGACGGGGGTGGCGGCAGCGGTCGCCTTCACCACGTTCACCCCCTTCCCTGCGGTCATCGTGCGCAGGGCCTGATGGCGCGTCAAGGTGGTCCGCACCCGGATGGGAGACTTGGCGCATTCACGACGATCCGGATCCGGAGAACGACATGGACGAGGCGCGGGCCAGGGACGTACTGGCGGCCGTCGGCGTGGGCGGCGGCGCGGAGCTGCTGGCCCTGGGCGAGAACGCGGTCTTCGCGGTCGGCGGGCTGGTGGTGAAGGTGGGCCGGGAGGCGGCGCTGCTGGAGCGGGCCGAGCGGGAGCTCGCGGTGGCGAGCTGGTTCGCCGAGTCCGGGGTCCCGGCCGTCCGCGCGGCCGAGCCGGAGCCGCGGCTGGTGGCCGGGCACCCGGTGACCCTGTGGCACCGGCTCCCGGACGCGGTGCGCCCGGCGGGGCCCGCGGACCTCGCGGTGCTGCTGCGCCGGATCCACGCCCTGCCCGCGCCTCCCTTCCCGCTGGCCGCGCGGGACCTGCTGGGCGGTGTCGAACGCTGGCTCCGGCTGGCCGGCGACGCCGTCGACCCGGCGGACGCGGCGTACCTGCGGGCCCGCCGCGACGCCTACGCCGGCGAGGTGGCCGGGCTCGTTCCGCACCTGCCTCCGGGCCCGATCCACGGTGACGCCCTGCCCCGCAACGTGCACGTCGGCCCGGAGGGTCCGGTCCTGGTCGACCTGGAGACCGTCTCCGCCGACCTGCGCGAGCACGACCTGGTGGTGATGGCCCTGTCCCGCGACCGGTACGGGCTGCCCGCCGATTCCTACGAGGCGTTCACGGCCGCCTACGGGTGGGACGTGCGCGACTGGGAGGGCTGCGCGGTCCTGCGCGGCGCCCGCGAGACGGCCAGCTGCGCCTGGGTCGCCCAGCACGCGCCCACCAACCCGAAGGCGCTGGCCGAATTCCGCCGCCGCGTGGACTCCTTGCGGGAGAACGCGCCGGAGGTCCGCTGGCACCCCTTCTGAGGCGCGCCGCGGTCAGGCCTCCGTCCCTGCCGTCTCGCGGCTCATGGCCAGGGCGAAGGCCTCCGCCTGCGCGGAGGGCCGCAGGCGGGGGCGGACGAGGCCGAGCTCGGAGTCGGGCAGGCCGTGCACCGGGACGAAGGCGAGGGAGTCGCGGCGCCCGTGGTCGTCGGCCGTGGACCGGCACAGCAGCATGGCCCCGCGGTCGGCCGCCGCCAGGCTCAGCCCCTCCTGGAGCGTGTTGACGCCGGGCCCGGCCGGCACGGGGAGCCCGCCCGGTGTCAGCTCGGGGGCCTGCGCCCGCCGCCAGTACCCGGGTGCGCCGCCGTCGATCCCGATGAGCCGGCAGTCCGCGAGCTCCTCGGCGGAGAGGGAGTCCCGGGCGGCGAAGGGGTGATGGACCGACACGGCGAGGGTCTGCGGCTGCCGGGAGAAGACCGGTCCGAGGACCAGGTCCTCCTCGGCCACCGGCAGCAGGACCACCGCGCAGTCCACCTCCCGGCGGCGCAGCGGCCCGAAGGGGTCGGAGAGCGGGATCTCGACGATGTCGACCGCGCAGTCGGGGTACCGGTCCCCGAACCGGGCGATCGCCCGCGCGAGTTGGCCGTCGACCGTGCCCTGGAAACCGATGCGCAGTTCCCCGCCCGCGCCCCGCGCGGCGGCCCGGGCCTCGTCGACCGTGGCGCGCAGCGCGTCGTACGCGGGGCGCAGGCCGGCGAGGAAGCTCTCGCCGAGCGGGGTCAGGCTCACCCGGCGGCTGGTGCGTTCGACGAGCGGGGCGCCGATGCGGCTCTCCAGCGACCGCAGCAGCTGGCTGACCCGGCTCTGGGTGACGTACAGCCGCTCGCCCGCGCGTCCGAAGTGCAACTCCTGGGCGAGGGCGAGGAATGCCTCCAGCTCGCGTATCTCCACACCGCTCATGGCGTTCCTTCTGATCGAGTAGTCCCGCTTGTCGAAGGATGAGAGATCGGCCGTTGTTCCCGCAGGTGGGGACGGGTTGGCTGACGGCATGGCACAGACTGAGGAAATTGCGGACACCACCGGGGGGCCGAGGCGCTCGGCGGCCCGCGGCCTGCCGGCCGTCGCGGCGGTCGCGAGCGCGACGTTCACGGTGGTGACGTCCGAGATGCTGCCCGTGGGCCTGCTGACGCCCATCGGGGACGCGCTGGAGGTCACCGGGGGCACCGCGGGACTGACCCTGACCATCACGGGCCTGGTCGGCGCGGTGTCCGCGCCGCTGCTGACCCCGCTGCTGGGGCGGTTCGACCGGCGGGCGGTGCTGTGCGCGCTGATGGCGGTCCTGGCGGTGGGCAACCTGCTCGCCGCCTGGTCGCCGGACTTCGCGGTCATGGTGGGCGCGCGGGTGCTGGTCGGCATCGGCATGGGCGGTGTCTGGGCGATCGCGGCGGGCCTGGCGGTACGGCTCGTGCCGCCGCGGTCGGCCGGCTCCGCGACCTCCCTGATCTTCAGCGGTATCGCCGTGGCTTCGGTACTCGGCGTCCCGGCGGGCACGTACATCGGGGAACTGGCCGACTGGCGCACGGCGTTCGCGACCGTCGGCGCGCTGGCGCTGGTGGTGCTGGGCGCCCTGGCGGTCCTGCTCCCGCCTCTTCCCGCCGAGCAGGAGGTACGGCTGGGCGGTGTGCTGCGGCTGTTCGGCGACGCGCGGGTGCGGACCGGGCTGGCCGTGGTGGCCCTGCTCGTCACCGGGCACTTCGCGGCTTACACGTACGTGCGCCCGGTACTGGAGGAGGTCTCGGGGGCGAGCGCCGGGGTGATCGGCACGCTGCTGCTCGTGTACGGAGTCGCCGGTGTGGCGGGCAACTTCGCGGCCGGCGCCGGGGCCGGGCGTTCGCCGCGCTCCACCCTCCTGGTGATCAGCGCGGTGCTGGCGGCCACGGTCGCCCTGATACCGCTGCTCGGCGGCTCGGTCCTGACCGCCGGCGTCCTGCTCACGGTGTGGGGCCTGTCCTACGGCGGCGTGTCGGTCGGCACCCAGACCTGGCTGCTGGCTTCGGCGCCCGCGGCGCGGGAGGCCGCCTCCTCGCTGTTCGTCGGCGTGTTCAACGGGGCGATCGCCCTGGGGGCTCTGGTCGGCGGTCTGGCGGCGGACGGTGCGGGGGCCGGCGCGGTGATGTGGCTGGGCGGCGGACTCGCGGTGGCTGCCCTGGTGGCGGCGGCCCTGGGCCGAGCCCCCGCGACGGGCCGCCTCTGAACCCGGGCGCCCCCGTGCCCGGCTGCGATCCGGAACCGGGTGGGCGCGGCAGGTCCGGGACGCGCCGCAGGGCCGGGCTGAGGTCGTCCGCGGGCTTGGTTCGGCATAGTAATGAGGCTGTGACCTGGGGCGGTTCTGATCGACCGCGGTGATCACTAGGGTTCGTTCGTGCCGAACAACAACGAGATACCCACGGGTCCGCGCAATCCGTACGACGACAAGTGGAACGCCGCCCTGGACGAGGATTTCGTCCAGCGCGCCACGATGCGCGAGGGGGAGCCGCCCGCTGCCCGGCCCAGGCGGGCGTGGCCCCTGAACACGGCACTGGTCCTGGTGGCGGTGGGTGCGGCCGTCGTCGTGCTGAAGCTCACGGGCTCCTCGCCCGAGGAAGCGGCCCCCGCCCCCGCACCGGCCAAGGCGGCCTCCGCGGCGCCGTCGCCCGTCCCGTCGAAGGCCACCGCCGACACCCGGCCGATGATCCCGCTCGCGGACGTCTTCCCGGCCGAGGTCAAGGGCGACTCCGGAGTCACCTTCACCCGGCTGGGCTCGGTCGTGATGGAGTCCTGCACCGAGCCGGACGGGGTCGGACCCCGCCTGGCCGCCCTCATCGACGACGGCGCGGGCTGTGTCGGCGAGCAGGTCGCGCTCTACAAGGACGCGCAGAACAACCAGTTCAACCTGGCCGTCTTCACGATGAAGGACCCGAAGGACACCGTGAAGGTGGTCACCGAACTGACGATGGCCTTCAACGACTACCAGGTGGCCGTGCAGGGCCCGCCGCCCGGATCCGGCCTGAAGACCCTGCCCGCGGACAGCGGGCTGGTGCAGGCCTTCACGGGGCACGGCCGGGTCATGGTGGTCGCGATGGGCCAGTGGTCCGACGGCCGGACCGCCGACTTCCAGCAGCTCGTCGACCGCATGCAACCGCTCCAGACGGCGGTCTCGAAGAAGGTCGGCGACTACGAGGGCACGCGCTGACCCGACATCAGGCCGGCGCCCGGCACACTGCCGGGATCGCGCACCCTGCCGGGACCCCGCACCCTGCCCGGCCCTGACCTCAGGCCGGGATCAGGCCGGGATCAGGCCCCGCAGCGGCCAGGCCGTGTCGATCACCGCGTCCGGGGTGCCCTGGCGGCGCAGGTAGGCCTGGAAGTCCCGGGCCCAGCGCGCGTGCCAGGTGCCCTGCCGGGCGTGCAGGTCGCCGGGGGTGAGCGCGGCCACCTCCGGATGCCGCTCGGCTATCGCCCGGGCCACCTGGACCGCGGCCAGCGCGTCGGCCCCGGCGTCGTGCGCGGCGTCGAGGGTGACCCCGTACACCCCGCAGACCGCCTCCAGGGTCCGCTTGCCGCGCCGGTAGCGGTCCACGGCCCGGTCGATGGTCAGCGGGTCGACCACCGGCCCGGTCTCCGCCCCGCCCAGCCGGTCCGCCAGCGAGGGCAGCCCGTGCCGGGCCAGCTCCGCCGTGAGCAGGGTCAGGTCGAAGGCCGCGTTGTACGCGACGACCACCGCGCCCCGCCGCCAGTGCGCGACCAGCGCCTGCGCGATCTCGTCCGCGACCTCCCGCACGGGCCGCCCCTCGGCGACCGCCCGCTCGGTGCTGATCCCGTGGATCGCCGAGGCCTGTTCGGGGATCGGTATCCCCGGGTCCGCGAGCCAGCCGCGCCGCTCGCGCACCTCGCCGTCCCGCACCTCGACCAGCGCCGCCGTCACGATCCGCGACTCCTGCGGCTCCGTGCCGGTCGTCTCCAGATCGAACCCGATCAGCACACCGCCGTGCCAGTCCCCCATGCCGCGCCCCTCCCCCGTACACCTTCGGTCAACGGCTTTCAGCCTGCCACGGGGCACTGACAGGCCGGCCGACACCCCCCGCCGACGGGCGTCACGACACCGGGCGGGAGTCCTCCCACACCGATTCGAACTCCTCCCGGTACGTCGTGAACAGCCCGTGGTCGGCGTCCTTCGGGACGCCGCGGCCGCCGCCGCGCAGCACCAGGACCGGGGATTCCATGCCGCGCGCCCGGCGCAGGTAGGACTGGACCACCGCGATGCCCGAGGACTGGCCCTCCACCAGGTAGGCGGTGAAGCGGGGGGTCTCGTCGAAGACGTGGATCTCGAAGCGCGAGGGGTCGCGCAGGCCCGCCCGGACCCGGCGGACGTGGAGGATGTTCATCTCCACCGACCGGCTCAGCTCGCCCTTGCGCAGCCCGAGCTCCCGCTCGCGCCGCTTGACCGCGCTGCTCGCCGGGTTCAGGAACAGCAGCCGCACCCGGCAGCCGGCCTCCGTGAGCCGGACGAGTCTTCGGCCCGAGAAGTTCTGGACCAGCAGGTTGAGCCCTATGCCGATGGCGTCGAGCCGCCGCGCGCCCCCGAAGAGGTCCTCGGCGGGCAGCTGCCGCTGGAGCCGCACCCGGTCCGGGTGGACGGAGATGACGTCCGCGTACCGGTCGCCCACCAGGTCCTCGACGGCGTCGATCGGCAGCCGGTCCGCCGACGGGCTGCCGGCGCCCCCGCCCAGGACCTCCAGGAGCCGCGCCGAGGCCCGCTCCGCCTGCTCCAGCACGGCCCGTGACAGGGCCCGGTTGCGGGAGACGACGTTCCGGGTGACCTCCAGCTCGTCCAGCGCGAGCTCGATCTCCCGCCGGTCGTCGAAGTACGGCTCGAAGCACGGCCAGTGCTGGACCATCAGCTCGCGCAGCTGCGGGAGGGTCAGGAAGCTCAGCACGTTGTCGTCGGCCGGGTCGAGCAGGTAGCCCTTGCGCCGGCTGACCTCGCGCACGGCCACGGCCCGCTGCACCCACTCCTGCCCGGCGGGCCCGGCAGCCGCGACCACCCAGTCGTCGCCGCCGTGCACCGGCTCGTAGATCGGCCGCAGGACCGCGCCGACCACCGACCGCAGCCGCTGTTCGATCAGGTTCAGCCAGATGTACGCACGTCCCGCGCGTTGCGCCCGCGTACGGACCTCGCTCCAGGCCTCCGCGCCCCAGTCCAGCTCGGCCCCGGCCCGCGCGCTCCCCGTCGCCGGCTGCGGGGCCAGCGACACCGCCCCGGCCGGTACCCCGCCGGGGGTTCCGCCGGCGGCGTCCGCCGGGCCACCCTCGTGACCGCTGTCACCAGGGGGCAGCTCCAGACCTCCCGAGCTCACCCGTGCACCGCCTTCTGCGTCTGGACGCCCGTCTCCAGTGATCACGGAAGGGTACTCCGCGCGCGCGTCCCGGTGCAGCCCGATGGCCCGTACACCGGCTGTCCGTTGACCCATTATCCGATGCCCGGACAGTCCGCTGACCCGCATATCAGCTCTGCGGGTCACCCGGCAGCACCAACCCAAGTCCGCGCGTGCGGACCCTCTTTCGGGGAAGATCTGGCAGTGACGTGGTCCAGCCGGATCAGCCGCATCAGCCGGAGCAGGATGGGAAGAGTCGTTATCTATGCAGGTCTGGCCGGGACAGGCTTATCCGCTCGGCGCCACTTACGACGGCGCGGGCACCAATTTCGCGGTCTACTCCGAGGCCGCCCGACGCATCGAGCTGTGCCTGCTCCACGACGACGGTTCGGAGACCGCCGTGGAGCTGCGCGAGACGGACGCCTTCGTGCGGCACGCGTACCTGCCGGGCGTCATGCCCGGCCAGCGCTACGGGTTCCGCGTCCACGGCCCGTACGAGCCCGAGCGCGGCCGGCGCTGCAACGCGGCGAAGCTGCTGCTGGACCCGTACGCGCGGGCGATCAGCGGCCACGTGGCGTGGGGCGAGGCGGTGTACGGCTACCACTTCGGCCGGCCGGACTCCCGCAACGACCTGGACTCCGCCCCGCACACCATGAGCTCGGTCGTGGTGAACCCGTACTTCGACTGGGCCAACGACCGGCCGCCGCGCCACGAGTACCACCACACCGTGCTGTACGAGGCCCACGTCAAGGGCCTGACCATGAACCATCCGGACCTCCCCGAGGAGCTGCGCGGCACCTACGGGGCCCTGGCGCACCCGGCGGTGATCGGGCACCTCGCCAAGCTCGGGGTGACGGCGCTGGAGCTGATGCCGGTGCACCAGTTCGTCAACGACCACCGGCTGGTCAACGACGGGCTGAGCAACTACTGGGGCTACAACACCATCGGCTTCTTCGCCCCGCACAACGGCTACGCCTCGGGTGACCGCGGCCAGCAGGTGCTGGAGTTCAAGTCGGCGGTGCGGGCGCTGCACGAGGCCGGGATCGAGGTGATCCTGGACGTGGTCTACAACCACACGGCGGAGGGGAACCACCTGGGCCCGACGCTGTCCTTCCGGGGGCTGGACAACGCCTCGTACTACCGGCTGGCGGAGGACCCGCGGCACTACACGGACACCACCGGCACCGGGAACTCGCTGCTGATGCGGTCCCCGCACGTGCTCCAGCTGATCATGGACTCGCTGCGGTACTGGGTGACCGAGATGCACGTGGACGGCTTCCGCTTCGACCTGGCGGCGACGCTGGCCCGCCAGTTCCACGAGGTGGACCGGCTGTCCTCGTTCTTCGACCTGGTCCAGCAGGATCCGGTGGTCAGCCAGGTGAAGCTGATCGCGGAGCCCTGGGACCTGGGCGAGGGCGGCTACCAGGTGGGCAACTTCCCGCCGCTGTGGACCGAGTGGAACGGCAAGTACCGGGACACCGTACGGGACTTGTGGCGCGGGCAGCCGCGCACGCTGGCGGAGTTCGCGGGGCGGCTGACCGGCTCATCGGACCTCTACCAGGACGACGGGCGGCGGCCGCTGGCGTCCATCAACTTCACCACCTGCCACGACGGTTTCACCCTGCACGATCTGGTCTCCTACAACGAGAAGCACAACGAGGCGAACCGCGAGGGCAATCGGGACGGGGAGACCCACAACCGGTCGTGGAACTGCGGGGTGGAGGGGCCCACCGAGGACCCGGAGATCGTGGAGCTGCGCGAGCGGCAGATGCGCAACTTCACGGCCACGCTGATGCTGTCGCAGGGCGTGCCGATGCTCAGCCACGGGGACGAGTTCGGCCGCACCCAGGGCGGCAACAACAACGCCTACTGCCAGGACAACGAGTTGTCGTGGGTGCGCTGGCCGGAGCCGGGCAAACCGGCGCCCGCGCTGCTGGAGTTCACCCGGCGGATGGTGTGGCTGCGCCGGGACCACCCGGTGTTCCGGCGGCGCCGGTTCTTCCACGGGCGGCCGGTGGAGGGGACGCACGACGAGCTCTCGGACATCGCCTGGTTCACCCCGCACGGCGAGGAGATGCGGGCCCGCGACTGGCAGGCGCAGCACGCGCGGGCGCTGACGGTGTTCCTCAACGGGGAGGCGATCTCGGAGCCGGGCACCCGCGGGGAGCGGATCACCGACGACTCGTTCCTGCTGATGTTCAACGCGGCGGCCGAGCCGCAGGACTTCACCATTCCGGCGGGGCACGGGGCGCAGTGGCGCCTGGTGGTGGACACGGCGCGGCCGGAGGTGCTGCCACCCGGCACCGGGCCGCAGTATGCGGCCGGGGACCGGGTGGCGCTGACGGGACGGTGTCTGGTGGTGCTTCAGCGCCCGGCGTAGGCGGTTCCGGCGCCGGTGTCGGTCTCCGTCCCGGCCCCGGCGCTGCTCCCGGGGCCGGTGCCCGTGCCGGTGCCGGTGCTGTCGCCGGCCACCGGAGAAGCGGTCTGCTGCGCCGGGATGAAGGCCTTGGCGTGGGGACGGGCGGACGGCACCCGGGTGACGAGTGCGAGGGTCAGGCAGAGCGCGGCCGCCCCCACGGCCACGGCGAAGGCCCCGGCGGGCCCGTACCCCTCGGCGAGCCGCCCGGAGACGGCGAGCGCGATGGCCTGCCCGGCGACCAGCGAGCTGGCGGCGAAGGCCATCGACTCGGCGAGCCGGGCCGGTTCGACGACGCGCTCGGTCAGCGCGAAGGCGGTGATGAGGTGCGGGGCGTAGGCCGCGCCGAGCACGGTGACGACCGCGTACAGCGGCCACAGGGTGTCGGTGAACAGCAGCGGCACCGAGAGGACCAGCGCGGCGCCGGTGGCCACCCGCCAGCGCAGCCGCAGTCCGAAGCGGGCTGGCAGCGCGCCGAGCCCGAGTCCCACGCCGGCGCTGACCACGCCCATGGCGGCGTAGACGACCCCGGCCTGGCCGGGGACGCCCAACTGTGCGGTGAGCGCGGCGATTCCGGCCTGGCAGCCGCCGAACATGGCGCCCTGGAGGGCGAGCGAGCCGCGGACGGAGTGGACCACGCGGGGATGCCGGACCCGGGGGCCCTTGCCGCGTGCCTTCGCCGACTGCCCGGCCGTGACGGCGGCGGTCGGGTGCAGCGCGTAGGCGGTGCCGAAGACGGCGACGAGCCCGGCGGCGCCGCCGAGGGCGACGGCCGGGTGGGCGACGAGGGCGGCGAGTCCGACGAGGGCGGGTCCGAAGACGAACGAGATCTCGTCCAGGGTGCCTTCGAGCGAGTGGACGGCGCCCACCACGCTCTCGTCGGCCTTGGCGCGGTGGGCCAGGGCGACGGAGCGGGTCCGGGCGAGGGGCCCGATCAGCGGTACGGAGGCGCCGGTGACGGCGCCGATCGCGGCGAGCGGGACGGTGGCGAGGCCGCCCAGGGCCCCGGCGACGAGGGCCGCGGTGGCCACGGCGTTGACCGCCGCGGCCATGAGGACGACGGGCCGCTGCCCGTGGCGGTCGGCGAGCCGGCCCAGGACGGGTCCGAAGACCACCTGGCCGGCCGAGAGGGTGCCGCCGACGATGCCGGCGGTGGCGAGGGAGCCACTCGTCTCGGCGACCAGGAGGACGCTCCCGAACTGGGACATCGCAACGGGCAGGCGGGCGAAGAAGGAGACGAACGGGAGTAGGGGCCCGGTCAGGGCGATGACTCTTCGATAGGTGTTGACGGTTCCAACCACTTGAGCAACGTTAACCCGGCGCAGTCACCCGGATGCATTGGGTAATGGCACGGAATCCGGCAGGCTGGGTACGTACGTTCTCATGAGCCAGCCGCAGTCAAGCATTCAATCGGAATCTGATGTTCCGGAACCTGTCACTCCGGCGTCGACCTACCGTCTCCAACTGCGCCCGGAATTCCCGTTCGCGGCGGCCGAGGCAGCCGTACCGTACCTCGCCTCGCTCGGCGTGTCACACCTGCACCTGTCTCCGGTCCTGGAGGCGGTCCCCGGCTCGGCGCACGGCTACGACGTCACCGATCACACCGCCGTACGAGCGGCGCTCGGCGGCGAGCCGGGCCTGCGGGCACTGGGTGCGACCGCCCGGGCGCACGGGCTGGGCCTGGTGCTGGACATCGTGCCGAACCACATGGCCGTGCCCACGCCGCTGCGGCTGAACCGACCCCTGTGGGAGGTCCTGCGGGAGGGGCCGGACTCGCCCTTCGCACGCTGGTTCGACATCGACTGGGAGGCGGGCGGCGGGCAGGTCCTGCTGCCGGTGCTCGCCGGCCCGCAGGAGTCCTGCGCGCTGGAGGCCGACGGTGAGGTACTGCGCTACGGGGAGCAGGAGTTCCCGCTGCGGGAGGGCACGGCGGGGCTGGAGCTGCCCGCGCTGCTGGCCGCGCAGTGGTACCGGCCGGCGTGGTGGCGGGAGGCCCGCACCGCGCTCAACTACCGCCGCTTCTTCACCATTTCGGAGCTGATCGGGGTCCGCGTGGAGGATCCGGCGGTCTTCACGGCCACCCACGCGAAGGTGCTGGAGCTGGTCCGGGACGGGGTCGTCGAGGGCCTGCGGATCGACCACGTGGACGGGCTGGCGGATCCCGGGGAGTACCTCCGGCGGCTGCGGGCCGCGGCGGGACCGCACTGCTGGGTGGTGGTGGAGAAGATCCTGGCCCGCCGGGAGCGGCTGCCGGCCGCCTGGCCGGTGGCGGGGACCACCGGCTACGACGCGCTGCACCGGGTGGACGGGGTGTTCACCGATCCGGCCGGCCTCGCCGAACTGACCCGGCGCTACGTGGAGTTCACCGGAATCCCGGAGTGGGAGCGGACGGCGGCGGCGTGCGCGCGGGAGGTGCTGACCGGCGACCTGGCCGCCGAGCTGGCCGCGCTGGAACGGCAGGCCGGCCCGGAACTTGCCGAAGCCGTACGGGAGTTGCTGATCGCCTATCCCGTCTACCGGCCGTATCCCGGCGAGCCGGAGCCGGTGCCGCGGGCCCTGGAGCAGGCCGTCGCGCAGGCCGGTCCGGCCGCGGTGGCCGGCGTACGGGAACTGCTGCTGCGGGATCCGGCCTTCGCCGCCCGCTTCGCCCAGACCTCGGCCGCGCTGCGCGCCAAGTCCCTGGAGGACCGGGCCTTCTACCGGTACGGGCCGCTGCTGTCGGCCACCGAGGTCGGCGGGGACCCGGGGCAGCCGGCGGTGTCGGCCGCCGAGTTCCACGCGTACTGCGCCGCGCTGGCCCGGGAGTGGCCCCGGTCCGGGACGGTGCTGTCCACGCACGACACCAAGCGCAGCGCGGACGTCCGGGCCCGGATCGCGGTGCTGTCCCAGGTTCCGGAGCTGATGGACGGGCTCGGCGGCCCGGACCCCCAGCTGGCGTGGACGGCCCGGCAGACCGCGCTCGGCCTCGGCGAGGTCCCGCAGGCCGTGCCCCGGCTGGCCGAGGCGCTGCTCAAGGCGGTCCGCGAGGCCGCCCTGCACACCACCTGGACCGACCGGGACGAGGCGTACGAGGCGACCGTCCCCGGATACGCCCCGCGCGCCCTGGAGCTGCCGCCGCGGGCCGCGGAGGCGGCCCGCGCGAACCTGCTCGGCATGGCGCTGCTGCACCTGGCGATGCCCGGGGTCCCCGAGGTCTACCAGGGCGCCGAGACGGAGTACCGGGCCCTGGTCGACCCCGACAACCGGCGGCCGGCCCGCTTCCCGGTGGAGGCGCTGGCCCGGCTGGACGCGGGGGACGCGCCGCACGGGCCGGCGCAGGAGAAGCTGGCGCTCACCGCCGCCGTACTGCGGCTGCGCAGGAGCCGGCCCGAGCTGTTCGACGGCCACACCCCTCTGGCCGCCCGGGGCCCGGCGGCGGAGCACTGCCTGGCCTTCGCCCGCTCGCCGGGGCTGCTGGTGGTGGTGACCCGGCTCTCGCACCGGCTGGCCGCGGCGGGCGGCTGGCGCGGCACCGCGCTGCCGCTGCCGCCGGGGCGGTGGGCTCCGCTCCCGGGGATGCCGGGGGCGCCGGGGGCGCCGGGGAGCTCGTACGAGAGCGGCACGGAGCTGGCGGACCTGCTGGCCGACGCGCCCGTGAGCCTCCTGCTGCGCGACACCCCCTGACGGGGTTTGCCGTGGAAGGGTGACGGCATGGAGGAGCAGCGGTTCGACGTGTGGGCGGCGGGGGACGCCTACGAGCGCTACATGGGCCGGTGGAGCCGTCAGGTCGCCGAGGTGTTCGTGGCGCGGCTCGGCGGCGGGAGCGGGCTGCGGTGGCTGGACGTGGGCTGCGGCACGGGGGCGCTGACCGCGGCGGTGGCGGCCCGGTGCCGGCCCCGGGCGCTGGTGGGTCTGGACCGGTCCGCCGGTTTCGTGCGCGCGGCCCGGTCCGCCGCGCCCGCGCCGGCGCACTTCGCGGTGGCCGACGCGCTGGCGCTGCCGGTGCGCGACGCGGCGTGCGACGCGGTCGTCAGCGGGCTGGCCCTCAACTTCCTCCCGTCGCCGGGGGCGGCGGTCGCCGAAGCCGTCCGGGCGGTCCGGCCGGGCGGGCTGGTCGCGGCGTACGTGTGGGACTACGCCGGGGGCATGGGCTTCCTGCGCCGCTTCTGGGACGCCGCGGCCGAGGTCGACCCGTCGGCCGCCGCGCTGGACGAGGGCCGCCGCTTCCCGGACTGCCGCCCCGGTCCGCTGCGTGCCCTGTGGACCGGGGCGGGGCTGGTCGACGTGGTTGTCGAGCCGATCGAGGTACCCACCGTGTTCACCGGCTTCGCGGACTTCTGGGAGCCCTTCCTCTCCGGCCAGGGACCGGCCGCCGGCTATGTCGCCGCTCTCGCCCCCGCCGCACGGGACCGGCTGCGCGGCCGGCTCGGCGAGACCCTCCCCGCCCGCGCGGACGGCTCGATCCCCCTGGCGGCCCGCGCCTGGGCGGTCCGTGGCCGACGGCCGGACCGCGTGCGCCGCTAAGGTCTCGGTGTCTCCTGGGGCCGCGGCGCCGGGTCGAGGACCGCCGTGCTGCCGGCGGTCAGTTCCGCGAAGGCCGCCGCCGCACCGGTCAGCGGAACCCGGGAGAAGACCGCCAGGGGCCGGTGCCACGGCGGGTCGAGGGAGAGCAGCACGCAGTCCTCGCCGACGGCGCCCCGGACCATGTGGGCCGGGGCCACGACGATGCCCACCCCGGCGGCCGCCATCCGTACGGCCGTCGAGGTGTGTTCCGTACGCAGCACCGTGCGCGGGGTGAAACCCAGCGCTCCGCAGGCCCAGTCCAGTACGAGCTGCCCCTCGACCAGCGGTTCCATCGCGCAGCGGATCCAGTCGCGGTCGGCGAGCTCGGCGAGGCGGACCGTGCCCCGCCCGGCGAGCGGGTCGTCGAAGGGGACGACGAGGACCAGCTCCTCCCGGCCCACCCGGAGCACCGGACCCATCCACTCCTTGGGCTCCGGGCCCACGGCCAGGTCGGCGACCCCGCGTTCCAGCTGCTCCTCCAGGGCCTCGTTGGAGCCGTACTCGCGCACCACCAGCGAGACGCCGGGGTGCAGGGCCCGCCAGCGGGCGGCGATGCCGGGGAGCATGCCGACGGCCACGGCGTGGACGGTGGCGATGTGCAGCTCGCCGCCGACCACGCCGGCGGCGGCGCGCGCGGCCCGCTCCGCCTGGCGGGCGCTGCGGACGGCGAGCTGGGCGTGCGGGAGGAAGGCGCGGCCCATGGGGGTGAGGCGGACCCCGCGCGGCATGCGCTCCAGCAGTGCGCCGCCCACGGACCGCTCCAGGGCCTTGACCTGGTGGGAGAGGGCCGGCTGGGTGACGTGGAGGGCGTCGGCGGCCCGGGTGAAGGAGGACTCCTCCACGACCGCGAGGAAGTACTCCATCTGGCGCAGGCTCATGACCGGGAATCATAAAGAACGTGCATGGAGTCCAGAAGATCATTTCCTTGGACTCCGGGGAACGGGCGGGCCAGGCTGGGCACATGACCAACGAAGACAGCAGTGTGGATGTGATCGTGATCGGCGGCGGCACGGGCGGCTACAGCACCGCCCTGCGCGCCTCGGCCCTGGGCCTGACCGTCCTGCTCGCCGAGCGGGACAAGGTCGGCGGGACCTGCCTGCACCGCGGCTGCATACCGAGCAAGGCCATGCTGCACGCGGCCGAACTCGTCGACGGCATAGCCGAGGCGCGTGAGCGGTGGGGCGTGCGGGCGAGCGTGGAGTCGGTGGACTGGTCGGCGCTCACCGCGACCCGGGACGACATCGTCACCCGCAACCACAAGGGCGTGGAGGGGCACTTGGAGCACGCCGGCGTGCGCGTGGTGCGCAGCGGCGCGCGGCTGACGGGGCCGCGGTCCATCCGGACCGAGGACGGGCGGGAGTTCACCGCGACCCGCGGGATCGTCCTGGCCACCGGCTCCCGGCCGCGGACGCTGCCCGGGCTGGAGCCCGACGGGAGCACGGTGGTGACCAGCGACGACGCGCTGTTCGCCCCCGGGCTGCCGGCGTCGGTGCTGGTATTGGGGGGCGGGGCGATCGGGGTGGAGTACGCCTCCTTCCACCGGTCGATGGGCGCCGAGGTGACGCTGGTCGAGGCCGCGGACCGGCTGGTTCCGCTGGAGGACGCGGACGTGTCCCGGCATCTGGCGCGGGGCCTGAAGAAGCGGGGCATCGACGTGCAGACGGGGGCCCGGCTGGAGGGGGCGTCGGTCGAGGGCGGGATCGTACGGGCCACCGTGCGCACCGCGCGCGGGGAGCTGCGGGAGCTCAAGGCCGAGCGGCTGCTCGTGGCGGTGGGCCGGGTCCCGGTCACCGACGGGCTGGACCTGGCGGCGGCCGGCCTGGCCACCGACGAGCGGGGGTTCGTGGCGCCGGCCGACTGGTCCCGGCTGGAGACCGCCGTCCCGGGGATCCACGTGGTGGGCGACCTGCTGCCGCCGCCGTCGCTGGGGCTGGCGCACGCCTCCTTCGCGGAGGGGCTGCTGGTGGCGGAGACCCTGGCGGGGGTGCCGACCGTGCCGGTGGACTACGCGGCGGTGCCACGGGTGACGTACTCGGCGCCGCAGACGGCGGCCGTGGGCCTGACGGAGGCGCAGGCGCGCGAGGCGGCGTACGACGTGGTGGTGAACACGATGCCGCTGACGGCCGTGGCCAAGGGGATGGTGCACGGGCAGGGCGGCACGGTGAAGGTGGTCGCTGAGCGGGGCGGGCGGGTGCTGGGGGTGCACCTGGTGGGGCCGCACGTCTCGGAGATGATCGCGGAGAGCCAGCTGATCGTGGGCTGGGACGCCGAGCCGGCCGACGTGGCCCGCCACATCCACGCCCACCCGACGCTGTCGGAGGCCGTCGGCGAAGCCTTCCTCTCTCTGGCGGGGCGTTCCCTCCACCAGCAGTAAGCCGGTCCGGGGGCGCCGGGTGCCTCGCAGCCGCGCAAGCGCCCCCGGGCTTCGCCCGGGCCCCGTGGGGCTCCGCCCCACACCCCGCGCCTCAAACGCCGGCGAGGCTGAAATTGCCCTGCGGGCAATCCAGCCGTGCCTGGCGGACGGCAGCGGGCCAAATC
>NZ_JBHWUO010000027.1:0-115393 GCF_042736975.1 Streptomyces sp. NPDC059989
TACTTGCGTGGTCCGACAACGCGGCGAGGTGCCGTGCCTGGGGGTACCTCCCAGCGGTAGCTGGGGGAGCGCCGCGACCCGGTGAACCTTTCCGGCCACAGCACTAGGGGCGGTGTCCCGCCCGGTGCGGGCCTGAGGCGGGAACGGCTGGGGGCGCGGGCGCCTCACATGGCCGCGCCCAGGGCCAGGAAGCCGCAGAGCAGTGCGAAGAGGATGGCCAACAGGGGCCAGACGAAGCGCAGGTACTTGTCGTAGCCGACCTTGGCCAGGGCGACGCCGCCGACCACCACGGCCGTCGTGGGGACCCAGAGGTTCATCCAGCCGCTCGCCGACTGCCAGGCCGTGACCACCAGCGCGCGGGAGACGCCGGCGAAGTCGGCGAGCGGGGCCAGGATCGGCATGGCGAGGGTGGCGTGGCCGGAGGTGGAGGGGATCAGGAAGGCCAGCGGGAGGTTGACCACGAAGACCATCACCGCGAAGGCCGCGGACGAGGTGCCCTCGACCACGCCCTCGATGGAGTGCAGGACGGTGTCGGTGATCTTCGAGTTGTTCATGATGACCGTGACCCCGCGCGCCAGCATGATCACCAGGGCCGGCGAGATGAAGTCGGCGGCGCCCTGGATGATCGTGGAGCTGAGCTTCGCCTCTCCCATCCGTGCCACCAGACCCACCAGCACCGCCGCGCACATGAACAGCGCCGAGAGCTGCGGGAAGGACCAGTCCAGCTCCCAGGAGTACGGGGTCGCGTCCGCCTCGCCGGTGAGGGCGCCGGACCAGGGGACCACCGAGAAGATCATGAAGGCGAAGACCAGGACGAGCAGGACCAGCACCGTCTTGTGCAGGCGGGACAGCTCCGGCTCCTCCTGCTCGGCTCCCGTCGCCCTCTGCTCGCGGTCGCCCGGCAGGAACCCGCACAGGGACTTGGCCGGGTCCTTCTGTACGCGCCTGGCGTACCGGACGACGTAGAGGATGGTGACGGCCGTCAGCACCGCCCACATCACGAAGCGGAGCACGATGCCGTCGCCCAGCGAGATGTCGGCGGCCGAGGAGGCCACGCCCGTCGCGAACGGGTTCACGGTGGAGCACAGCACGCCGATGCCCGCGCCCAGGATCGAGGCGCCGACGGCGACGAGCCGGTCGTAGCCGAGGGCCAGCATCATCGGCACCAGCAGGCCGTAGAAGCCGAGGGTCTCCTCGGCGAAGCCCTCCACCGTGCCGAGGACGGAGAAGACCAGCATCACGGCGGCGATCAGCAGCGCGCCGCGGTCGCGCAGCCGGTGGGCGAGGCGGGCGATGCCGCGGTCGAGGGCGCCGGTGGCGAAGACGACCGTGATGAAGGCGCCGATGGCGAGGACGAAGAGGAAGACGCCCGCGCTGCCGTAGAGGTCGCCGGCGAAGCTCGGGCCCACCTCGCCGGTCTTCGCGTCCTGGATTCCGTAGAGGCCGTTGACGGGGGAGAGGAAGAGGTCGTTCAGGCGCTCGGTGAAGCTCTGGGTGTCGTGGACGCGGTGGTAGGTGCCGGAGACGGGGGAGCCGCTTTCGTTGCGGTCGTACCGGCCGGCCGGGACGAGGAAGGCCAGCAGCCAGACCGCGACGGTGACGAGGGCCAGGATGGTCAGCGCGCTCGGGAAGGTGAACTTCTTGGCGGGCGCCTCGTACGGGTCCTGGGGCTCCATGGTCCGATCATGGGGCGGGGGAGAGGCGGGCGCCGTGGCGGGATGGGCCGGACGGGTGAATCATGGGAAGGGGAGCACCGGGCCCTCACCGGGCCCGGCATGTGTGATGTTCCAGGGAGGTCACGATGGACGTCCTCGTGCTGATCGGCCGCCTGCTGTTCATCGGCCTCTTCGTCGCCTCCGCCACGGCGCACCTGACCAAGACCCAGCAGATGGCGGGGTACACGGCGTCCCGCGGGGTGCCCATGCCCGTCGTGGCCACGGTCGTCAGCGGTGTGGTCATGCTGGCGGGTGCCGTGAGCGTGGCGGTCGGACTGTGGGCCGACCTCGGGGTCCTGGCACTCGCGGCCTTCTGCTTCTCCGCCGCCGTGCTGATGCACGCCTTCTGGAAGGAGAGCGACCCGCAGGCGCGGATGATGGAGCAGACGCAGTTCTTCAAGGACATCGGGCTCGGCGGCGCGGCCCTGGTGATGTTCGCCTTCTTCGCCTACGCGGGCCACGACCTGGGCCTCATGGTCACCGGCCCCGCCCTCTCGATCAGCTGACGCGCAGACAGGCTCGCCTGACGCGCAGACAGGCTCGCCTGACGCGGAGGCCGGCTCGCCGCGCCGGAACTAACCGTCCGGAGCCTGTGGGAGCCGCCCGCCGAGGGCGGCTCCCGGCCGGTTCCGGTCAGGCGTGGCCGATGCGGAAGCCGACGCCGCGGACGGTGAGGATCCAGGCGCTGCCGCCGAGCTTGCTCCGGAGGCTGCTCACGTGGGTGTCGACGGTACGCCGGGACCAGGAGTCCCCCCACACCTCGTGCATGATCTGCCGCCGCGGGACGACGGAGTCCGGCTGGGAGGCGAGGAGCAAGAGGAGGTCGAATTCCTTTCGGGTCAGGTCGATGCGCTGGCCTCCCAGCTCCACTTCGCGTGAACCGGTGTCGATGGTGAGCGGCCCGTGCGAGATACCGCGGACGGAATTCGCCGTCGCCGGCGGCGCCGCCGGCCGCGCGCGCCGCATCACCG
The DNA here is from genome assembly GCF_042736975.1 of Streptomyces sp. NPDC059989. NCBI lineage: Bacteria > Bacillati > Actinomycetota > Actinomycetes > Kitasatosporales > Streptomycetaceae > Streptomyces > Streptomyces sp. NPDC059989. The sequence continues at coordinate 2,687 of NZ_JBHWUO010000027.1, forward strand.
CTTCCATACGGGCCAGCAATTCGCGGAATCCGTACGGCTTGACGACGTAGTCGTCGACCCCGGCCTGGAATCCCAGCACGCGGTCCAGTTCCGAACCCCGGGCCGTCACCGCGATGATCGGTACGTCGCAGCCCGACCGGATGATCCGGCAGACCTCCAGGCCGTCCAGGTCGGGCAGTTCGAGATCCAGCAGCACCATGTCGACGTTCCGGTACTGCGCCAGTGCCTCCGTACTCGTCTTGGCGTTGTCGACGGTGTGGCCATTGCGCCGCAGCCCCCGAGTCAGGGCCTCCCTGTCGCCGATGTCGTTCTCGACGACCAGCACTCGGTACGCCGTCGAAGAATTAGGCAGGCGATCGGATCGACTCGGAATGCCGGGTGTATCGATGGTGCCCCTGATCATTGCGCTCCCCCGTTCTTGATCACTGCGCGCTCCCCCTCGCACTGTTCTCGCGTCAACCGAGCCCACGATCGGGCGAATCAAGAATGCGATCGCCCTGGGACCTCGCGGTCGGCGAACCAGTCGAGTCCTCACGATGGACTGCGTTTCCGGGCGGCGGCGGGTCACGTTCGACAAACGGATCGACAGCACGAGTCGTGGTCGGAAATAGGCCGTTGGAGCGACTGATCCGTTGGTGAACGAGCCGCAGGCAAGGGGTTGGAGTTTCGGCGGTGAAGCCCCGCCCTCACTGTGCCCGTGGCTCAGAGGCTAGACCAGGTCTCTTCTGGAAACAAGGGTTCCATGTGAGACCTGGGTGGGTAGGCTGCTCAACATGCCTACCGACAAAGCCACTTCATCCACCCCCTCACCTGACGGTTCGTCCGGAGACCCGTTCAGCGCCGGTTGTGAGCCACGTGTCCTGCTTCACACTGCGGGGGACAAGTGGGTGATCCTCGTCGTGAACATGTTGGGCGACGGAGACGCCCGCTTCTCCGAACTGCAGCGGACCGTTGGCGGAGTCAGCCGCAAGATGCTCACCCAGACGCTGCGCACCCTTGAGCGCGACGGCCTGGTGGCCCGCACGGTATACGCCAACACCCCGCCCCGCGTGGTCTATTCGCTCACTCCGCTCGGCCGGACGCTGCTGGTGCCGCTGCGGGCCGTACGGGCCTGGTGCGAGCAGTACGTCGGCGACGTGAGCTCCGCCCAGGCCGCCTTCGACGCGCGCGGGCGGGACCAGCTCGCCGTTCCCGGAACCGCGGTGATGGCCGCCGGCTGATCCGCCGCTCCGGTCCGTCCGGCCGGAACGGTGAATTTCGGGTGACGTCGGCGTCAGGTTATCCGGCCCCAGTGTCAGGGGAGTTGCAACCGGAGTACCCGACCTGCCCGTCACAGCCGCCACCCGCGCACCATCGGGGTGGCGTTCACCTGCCCGGACCGGGACGCCGATCCGGGCGGAACGCCCTGTTCAGCGGGGCAGCGGAGCGCAGGGGACGAACTTTGTCCGCTGCGCTTTCGCCATGCCAGTCTGCCGCGACATCAGTCACGCGCAGCAGACATGACGGGGGTCAGGGCATGGTGGAAGACATTCGAGGGGACCGGGGCCCGGGGGTCACCCGCAGGGTGGTGACGGCCGGAGCCTTCTTCGGGGCGCTGGCCCTGGGCACGGGCATCGGCCGCACGCCGACGGGCGCCGCCGCATCCCCCGCAGGTGTGGCCGAGGCCCCCGACGCCGCACCGGCCGGCCCGAACTGGGGCCTCACCAAGTTCCTCGACCCGCTGCGCATACCCTCGGTGATCCGGGCGGCCGGCAGCCTCACCGAGGCCAAGATCAACCTGACCGGCGCCCAGGTGCAGCTGCACTCCCAGCTGCCGCCGACGACCGTCTGGGCCTACAACGGCCAGTACCCGGGCCCGACCATCGACGTCCCCAGCGGCAAGGACCTGCGGGTCAGCTGGACCAACAACATCGCGACCCGCATCCCGCTGGTCGCCGTGCAGGCCCCGGCCCCCGCCAACCCGACGGCGAGCCCCGGCTACCGCGATCCGGGCGGCGCGCTCCGGCCGGGCCACTCCATCATCGAGGGGGTGGCCGATCTCCCCTCCTGGACGGTCACCCACCTGCACGGGGCGCCCAACAACGGCGGCAGCGACGGCTGGCCGCACAACGGCGGGCTGATCGGCACGAGCCAGGTCTCCCAGTACCCGAACCTCCAGCCGTCGGCCGCGCTCTTCTACCACGACCACGCGATGGCGATCACCCGGTACAACGTCCACGCCGGACTGGTCGGCATGTACCTCATCCGCGACGCGGAGGAGAAGGCGCTGGCCCTCCCCACCCGCGAGGTGCCGCTGATCCTCTGCGACCGCAACCTCGACACCGACCCCGCCACCGGCGCGCTCACCGGACAGCTCCTGTTCAAGATCCCCGCCGTGCCGTTCGGCGACCACGTGGTCCCGGCCGGGTTCACCGGCCCGTTCAACACGGTCAACGGGGTGATCTGGCCCTACCTGAACGTCGAGGCCCGGTGGTACCGCTTCCGGCTGCTCAACGCCTCCAACGGGCGCATCTACACCCTCAACGTCGTCGACGAGAACGGCAACGTCCACAACGACGCCATCCGGCTGATCGGCACCGACGCCGGCCTGCTGCCCGCGGCCGCACCGGTCCCGGCCGGCGGCCTGGTCGTCGCCCCCGCCGAACGGTTCGACGTACTGATCGACTTCAGGCAGCTGAAGGGACTCAGGCTCCGCCTCACCGACGCGCGGACGGCCGGCGGGCCCACGGACCCCGACCTGATGCAGTTCCGGGTCGAGGACCGCACCCGGCTGGACAACTACACCGTCCCGGCCGTCCTCTCGCCCTCCTACTACCGGGTCGAGCACGGCAGGACGCTGCCGGAGGACCACGACCACGTATGGGTGGCGCTGGTGATGAACCAGCAGGGCCACCCGGAGATGTGGGACCTCGAGGAGCTCGCGAGCGACCCCGGCGGGCCGGGCATCATCCAGATCACCGATCCGGAGACCGGGGCCACCCGGACCTTCCGCAAGCTCGGCGCCCTCTTCGACGACACGGTCGGGATCTACATCAACCACAACCGCTGGGCCGTGTGGAACTTCATCCACGTGGGCCCCATCGGACCGGTGCACCCGATGCACATCCATCTCACCCGCTTCCAGGCCATGTTCCGGCGCAACTTCACCACCACCTACGACATCCCCACCGCCCGGACCACGGCCCCGATCACCGGGTTCACCGACGTCCCGCTGGAGAAGTACGAGGAGGGCTGGAAGGACACCGTCCTCGTCAACCGGGGCCAGTGGGTGGCCGTCGCCGGCAAGTTCGACGGCGGCACCGGGCAGTTCGTCTACCACTGCCACACCCTGGACCACGAGGACGACGGCATGATGCGGCCGTTCGTGGTCCACCCGGCCGAAGTCGCCCGGTTCCACGCCCACAGCGGCCCGGGCCACCACGAGCACGGCGCCGCGGCGAAGGGCTGAGACAGGCGTGTGGGGTTGTCCGTACGCACGGACCGCGCGACGGACAACCCCGCTCACCGTACGGCTCCTTCGCTCAGCCCTGGTCGGCGGCCGGCCGGACCACGCCCAGCAGCTCCTCGTAGAACGTGGTCCGCAGGTCGGCGCTCTTGGCGCGGGAGACCATCTCCGCACCCAGCACCCCGCGCTCCGGTATGAAGCCGGCGCCGCCGTTCGGCCCGAGCGACAGGGCGATCATGGGGCCGCCGGCCCGGTAGGTCTCCAGCTCCGTCTCGCCCGCGATCAGCTTGCGGATGTTGTTCGCGATCACGACCGCGTGGTCCTCGGCGGCCTTGGCCTTCTTGGCCTCGGGGATCGAGGTGACGTCCCCTAGCGCGAACACCCGCTCCTGACCGGGCAGCTGCAGGGTGTCCCGCACCTCGACCAGCCCGCCGGACTGCCGGTTGGCGGCCAGGCCGGCGCCCAGGCAGTCGGTGGCAGGGGCCGCGCCGAAGCAGCGGAACCAGATGTCGGCCGTCACCTCGGCGCCGGTCGTCAGCTTCGCCGTGAACGTCTTGGCCCGGCCGGGCTCGGCCGGCGGCTCCTCCACCAGCGAGGCACCGAGGACGATCTCCACCCCCAGCTCCTCCAGCTGGCGCCGCACCTCGGCGCGCAGCTCGTCGGGGAAGTCCCCCACGATGACGTCCGAAGCGGGATCGACGATCGTGATCCTCTTCTCCGGCCACGCCGCCCGGATCTCGCCCGCGAACTCCAGCCCCACCGGGCCCGCGCCCAGCAGCAGCACCGAATCGGCGGCCTGGAGGGCGGTACGGGTCTCGGCCAGCCTGGCCTTCGCCCCGGCGGCGTCGTCGATGTCGAACTTGGCGGGGAAGGGGTAGGTCGAGCCGGTGGCCAGGACCACGAAATCGGCCTCGATCCGCTCGCCCGTGGACAGGGTGACGGAGCCGGGCTCCACCCGCTCGGCGCGGGCGTGCACGATCCGCCCGCGCGACAGCAGACCGTCGTAGGACAGGAACAGGCGCTCGCTCCACGCGGGATCGACCACTCCGCGCAGGGCGGCGACGTTGTGCACGAAGGAGTCCTTCTGCTCCACCAGGATCACCTCCGCCACCTCGTCCAGGGTCTTGGCCACGGTGGTACCGCCGTATCCGCCACCGACGACGACAACAGTCGAACTCATGATTCCTCCAGCTAAAGGGGTGATGACGCGGCGACGGCGAAAGCCGTCTACCGGGGGTCGATGCGCGACAGCGCCGCGAAGGCCGCCGCGGGGAAGCGCCGGTCGGGCCGGAGCATGTGCTCGCGCAGGCACGCCTCGGTGAACTTGATGACGTGCTCGTCGCCGTGCTCGACGGCGCGCGCGCTCAGCTCGTCGAAGGAGGGCAGATCGCTGTCCGTGGCCGCCGCGATCGCCTCCTGCTCGCCCCTGCGGTCCCGGGTGAAGGCCAGCAGGAAGGCGGTGTGGACCTGCCACAGGGCCGCGACGGAGGGTTCGTGCAGCTCGACGGGAAGATGGGGGAGGACCAGGCGGACGGCCGCGGGGGCGGTGACCGCGTGGACCATGGGCACGGCGTAGATCTCGTCGTGGGCCAGGTAGACGCCCGCGAACTCCGCGGTCATCTCGCTCAGCAGCCACTGGGCCTCGTTCGGCGCGACCGCGTCCAGCGCCTCGAAGTAGCCGGGCATCGCGTCGAGCCGGGTGAACCGCCCGCGCGCGACGGCGGGCGTCACCGCCTCCTCGCCGCGGAGCCGGGGCAGGGCGGCGACGGCGCCGGCGATGTCGTGGCCGCCCCGCAGCCGGGGCTCGCCCGGCAGGCGGGTGTAGCGCGCGGCCCAGTACGCCAAGGCCCGTGCCAATTCGGTGAGTTGCCGCGAGCTGGGCTCCCGGGAGGCCGCGATGCTCCGGACGGCGTGTGCCGTACGGATCGCCCCGTGGGTCAGCCCCGCGAGCAGCCCCGGCAGCAGCTCCGGCCACCAGCGGGCCAGCACCGTACGCCACGGGGCCTCGGCAAGCTCCCGTACGAAGAGCCGCTCCCAGTCGCCCGCGCGCTCGAAGGCGCCGAGCGCCGGCCGCCACGAGGACTCGTCGGAGGCGTCGAGCGCGAACCGGGCGGCGGGGGGCTCGTGGTGGGGCATCGCGGTGCGGTAGCCCTCGACCCAGGCGGCCACCTTGTCCGCGTGCCCGAGGACGGCCAGGGTCTCGGCACCCATCGGCCCGTGGTTGGCCAGGTCGCCCTGGGCGCCGCGCTCGTACCCCAGGTCGTCGAGGCGTTCGAGGGCCTCGTTGACGGCGTCCTCGTAGCCGATCTTCGTCATGCGCGACCGTCCTCCCGCCTGGCGGACACGTCCGCCGTCACGGACGCCAGCCGGGTGCCGCTCACGGCCCAGATCACGGAAGCCCCCGAGCTGGTGAACGCCGGCCCCGACAAGGCCGCGTCCTGCTCGATGTCCACCCAGCCGGGCAGCCCCGGCTTGTCGTCGAAGACCTCCTTGACCCGGTAGCTGAACCGCGCCCCGTCCTGGTCCGACCGGGTCCAGGTGCCCTCGCCCGTGCTCACGGAGGTGGCGAGGCGGACCGATCCGTCCGGCTCGAAGGTCAGCTGCACCTCGGCCGTCTTGTCTCCGTAGACCACACTCGCCGACCAGGAACCGATCGGGGAATTCCGGCCAGTTGTCTCATTCAGCGCTTCGGATGAAGCCGTGTTGTGTTCCATGACTTCGAAGCTAGCCGCAGCCGGATACCTCTCGACAGCGGCGGATCGCGGAACTGACGGAGATCTGACATTGCCGTGACATTCGCCGGAGGAAGAGCCGGTCCGTCATTCGAAACATGACCGAACCCTGGAATCTCCGGCCTTGAACGGCCCTTCTCGGCCACCCACCATGAGACGGAAAGAGACCGGAAGAATTCATCGGGGGAAAGGCCGAGCGATGAGCAGGCTAGCGAACAAAACGGCGCTCGTCACCGGAGCGAGCCGCGGTATAGGGCGGGCGATCGCCGAACGGCTGGGCCGCGAAGGCGCACTCGTCGCCGTGCATTACGCGCACGACAGGGAAGCCGCCGAGAATACGGTGAAGGCCATCACCGCCGGCGGTGGCAGGGCATTCACCCTGCGCGCCGAATTCGGTGTTCCCGGAGATGTCGACACGCTCTTCGAGCAGCTCCGCACCGGGCTGGAGACCCTCTGCGGCACGGGCGAGCTGGACATTCTGGTGAACAACGCGGGAATCAACACCACCGGGGCGAGCCCCGAGGAAACCACTCCCGAATTGTTCGACCGGCTCATGGCCGTGAACGCGAAAGCGCCCTTCTTCATCGTGCAGCGCGCACTGCCGATCCTCCGGGACGGCGGCCGGATCATCGGCATCTCGTCCGGCCTCACCCGTTTCGCGAATCCGAGGGAAGTGGCCTACGCCATGACCAAGGGCGCCGTGGAGATGATCGGGCTGCACTTCGCCCGCCACCTGGGCCCGCGCCGGATCACCGTCAACACCGTGTCGCCCGGCGTCACCGACACCGGCCACGCGTTCCTGGACGTCCCGGAGGTACGGGAGGCCCTGTCCGGCCTGGCCGCCCTCGGCGGCATCGCCCAGCCCTCCGACATCGCCGACGTCGTGGCCTTCCTCGCCTCCGACGACGCGCGCCGGATCACCGGCGCCGTCCTCGACGCCACCGGCGGCTCGCTCCTCGGCTGACACCGCACACCTGAAGGGAACCTGCATGGACACCGTCAAACGCGACCGGCAGCAAGAGCCGCCGATCGGCATCCCCGAACTGGAGGAGCTGCGCCGCACCCTCCTCGAAGGCGATCCGGCCGCCACCGAACGGCAGCGCGCCAAGGGCAAGTTGACCGCGCGTGAACGGATCGACCTGCTCCTCGACGAAGGGTCCTTCAGCGAACTGGAACCGCTGCGGCGGCACCGGGCGAGCGGCTTCAACCTCGAACAGAACCGGCCCCACACCGACGGGGTCGTCACCGGCTGGGGCACCGTCCACGGCCGCACCGTCTTCGTCTACGCCCACGACTTCCGCATCTTCGGCGGGGCGCTCGGCGAGGCCCACGCGCAGAAGATCCACAAGGTGATGGACCACGCCCTCGCCGCCGGCGCGCCGCTCGTGTCGCTGAACGACGGCGCGGGCGCCCGGATCCAGGAGGGCGTCTCGGCGCTGGCCGGCTACGGCGGGATATTCCAGCGCAACACCCGCGCCTCCGGGGTCATCCCGCAGATCAGCGTGATGCTCGGACCCTGCGCGGGCGGGGCGGCGTACTCCCCGGCCCTGACGGACTTCGTGTTCATGGTCCGCGAGACCTCGCAGATGTTCATCACCGGCCCGGACGTGGTGCAGGCCGTGACCGGCGAGAAGATCAGCCAGAACGGGCTGGGCGGCGCCGACGTGCACGCCGAGACCTCGGGCGTCGCGCACTTCGCGTACGACGACGAGCGGACCTGCCTGGAGGAGGTCCGCTACCTGCTGTCCCTGCTGCCGCAGAACAACCGGGAGAACCCGCCCGCCGCCTCGGCCGAGTACCCGCCCGGGCGGAGCTGCGAGGCACTGCGCGACATCGTCCCGGCCGACGGGAACCGCCCGTACGACATGCGCGCCGTCGTGCAGGAGATCGTCGACGACGGCGAGTACCTGGAGGTCCACGAGCGCTGGGCGACGAACATCATCTGCGCCCTCGGCAGGCTCGACGGCGAGGTCGTCGGCCTCGTCGCCAACCAGCCGCAGTCCCTGGCCGGCGTCCTCGACATCAAGGCCTCGGAGAAGGCGGCCCGCTTCATCCAGATGTGCGACGCCTTCAACATCCCGCTCGTCACGCTGCTCGACGTGCCCGGCTTCCTGCCGGGCGTGGACCAGGAGCACGGCGGCATCATCCGGCACGGCGCCAAGCTGCTCTACGCCTACTGCAACGCCACCGTCCCGCGGATCTCGGTGATCCTGCGCAAGGCGTACGGGGGCGCGTACATCGTCATGGACTCGCAGTCCGTGGGCGCCGACCTCACCTACGCCTGGCCCACCAACGAGATTGCGGTGATGGGGGCCGAAGGCGCCGCGAACGTCATCTTCCGCCGGCAGATCGCGGCCTCCGAGGACCCCGGGGCCACCCGTGCCCGCCTGGTCAAGGAGTACAAGGCCGAGCTGATGCACCCGTACTACGCCGCCGAGCGCGGCCTGGTGGACGACGTCATCGCCCCGGCCGACACGCGCGGCGCCCTCATCCGGGGCCTGGCCATGCTGCGGGCCAAACACGTCGACCTGCCGGCGCGCAAGCACGGCAACCCGCCGCAGTGAGCGGGGACGCGGCGGAGCCCCTGCTGCGCATCGAACGGGGCAGGGCGAACACGGAGGAACTCGCCGCTCTGACAGCGGTCGTGCTCGCCCGGGCGGCTCAGCGGGGGGCCGCCCGGGCCGAGCCCCCACGACGCGCGGACACCGTCCGGTGGCGGGCGCCCCGGTTCACCGGTGCCCGCAGCTGGACGGACTGACCGGGACGTGGACACGACGGAGGGCCGCATTCGGCGAATGCGGCCCTCCGCGCGTGGCTCAGGAGAAGATCAGCGGCGCTTCGGATCCACCTGGAGCACGCCGTCCACGTAGATGTCCACCTTGTAGAAGGCGATGAGGCCGGCGGCCTTCTGGCTCTCGGGCAGCGGCGTCGGGTACGACCACGCCAGATCGGTGTGGAGCCGGTCGCCGGCCCGGATCGACCAGTACCGCGCGGTGCCCTTGTACGGGCAGCGGGTGACGGTGTCGGACCGTTCGAGCAGGTCCATCCGGACATGGGTCTGCGGCACGTAGTAGCGCGTCGGAAGGCCGGTCTCGAAGAGCAGGCGCGCGTTGCGGGTCTCGGCGATCGTGACGCCGTCGATGTCCACGCGTATGTGGCGCGAGCTGGGCAGTACGTCGATCCGCGTGTGCGGGGACCGGACGTGGACGAATATCTCCTCGTCCTCCTCGAACCAGGAGTCCATGGCCTCCCACTCGAAGCGGAAGTGCCCCCGCAACTCCTCGACCGGGGAGGCTTCGTAGTGCTGCGCGGCGCCCCGCGCCGCGGCCGGGCCGACCTTGACGGTGAACACCTCCGCGTCGCCGCGCTCGGGCGAGTGCGCGGTCTCCCCGTCCGCGACCAGCAGGTCCCGGTCGACGTCACCGGCCGGGAAGTAGTACGTCGGGTAGTAAGGGTTCTCCCACACCAGCAGCGGCCGGCTGCTGTCGGCCACCGGACGGCCACCCAGGTACACCCTGACCCGCTTCGCACTGGGCTCGACCCGGACGCCGTTCTGAGCGGTTGTCATATCCGTTCCAGTCCCCTCGTTTTGTACGATCCGACCAAGGCTCAACCGTACGTGACGCCCTGTTGGAGCAGACAGTCCTCGAAGAAGCCGAGGCAGCGCAGGTGGTAGGAGCGGGCCGCGTAGCCCAGGCTGATGTTGTGGCCCGCCATCGGCTGGCGCTCGATGCACAGCCGCGGCGCGGCACTGAGCCGCGACCGCAGCTCCGCCAGCGCCTCCGCGTCGTGCCGCCACCACTCCTCGTGCTCCGCGAAGGTGAACCGTACGGGCACGCGGACGCGGCCCGCGGCGCCCCGGAACACCTCCGGCCAGCGGACGATGTCCGCCTGCTCCAGGGCCGGGACCGGTGCCACGATCGAACCGCTCGTGGTGAAGGTGCTGGGCGGGTAGAGGCGCAGCGGCCCCCAGCTGCGCCTGCCTCCCCGGGCCGCTTCCGTGCCCGAGAGGGCATCGGGCGCGTACCGGTGGCCGCAGCCGGAGATCTCGACGCCGAGCAGATCGGGCGCGGGGTGGTCGGCGGCGGTGAGCAGCGCGACCTTCCCGCCGAACGAGTGGGCCAGGAGGAACAGGCCCGCCCCGGTGGGGAAGCGGGTGCGGTAGTCGCGCAGGGCGGCGGCCAGGGTGACCGCCTGCCGGGCGAGCGCCTGACCCTCGGGGAGCAGGCCCGCGGACCGTCCGTAGCCCGGCCGGTCGACGGCCAGGACCGTGAACCCGAGCCGCGCCCCCAGGGTGAGCAGGGACAGGTCGGGCAGGGCTTGGCCGTCGAAGTAGCCGGCGCTCATGCCGGCCCCGTGCACCGCGACCACCGTCGCCCGCGGCGCGCAGTCCCGGGGGGCGCAGAGCAGGGCCGACAGCGGTGTGCCGTCGGCGTCCAGGCTGATCCGGCGTACTCCCCGGGACAGGGCCGCGGGCGCGGTGGTCATGCCGCCGGCACCGCGTCGAGGGCGGCCGGCGTGCCGAACCACCGGTGCAGGGCCTCGGCCAGCCCGTCGCAGACGCCGACGGCGGTGGTGTCGGAGCCGGCCCAGGCCACGTACCCGTCGGGCCGTACGAGCAGGGCCGCGGCGCCGCCGAACGTCCCCGGATCCTCCGGTACGGCCACGGTGACGTCGACCCGGCCGGCCCACGCCTCCGCGATCTCCGGCGCGTGTTCGTCGTCGGTGAGGACGAGCAGCACGCCCCGCCCGGCGTGCAGCAGCGCGGTCGTGGTGGTGGGTCCGAACGCCGTCCGCAGACCCCGGGGCGGCAGGCGCCGCCCGGCGAGCGGATGGGCCGGGCCGCCGACGTCGTAGCGGATGTCCAGGCCGCTCACGGTGCCCGAGAGGTGTCGTTTGACCACGTCGTACTCCAGCAGCTCGGTCAGCAGGTTCCGCAGCGGGTCAGCCTCCTCGCCGCCGAGGAACACCGTGCCCTGGGCGCGGGTGTTCATCAGCAGCCGGGCCCCGACCGGGTGCCGTTCCCCGTGGTAGCTGTCCAGCAGCCCCTCGGGCGCCAGGCCCCGGACGGTGGCGGCGAGCTTCCAGCCGAGGTTGGCGGCGTCCTGGACGCCGGTGCTCAGCCCCTGCCCGCCGGCCGGGAGGTGGATGTGCGCCGCGTCGCCGGCCAGCAGGACGCGGCCGCGCCGGTACTCGGTGACCTGGCGGGTGGCGTCGGTGAACGAGCTGACCCACTCGGCGGCGCCGCCGTGGAGGGACTCGCCGGTGATCCGCTGCCAGGCGTCGGCGATCTCCTCGAAGTCCGGGGACTCGCTGCGGGCGCCCGGCGGGGTGCCGTGCTCACAGACGATGACGCGGTCCACGCCCTCCTTCAGCGGGGCCGCCATCACCATGCCGTTCGGCAGCCGTTCGCCGAGGAACCGGGGGCGCAGGTCGCAGCCGACCACGTCGGCGAGGTACATGTCGCGGGTCGCGGGCGTGCCGGGGAAGTCGAAGCCGAGGGCCTTGCGGACGGTGCTGTGGCCCCCGTCGCAGCCCACCAGGTAGGCGGAGCGCAGCTGCCGTACGCCGTCCGGGGTGTTCAGGGTGACGCGTACCCCCTCGTCCCCCTCGTCGGCGATGTCCACCAGGTCCCAGCCCCGGTGGAGGTCCGCGCCCAGCTCGGTGGCCCAGGACTCCAGGACCGCCTCGGTCAGGGACTGGTGGACGCCGCGGGCCCCGAAGTGGGAGTCCTCCAAGGCGGTGTAGTCGAACTGGACCCCGCCGAAGTGGCCGAGGGGGCTCTTCTCCAGCGTGCCGAACCGCGGCAGCAGCCCGCGCTGGTCGAAGATCTCCATGGCGCGGGCCGTGAAGCCGAGACCGCGGGACTGGCCGGTGGGCTCGGCCAGCCGCTCGGTCACGATGACGCCCACGCCGCCGAGGCGCAGTTCGCCCGCCAGCATGAGACCGGTCGGCCCGGCGCCGACGATGATGACGTCCGTGTCCACGGGAATTATCCTCTGCTCGGATTTTCGGATTCATGGCGTGACGCGCCGAACCAACGGCGCAGGACCCGGGAAAGCGGGACGGCCCGCGAGGTCGCGGCCCATACGACGTGGCCGTCCGGGCGGACGAGTACGGCCTCCGCGCCCGGGCCGTCCGGGCCGTCCAGGCCGCCCGGCGCGGCCGGGTCCGTAAGCGCTGCCACCGCCGTGACCCGGTCGGCCCACGGCTCGGCGGTCCGGCCGAGCGCCGCCGTCGGATCGCCGCTCAGGTCCAGCAGCAGACCCCGCCCGGTGCGCAGCAGCTCCGTCGTCGTGGTGGGGCGACCCGGCCCGCCGGGCGCACCGGGCACGGTCAGAGCCAGCTCCGGCAGCCGTGCGCCGAGCCACGGGTGGTCGCCGCCTTCGTCGCCCTCGTCGACCGGGTACCGGATGTCGAGGCCGCTGATCATCCCGGCCAGGCGGGCGCGGTTCTCCTCGGCGGCCACCAGCAAGGTCATCAGCGTCCGCAGCGGCTCCACCTCCGCGTCGCCGAGCAGCAGCAGCGCCTGGGCCCCGATGTTCTCCAGCACCCGCGCCCCCACCGCGTGCCGCTCCGAGTGGTAGGTGTCGAGCAGGCTGTCGGGTGCCAGGCCGCGGACCCGCAGGGCCAGCTTCCAGCCCAGGTTCACCGCGTCCTGGACGCCGAGGTTGAGGGCCTGGCCGCCGATGGGCATCTGCTGGTGGGCCGCGTCGCCGGCGTAGAGCACCCGGCCCTCGCGGTACCGGGCCAGCTGCCGGTTGGCGTCCCCGAAGGAGTTGACCCACAGCGGTCGCCCACCTGCGATGTCCTCGCCGGTGACGCGCTTCCACACGTCGGCGACCTCCGCGAAGTCCGGCTCGCGGGTACGGGAGCGGGCGCTGGTGCCGAACTCGTGCACCATCACCCGGGTGACGCCCTCGGGACCGCGCGCCGCGACGGTCATCCCGCGCTCCAGGCGCTCGAACCGCCGGCCGGGGACCTCGATGCCGGCCACGTCCGCGCGCAGCAGCTCGCGGACCGTGCGCCGGCCGGGGAAGGGGGCCCCGGTCAGCGCACGGACCGTACTGTCCTCGCCGTCGCAGGCGACGAGGTAGGAGGCGCGGATCCGTACGGGACCGCGCGCGGTGTCGGCGGTGACCAGGACCCCCTCGCCGTCCTGGGCCAGCTCCACGACCTCCCAGCCGCGCCGGACGTCCGCGCCGAGCGCGAGCGCCCACTCCTGGAGCAGCTGTTCGGTGCGGAACTGCGGGACCTTCCACTGGCCGGGGTAACGGCCGGGGAGGGTCAGGTCCAACGGGATCCCGCCGAAGTGCCCCCGGCGCTCGTTCGGCGGTTCGCCGAGCGCGTCCCGCAGGCCGCGGCTGTCGAGGATCTCCATCGTGCGGGCGTGGAGGGTGGAGGCGCGCGACTCCGTGGTGGGGGAGGTGCGGCGCTCCAGCACCACCACGTCCGCTCCGCCCAGGCGCAGCTCGCCGGCGAGCATCAGCCCGACGGGTCCCGCGCCCACGACGACGACCTGGGTGTCCGGGCGCTGTCCATCCGGGTGCTGGGTGGTCACGTGCCGGGCGTCGGCCATGGTCAGCGCCGGCCCTCGGCGTAGTCCTTCGCGTGGCCCAGCGTGGCGCGGCTGTTGGTGCTGAGCGCGCTGTGCACGTACTCCCGGGCATCGGCGACGGTCGCGTCCTCGCCCAGGATCCGGGCGATGTTGGCGGTGTTCAGCACCACGGTGTGCTGGGAGGACGCGGCGACACCCTCCGCGTCCTCGGTGAAGGTCCAGTAGCCGGTGTGCAGGGTCATCAGCGCGGGCAGGGTCACCTGCTTGTAGGCGATCCTGTGGTGCGGGAAGGTCACCCGGTACGACTTGGTGGTGTGGGTGGAGCCGTCCTTGGCACGGGTGTCCATCTCCAGGGTCTGCAGGCCCGGCACGTCCTCCGTGAGCCGGATGCTCGCCACGTGCGGCAGCCGCTCGGCCCACAGGTTCGCCTCGTTGACGAAGTCGTAGACGTCCTTGGCGGATCCGTTGATGTGGACGGTGTCCTCGAAGGAGAACGTCAGCTCCTCCGCGCGGTGCGCGGACTCGATGTTGGCCTTCAGAGCGGCGAGTTCGGAGCGCGAATTGCGGTCGACGGCCTCCTCGATCCAGGCGAGGCCCTCCGGATCGTCGTCGATCGCGCGGTAGTCGTGCAGCAGGCGCACCCGCGACTCGGTCTCCGACAGCGGCTCGATCACCCAGGCGCCGCCCATCGAGGCGACCGGGGGAGTGGAGACCTCCTGGCGGAAGTCGATCCGCAGGCCCTCGGGGTCCAGGATCCGGCGCGAAGTCCAGTTCTTGGCCTCGCCGTTGGCGGTGGCCCAGATGCGTATGCGCTCCTCCCCGGTGCCCTTGGCGACGTGGTCGACGTAGATGGTCGGCGGGAAGATGCGCGGCCAGTTCTCCACCTCGGCGATCAGCCGGTACACGGCTGCCGCCGGGGCCGCGATGGTGACGTCGTGCTCGGCCTCGTGCGGCCGGGACCGCTCGGACGCGGACATGCGGTGCTCCTTTCGGGGAACGGGTGGGGATCGCCCGGGCGAGGGCTCAGAAGTTGCCCAGGCCGCCGCAGACGTTCAGGGCCTGCGCGGTGATGGAGGCGGCGGTGTCGGAGGCCAGGTAGCCGACGAGGCCGGCGACCTCCTCCGGGGTGGAGTAGCGGCCGAGCGGGATCTTCGCCTGGAACCTCTCCAGGATGGTGTCCTCGGTGGTGTCGTAGGCGGCGGCGTAGCCCTGCCGGACCCGCTGGGCCATCGGGGTCTCCACGTATCCGGGGCAGACCGCGTTGACGGTGACCCCGGTCGGCGCCAGCTCGTTGCCGAGCGCCTTGGTGAAGCCCACCACGCCGTGCTTGGAGGCCGAGTAGGGGGCGCCGAGGACCACGCCCTGCTTGCCCGCCGTGGAGGCGATGTTGATGATCCGGCCGCGGCTCCTGTGCCGCATGCCGCCCGTGTTGAGCACCTCCCGGGTCAGCCGGAAGACGCTGTTGAGGTTGGTGTCGATCACGTCGTTCCACAGTTCGTCGTCGATGTCGGCGGTGACGCCGCCACCGCTGCGCCCGGCGTTGTTCACCAGCACGTCGATGGGGCCGAACCGGTCGACGGCGGCCCGCACGAAGGCGTGGACCCCTTCGTTGGAGCGGACGTCGACGGCGCTGCCGTCGACGTCGAGCCCCTCCTCGCGCAACTGCTTGACGGTCGAGGCGACGTTCTCGGCGGTACGCGCGCCGATGAACACCCGGTGCTGCCGGTCGGCCAGCAGCCGGGCGACGGCGAGGCCGATCCCGCTGGTGGCCCCGGTGACGAGTGCGACCCGCTGACTCTGCTGCGGCATGTCTGTCTTCTCCAATGAGTGGATGATCGTGCGGGTGACGGCTGATCAGACGGACGTGCTCAGCAGGGAGTTGACGGAATCGATCAGCGACTGCGGCGTGCTCTGCGCGGTCAGCGGGTCGTCGTCGAGCGAGATGCCGTACTCCCGCTCGATCCGGCCGCTGATCTCCAGCAGGGCGAGCGAGTCGTAGCCGAGCGCATCGAACTCCGTGGTGAGCTCGGCCCCGAAGTCGGCGCCCTGGTCGCCGGCGGCGGCGAGCAGGATGGCCGTGAGGTCGTCGAGGGTGAAGGCGGCGGTGGTGGCCATGGCGGATGCCTCTCTGTCGGCAACAACGGTTTCTGTACGGTGGGAAGCCGGTGCTCAGCGGTGCCCGCAGGCGACGTCGCGGACGACCATGGCGGAGTTGAATCCGCCGTGCCCGCGGGCCAGGACCAGGGCCGTGCACACGCTCGCGGCGCGCGGCCGGTCGACGACGAGGTCGAGGTCGTACTCGGCGGCGGGCGCCACGTTGATGGTGGGCGGGATCAGCCCGTCCTCGATGGCCAGGAAGGCCGTCGCCAGATCCAGCGGCGCGGCCCCGGAGTACAGCCGCCCGGTCATGGTCTTGGGCGCGGTGACCGGAACCCCGCGCGGACCGAACACCTGGGTGATCGCCTCGGCCTCGACCCGGTCGAGCTCGCAGATCGCCGCGGCGTCCGCGAAGACCACGTCCACCTCGGCGGGCCGCACCCGCGCGTCGGCCAGCGCCAGCTCGATCGCCCGGCGCAGCCCCGGCACGCGCCCGCGGTCCGGCCTCGGGTCGAAGGTCGCCCCGTAGCCCGCGATCTCCCCGTAGATCCGCGCGCCCCGCTCCAGCGCCGCCTCGTGGGACTCCAGGATGAGGATGGCCCCGCCCTCGCCGGGCACGTGCCCGTTGGCGGCCGGGTCGAAGGGCAGGTACGCCGTCCCCGGATCGGCGCTGGTGCTCAGACGGTCGCCGGCCAGCTGCGCCACCCAGCCCCACGGGCAGATGGAGGCGTCCACCGCCCCGGAGACGATCAGGTTCGTGCCCTTGCGGATCTGCCGGCGCGCCTGCGCCACCGCGTCGAGCCCGCCCGCCTGATCGCTGACCAGGACGCCGCTGGGGCCCTTCATGCCGTTGCGGATCGAGATCTGGCCGCTGTTGACGGCGTAGAACCAGGCGAAGGACTGGTAGGCGCTCACGTACTGGCGCCCCTTGGCCCACAGGTTCTGCAGCTCGCCCTGGCCGAACTCGAACCCGCCCGCCGAACTGGCCGTGATCACGCCCATGTCGAACTCGGGCAGGTCCTCGGGCCGGATGCCCGCGTCGGCGAGCGCCCAGTCCGTGGCCACCAGCGCCAGCCTGGTCATCCGGTCCGTCTGCGGCAGCAGATTCCTCGGCAGGTGGTCCTCGGCCGTGAAATCGGTGATCTGGCCGGCCAGCGTGGCCGGGTACTGGCCCGGCTCGAAGCGGGTGACCCGGCCTATGCCGCTCTTCGCGGCGCGGGTCGCGGCCCAGAACTCCTGCACCCCCAGGCCGTTGGGAGCGGTGATGCCCAGCCCCGAGACCACTGCTTTGACGGTCATGCCGCTGCCTTCCTGTCCGGCCGGGCCAGCACCATGGCGCTCTGGAACCCGCCGAAGCCGCTGCCCACGGTCAGCACGGCGTCGGTGGCGTGCGACCGGGCGGTGAGCGGCACGTAGTCGAGATCGCATTCGGGATCGGGCGTGTGCAGGTTCGCGGTGGGCGGCACGACGTTGTGCTGGAGCGCCAGCACCGACGCCGCGATCTCGATCGACCCGATCGCGCCGAGCGAGTGCCCGACCATCGACTTGATGGAGCTCACCGGGACCCGGTAGGCGTGCTCGCCCAGCTGCTTCTTGAAGGCGGCCGTCTCGTGGCGGTCGTTCTGCTTGGTCCCGGACCCGTGCGCGTTGACGTAGTCGATCTCGTCGCCGTTCATCCGCGCCTCGTCCAGGGCCAGCCGGATCGCCTCGGCCATCTCCGCCCCGTCCGGGCGCAGTCCGGTCATGTGATAGGCGTTGCTGCGGGTGGCGTAGCCCGCGATCTCGGCGTAGATGCGCGCGCCGCGGCGCCTGGCGCTCTCCAGCTCCTCCAGGACGAACACGGCCGCCCCCTCGCCGAGCACGAAGCCGTTGCGGCTCCCGTCGAAGGGCCTGGAAGCCGTGCCCGGGTCGTCGTCGCGGGGCGTGGTCGCCTTGATCGCGTCGAAGCAGGCCATGGTGATCGGGGAGATCGGGGCGTCGGAGGAACCCGCGATCATGATGTCGGCGCTGCCCTCGCGGATCAGCTCCACCGCGTACCCCACGGAGTCGATGCCGGAGGTGCAGCCGGTCGACACCACCGTGCTCGGCCCCTCCGCGCCCACCGTCAGCGCGACCTCGGCCGCGAAGGAGCTGGGGACCATGTAGTTGTACAGGTGCGGTACGGCGTACTCGTGGTCGACCAGGTGCAGCCGGCCCGCGTCGCTGACCGTCCGGTACTCCTCGTCGAGCCCCATCGTGGCGCCGACCGCCGTGCCGATCGTGACGCCGATCCGGTACGGGTCGTAGGCGCCGGGGTCGATCCCGCTGTCGGCGACGGCTCCGCGTGCCGCGACCACGGCGAACTGCGCGGCCCGGTCCATCCGGCGGACCTCCTGCGGTGTCAGCAGGAACTCCTCCGGGTCGAAGTCGATCTCGGCCGCCACCCGGGAGCGGAAGGGGCCGGGGTCGAAGAAGGTGATCCGCCGGGTGGCGGTGCGGCCCTCGCTGATCAGGTCCCAGAAGCTCTTCGTGCCGAGGCCGCCGGGCGCGAGGACCTCCATCCCCGTGATGACGACGCGCCGGCCGGTCATTTGCCCGCCTCCCAGTCGTAGAAGCGGGTGGCCATCGCGTCGGCGGGGGAGCGCCAGGTCGCGGGGTCGTAGGCCTCGATGAAGGGCTTCAGGTCCTCGCTGATCCGGATGAAGCGCGGATCGGTCTTGGCCCGCTCGATGAGGGCGCCGCCGTTGTCCTCGTCGAAGTCCTGGAGGTGGAAGTACAGGCCGCGGTACGAGAACAGCTGCCGGCGGCGGGTGCCCATGAGGTGGGGCATCTCGGTGCCGTCGAACTCGGCGAAGAGCTTGGCGACGTCGGCGCCGGCGGCCAGGTCCATCCTGGCGACGATGAGGGTGCTGTGCATGATGTCGGTGTCCTATCCCTTGATCTCGCAGAGCGTGGATCCGCTGCTGACGGGCCGGCCGATCTCGGCGGTGAGAATGCCTTCTCCCTTGGACTGTGCGTCCCATACTCTGCAATTCGAGAGGGCCGAACAAGACGGGTCCATGCAGGGTTCGGTCAGGTTTTGCAAGGTCGGCTGCGGATTTCTCCCGAGAGGGTCAAATCGACGTCAGGTCGTGTACATAAGGCCAGGTCGGGCGGGGGTTAGGGGGATGGTGGAATTGCGGAGAGCCGGTATTCCGCAAACCGCTGGCGAATTCTGGCGCGACCATTTTCGCGTGGGTTAGCCGTTATCGGTGCCGCGCGGAAAGACGGAAGTCCGGTCCGGTCCGGTCCGGTCCGTTCCGGTGCGGGAAGTCGCGGGATGCGGGATCGGGTTCGAACCGCTCGATGCCGAGGAGCGCCGGCGGGCCCGGGCCGCCTCCCGGAGGTCCCCGCCCGCGTCGCCGCCGGCCGTTCCGGTCGGCCGGTGGCCTGAAGTCACCCCTCCGTCAAGGATCTTGACCTGTCTGCCGCGTATCGAACCCGGGCCGTGATCGTTTCTTCAGCCGTAACCCTCATATGTGCTGCGGAATCGGGAGGACACGCGGTGACCGCTTGGCAGTACTTCGCCGGAGCGGGTCTGGTGGCGGCGCTCTGCCCGCTGCACGGCCACGTGGCGGTCGCGGGCGACGGCCACGGCCGTGGCGCCCGCGTCGACGTGTGCGTTCCGGCCGGGCGGACCGAGCCGCCCGTCCCGGGGCCGCCCGAGGCGCGGCCGGGCGTGCCCTCGGTACGGGTGACCGTGCCCGGGGCCGACCGGCCCACCGTGCACCACCCGGGGCGGCCCCCCGCGCCGGGGCCGGCTCCCGCTCGCGCTCCGGAGCCGCCGGGATCGCCGGGGTCGCCGGACGGTCCGGGGCCTTCGGCGGAGGCCGGGGCCGGGGGGTCGGAGCCACCGGCACCCGGGGCGGCTGCCGGGCCCGGGGCCGGTCCGGAGCCGGCGGACGCACCCGCCCCGCCCCTGCCCAGGGCCGCCGCCGCGCCCGTGTCCGCCTTTCACGTGCGTCCGTACCACTCGGCGGCCTTGGAGCGGCGGGGCCCGGACGGGATGTCCACCATGATGCTCATGGTCGTCGTCACCACCCCGGCCGTCCTCGCCGCAGCCGCCCTGCGCCCCCGTTCCAAGAGCCGCGGCTGACCGCCGCCGGCCCATCCATCCACCGATCCACCACGGGAGAATCCACGTGTCCGAATGGCTGGTCCTGGCCATCGCCATGGTGCTCGTCTGCGCCATCGTCCTCGCCGCCACCGCGATCCGGCACCGCCGGGTCGCGGATGACGAGGACACCAGCGAAACCCCCGATGTCATCGAGTACATGACCATGATGGTGGGCGTGGTCTACGCGATCGTGCTCGGCCTGGCCATCGCCGGCGTCTGGGAGGCGCGCAGCGCCGCCGAGGACAGCGTGCGCCGCGAGGCCCAGTCGCTGTACGAGGTCACCCAGCGCGCCGACGTCTACCCGGCCCCCGTCCGAGACCGGATCCGCGGCGAGGTGAACGCGTACGTCTCCCACACGGTCGCCGTGGACTGGCCGCTGCTGACCTCCGGGGAGGGCGCCTCGGCCGAGGGGGCCCAGCTGCTCGGCAAGCTGCGCAGCGACGTCACCCACCAGAACCCCGGCACCGAACTCCAGGCGCAGGCCTACCAGCCGCTGCTGGACCACATCGCGGCCGCCGACGACGCCCGCCACTCGCGGACCCAGAGCTCGGAGTCCACGCTGCCGGGAGTGGTGTGGTTCGGGCTGCTGGTCGGCGGGGTGGTCACGGTCGGGCTGATCTTCACCCTGCAGATCCGCCGCTCCGGGCGGGAGCTGCTGCTGGCCGGGCTGTTCAGCGCGCTGATCGTGTTCCTGCTGTTCATGGTGTGGAGCTTCGACGCGCCCTACGGACGGGACGGGATCGACTCCGCCGGCCCCTTCCAGGAACTGTTCCCCGCGACGGCCGTCGCCGCCGCGCGCTGATCCAGGGGCGCCTACGCGAGTCCGCTCGCGGACAGCGCCGCCTGCTGCCGGACCGCCTGGACCACCGGCGAATGCCGCAGGGCGTGGGAGATCAGCAGGAGGTCGCGCGGCCCGTCGGGGATCTCGAACACGCTCTCCTCGCCTGCCCCGATGACATCCCCCTCCGGGTCCGCGGAACGGGCCTGCACGGCGGCCGCGACCATGGCGGCGTCGGCGACGGCACGCGCGGTCCCCTCGTCCGCCCCCTCCGCGACGGCGCGCTCGTAGGCGCCGTCGTGGAGGCTCCGGTCGAAGTACGGCCCCAGGTGCAGGAACCCGTCGTGGATGTCCGACTCGCGCTGGATCACCCGCAGCTCGGCCGCGGACCACCAGGACATCCGTACGCCGGGGGTGCAGCTCTGCGTGCACATCCGCACCTCCTGCCAGAGGGCGCCGAGCTTCCGGTACGTCGTCCAGGTCCGCCAGTTGTCCGACAGCCGCTGGCACACGAGGGGGACGACGAAGCCCGTCGCGCTGATCAGCGCGCCCACGGCGGCGAGCGGCGGGGCGACGAAGGTGCTCAGGTCGTCCAGGTCGTGGCCGAGCCAGCGGGCGACGACCGCGGACATCTTGGTGGCGTCGTAGGTGAGGTTGAAGATGTAGCCGGAGACGATGATCATCAGGCCGACCCGCAGCCAGCCGCGCACCTGCAGGGACCAGCGCCAGCACAGCGACACCATCACGACCGCGGCCACGTGGTGCGCCAGCAGGTAGAGGGCGATCATCTGCCCCAGGTAGGGGGTGTTGGCGTAGTAGGTGTCGAAATCGCGCAGCCGCTCGACCGGGGCCTCACCGAGGGCGAACAGCACGATCAGGGCCGCGATGACCGCGCCGTAGCCCAGGATCCAGCGCCGGGAGACGCGGCGGGTCTGCTCCGGCGGGCCGCCCCGCCAGTTGACCATCAGGACCAGGCAGGAGGCGCTGAAGGCGGTGATCAGGCAGTAGACGAGCGGGGCGGAGAAGTTGGTGATCCCGGTCCAGCGGTTGACCGCCTCGATGGTGGGCGGGGCGGCGAAGGTGAACACGGCGGCGGCCAGGGTCAGCAGGGCGCAGACCGAGCGCAGCAGCGGATCGCGCCAGTTGGTGCGCAGCGTCGGCAGCTTGAAGGCCAGGGAGATGGCCAGCGCGATGGCCGGTATGTAGTAGTCCTCGCCGCTCAACGGTCGTTCCTGTGCCCCCGGTAGCCCAGCGATGCCTCGATCCGGCCCGCCAATTCGTCGCGCTGCGCCGGTGCCCGGTGGCCTGCCGAACCGGCCAGCCAGCTCCTGCACCGGGCGCCCAGCAGTAAGCCGAACGTCTCGGCCTCGGTCTCCTCCTGTACGTCGGCGCGCGTGCGCGCGGCGACCCGGCGGACGGTCTCGCCGATGTCGGCCTCGTCGGACAGCAGCCGGGCGGCGACGGCGGCGCCGTCGACGTGGTGGCTGCAGTGGCCGGCCTTCATGTGCCACAGCTCGTGGCCCAGGATCACCAGCTGGTGGTCGGGCGCTGTCCGTTCCTCGACGACCACGAGATCGCGGTCCGCCATGTCGAGCCACAGGCCGCTGGCCGTCCCCGGCGGGAACGAGGCCATGCGGAACTCCACCCGGCGGCCGCGGTGTCTGCTCATGCCCTCGCAGAGGGCGGCGTAGAGGTCCACAGGCTCCACGGGCGCCGTCAGCCGGATCCCGGCCACCAGCTCCCCGCACAACCGCCGCTGCTCTCTGCCTATGCTCACCGTTCTCCCCGTCGGCGCGGATCCGGATCAGGACTCAAGGATCAGACCCAGACTCTCGACTGGGTCAGGATTCGTTCGGTTTGACGCTTTCCAGCAGCATGTCCAGCCATTCGGTCACCTTGTCCCGGTGCTTGTCGCTGGGCAGTTGGGCGGCTCGCCACGCGATGCCCCGTACGCCGTGGTTCTGCAGGAGTCTTGCCAGCGGATCGCCGGCCGAAGCGGCCGCGGCCGGGGCGGTTTCCCTCGCCCGCCCCGCGAAGTCCTGGAGCAGCTGCTGCTCGGTGCGCTGGAGGGCGTCGGTGAGGGCGTCCGCGTCGTGCGCGGTGAGGAAGCCGGCGTGCACCCCGAAGAAGCGCTGGATCGCGTCACAGTGCTCCATGGTGGGGCGGCGGTCGCCATTGATGAGGGCCCCGGCCTGCTGCCGGGACATGCCGGCGCCGTCGGCGATCTCCTGCTGCGTGTAGCGTCGGCCGTTGGGTTTGACCCGGGTGCGCCGGAGCAGGTCCAGGCGCTGCAGGAAGCGGGTCTGGAGGTCCGGTTCGCCGGCCGGCCTGCCGTCGAGCAGGGTTCTGACCACGTCCGCCGGTACGCCGGAGGCCTCGGAGAGGCGCCGCAGATCGAAGACCTGATTCAGGTCGCGGCCCATCTTGCCCGCGAGTTCGGCGACACGCGTGATGGTGGCTGCCAGGGGTGCGTGGGCCACCGCGACGGGAGCCGGGAAGCCGTCTGTCACCAGTGGTTCTCCTAGATCGCGCGAAGTCGGTACGGGCACGTGGTCGGCTTCTGGAATCTATCCGTTCCCGCTCCGAAGGGCTAGAACGTGCCACAGCTGTGGCGGGAATGAGCTGTCAAGAGGCTTGAATTGCCACAATAGTTGACACTCGAATGATGTCGGTAGCAGGATCGCCACACGGAAATGAAGATCCAGACCGTGAGGAGGGGGAGCTCTCGGTGCCACATCTCGCAGCGGTGGGCCCGTCCGATGGCTTCGCCCGAGCCGGTGAGGAGCGCCTGGCGGGCGATGAGCCCGCACGCGGCGCCGTGCGGTCGGAGCGACGCAAGGAGATTTTGCGCCAGCGCCGCGAGGAGCTGGGGCTCAGCCAGGAGGACCTCGCGGCCCGGCTCCGCATCAGCGTGCGTGCGTACGGCAACTGGGAACGCGGCCTGGTCAAGGAGTGGACGGACCGCAAACTGCTCGCCCTCGCCGAGGCGTTGGAGATGAGCGAGCGGCAGTGCTTCTGGCTCTTCCGGGTCATGGTCGACCGCGACCCGCCGCCCACCTGGCGGGCCGCCGAGGAGAACCGGCTGCCCGATGACCCCGCGCAGCGCGACTACCTGTGCGACTACGCGGCCCTCATGGAGGCCGTCCCCTACCCGAGCTTCCTGGTGGACCACCGCTGGGACGTCGCGCTGACCAACTCGGCCTTCGACCAGCTCTTCCAGTCGGTACGGCCGCATCCGACGGCCCTGCCGGACGACAACTTCCTGCGCTTCGTGCTGTTCCACCCGGACGCGGCGGGCGTGCTGGAGGACCACGAACCGGCCTGGTGCGTCCCCCTGCTGGCCCAGTTCGCCACCGCGCTGGCCGGCGCCCCGGAGGACGAGGGGCTGCGCAGCATCCGCCAGGAGGTGGCCCGTGATCCGTTCATGGAAGCGGCCTACCGGTACGGCGTGCCGCACTGGCTGAGCATGCGCGGGGCCGAGGCCGCCGAGCAGGACGGGGCGGTGCGGACCGTGCGCCACCCCGACCCGCGCTGGGGTCTGGTGCGCTGCCGGATGGTGGCCGAAACGAGCCGGATGCTGGACGCGATGGGGCTGACCCGGATCACCCTGATCCTCTCGGCCCCGCAGGGCACGCCGGCGGGCTTCGTCCCGGGCGGCGGGTCCACCCACCAGCAGGGCGCCAGGCTGCGCGCCGTGCCGTCGCCGGCGGAGTGAACCGCCGGGGGAGACTGGTGCCCTGACTCCGGCGCGCCGACCGCGCGGCGGCGGTGTGCCGGCCGCGTGCCACCCGGCACGCCACGGGGCACCGGGCACGGGCGAAGGGCGGTAGGGGCGTGCGGCTGACGATCCTCGGCGGGGGCGGTTTCCGGGTACCGCTCGTCTACGGAGCACTGCTCGGCGACCACGCCGAGGGCCGGGTGACCCGGGTGACGCTGTACGACGAGGACGCCGGGCGGCTCGCGGCCATGGCCCGGGTGCTCGCGGACCAGGCGGCCGCCGCCGGGGTGCCGGACGCCCCGGCCGTCACCGCCACCGGGGACCTCGACGAAGCCCTGCGCGGGGCCGATTTCGTCTTCTCCGCCATCCGCGTCGGAGGCTTGGAGGGACGCGCCGCCGACGAGCGGATCGCGCTGGCCGAGGGCGTGCTGGGCCAGGAGACGGTGGGCGCGGGCGGGATCGCGTACGGCCTGCGGACCGTGCCGGTGGCCCGTGAACTCGCGCGCAGGATCGCCCGTACCGCCCCCGAGGCGTGGGTCATCAACTTCACCAACCCGGCCGGGCTGGTCACCGAGGCGATGGCCGAGGAGCTCGGCGAGCGCGTGATCGGCATCTGCGATTCCCCCGTGGGACTCGGGCGGCGCATCGCCCGGCTGCTGGGCGCGCGGCCCGGGGAGGCCTGGATCGACTACGTCGGCCTCAACCACCTGGGCTGGGTGCGCGGGCTGCGCATCGGCGGCCGGGACGAGCTGCCCAGGCTGCTCGCCGACAGCGAGGCCCTGGAGTCCTTCGAGGAGGGCCGGCTCTTCGGGGCCGAGTGGCTGCGCTCGCTCGGCGCGATCCCGAACGAGTACCTGCACTACTACTACTTCAACCGTGACACAGTACGGGCCTACCAGGAGGCCGAGCAGACGCGCGGAGCCTTCCTGCGCGACCAGCAGCACGGCTTCTACGCCGAAGCCGGCCGGGCCGGGCTGCCGGCCGGGGCGGCGCTGGCCGCCTGGGACCGGACCAGGGCCGAGCGCGAGGCCACGTACATGGCCGAGAACCGCGAGGCGGCGGGCGCCGGCGAGCGCGAGGAGAGCGATCTGGAGTCCGGTGGCTACGAGAAGGTCGCGCTCGCCCTGATGCGGGCCATCGCGCGCGACGAGCAGGCCACGCTGATCCTGAACGTCCGCAACGGCTCCACGCTGTCCGTCCTGGACGCCGAGGCGGTCATCGAGGTGCCCTGCCTGGTCGACGCGAACGGCGCCCACCCGGTGGGCGTCGCCCCGCTGCCGCTGCACGCGGTCGGGCTGGTGACCTCGGTGAAGGCCGTGGAGCGGGAGGTCCTCGCCGCCGCGGCGAGCGGCTCGCGGGCGGCCGCCGTGAAGGCCTTCGCACTGCATCCGCTGGTGGACTCGGTGGGGGTGGCCCGGCGGCTCCTTGACGGCTACGCCTCCGCTCACCAGGGCCTGGCCTACCTGCGCTGATCCGGCGGCGGGGTCGCCCGTACGGCCCCGTGCCGCATGCGGCGCGGCGGGCGTGCTGTGAGAGTGCGACATGTGACCACTGCCCCCGCCGCCATGGCCGCGCCACCCGTGCTGGACCGGCGGCGGCGCAATGTCATCTTCGGCACGATCATGCTGGGCGTACTGCTCGCGGCCCTCGACCAGACGATCGTGGGCACCGCCCTGCCCACGATCGTGGCGGATCTGGGCGGCGCGGACCACATGTCGTGGGTGGTGACCGCCTACCTGCTCGCGGAGACCGTGGCGACGGTCCTGGTCGGCAAGTTCGGCGACCTCTTCGGACGGAAGCTGATCTTCCAGGTCTCCGCCATCGTGTTCATCAGCGGCTCGTTCCTGTGCGGCCTGTCGAGCAACATGACGCTCCTGATCCTGTGGCGCGGCGTCCAGGGCATCGGGGCCGGCGGCCTGATGGTCACCGCCATGGCACTGATCGCCGATGTCGTCCCGCTGCGCGAACGCGGCAAGTACCAGGGCATGATCGGCGCCGTCTTCGGCGTCGCCACCGTCATCGGGCCGCTCCTCGGCGGGCTCTTCACCGACCACCTGACCTGGCGCTGGTGCTTCTACGTCAACGTCCCGATCGCGATCCTCGTCGTCATCGCGGCCGCCCGGACGATCCCCTCGGTACGGGCCGAGGGAAAACCGGCCATCGACTACCTGGGCATCGCCCTCGTCGCGGTCGGCGCGAGCGCGGTGATCCTGGCCACCAGTTGGGGCGGGAACGAGTACGCCTGGACCTCACCGACGATCATCGGCCTGTTCGCGGGCGGCGCGGTCGCGCTGGCGCTGTTCTGCCTGGTCGAGACGCGGGCCGCCCAGCCGATGCTGCCGATGCGGCTCTTCCGCAACCCGGTCTTCGCCGTGTGCTCCGTCCTGAGCTTCGTCGTCGGGTTCGCGATGCTCGGAGCGCTGACGTTCCTGCCGACCTACCTCCAGTACGTGGACGGGGACTCGGCCACGGTCTCGGGCGTGCGGACCCTGCCCATGGTCTTCGGGCTGCTCCTCGCCTCCGTCTTCAGCGGCAACGCCACCAGCAAGACCGGCCGGTACCGGATCTTCCCGATCGTGGGCAACGCGGTCATGGGGGTCGGCCTGTACCTGCTGTCGCGGATGGGGCCGGAGACCGGCACCCTGCTGGAGTCGCTCTACATGTTCGTGCTCGGTACGGGCATCGGCCTGTCCATGCAGGTGCTGACGATCGCCGTGCAGAACACCGTCGACTACGCCGACCTCGGCACGGCCACCTCCGGGGTCACGTTCTTCCGTACGCTCGGCAGCTCCTTCGGGACGGCGGTCTTCGGGACGATCTACGCGAACAGCCTCGGGCCGGAACTGAAGGCGGCGGTCGCGGAGTCGGCGCGGCTCACCGGTGAGGACCCGGCGGCGCTGGCCAAGGCCGCGTCGAGCCCCGAGGGCGTGCACCGGCTCGATCCGGCGGCCGCGGGTCCGGTCATCGACGCGTACGCGCAGGCCCTGCACACGGTGTTCCTCTGGACCGTACCGGTGGCGGTGGTCGGGTTCGTCGTCGCGCTCTTCCTCAAGCAGGTCAAGCTGCGCGACAGCGCCCGGGCCGGATCCACGGACATGGGCGACGGCTTCGCCTCGCCCGCCACGGCCTCGGGGGACTCGGCCAAGCTGCTGGAGCTGGCGGTCGGGAAACTCGTACGGAACATGGGGCCGGAGCAGGCGCGCGCGATCGTCGAGGCCTCCGACACCAGGCTGGACATCGCGGGCGCGTGGGCGGTGATGCAGGTGGACCTGCTGACCCGGACGGTCGGCCACGCCAGCCTGGGGCTCATCGCGAACCGCCGGTCCGTGCCGCCGGAGGTGCTGCTGCCGGTCTTCGACCGGATGGTCGACGAGGGCTACCTGACGCGGGAGGGCAACTTCCTCGCGCACACCTCGGCCGGGGAGCGGGAGGCCGCGGTCATCTCGCGCGCGTGGGCGGACTGGCTCGGTGACCAACTGGAGAAGGACCGGGGCCGGCCGCAGAGCGCCGAACTGCGGGTGGCGGCGGACGCGATCGCGAAGCGGCTGCTGGCCGAGGACCTGGGCGAGGGGAACTTCGCGCCGCGGGCGGTCGTGCGGGGGTAGGGCGGCCGGAACCGGTCCGCCTGCGCGGGCCGAGCCGCCCCCACGGGCCGAGCCGCCCCCCACGGGCCCTCAGGCGCTCGTGGCCGGGCTCACGGTCGGGTAGTCGTAGGAGGAGGGCACGTGCGGCAGGGCAGTGAGCTCCGGGCGCCAGGTGCGCAGGACCGCCGCCGAAGGGGCGTAGAGCGCGGCCGGGATCTCGGCCGGGGCGAACCACTGCCAGCGGACGATCTTGTGGGGCTCGGTGACGGCGGGCACGCCCTGCGCGGTGGTGGTGACGGCGGCTGCCGTCACCCGGGTCACGCCGGACTTCGCGTCGATCCGGACGGACAGGACCCGGATCCCCTCGGGGGCCGCCCGTAGATCCGTCTCCTCGGCCAGTTCCCGGGAGGCGGCCTGCTCGAAGCCCTCCCCGGGGTCGACCTTCCCGCCGGGCAGTTCCCAGCGGCCGTCGTGCGCCTGGCCGAGCAGCACCCGGCCGTCCTGGCCGACGACGACCAGCCCGACGCCGACGACGGCGTTGGGCTGGGGGGCGGCCCGCTCGGGGCGTTCGCCGGTCGTGGGGGTCATGGACGCTCCTCGGTGGTGGCCATCGCTCCATTTCCCGCTTCGGCAACATCATTTGTCAAGCCGGGCCCGCGGTCGGAGCCCTGTCGGAGGCCGGATGCGTACCGCCCCGCCCGGGGACGCCGTAGGACACCTGTGCGGGTTTCGGCCGCCGTCCGTCCGCGCAGGCTCTGGGCGGTGTGATCGTCGTACGGTTCATCGGCTCAGGGGGGCGCAATGGCACATGTGCTGGTCATCGGCGGAGGCATCGGGGGAGTGGCCACGGCCCTGCTCGCGGCGCGACGGGGGCACACGGCCGAACTCTTCGAGCGCGACACGCGGGCCCCGGGCACCGCGCTCGACCGCGACTTCTTCGGCTGGCGGCGGCCGGCCGTACCGCAGGCGACCCAGCCGCACGCGCTGCTGGGAGCCGCCCGCAACCTGCTGCGCGACGAACTGCCGGACGTGCACCAGGAGATGCTCCGGCTCGGGGCCCGCGAACGGCACGAGCTGGACTGGTTCGACGTACGCCCGCCCGCGCGCCCCGGCGACGAGGACCTCGTCATGCTCCAGGCCAGGCGCATCGTGCTGGAGAGCGCACTGGCGAGCGCCCTGCGCGCCGAACCGGGCGTCGTGGCGCGGTACGGGGAACCGGTGACCGGACTGACCACGGCCCGGGACGGCGGCGACGGGGGCGCGATCCGGGTGACGGGAGTGACCACGGGCGCCGGGAGTTACGAGGGTGGCCTCGTGGTGGACGCGGGCGGGCGGCGCGGCGGCGCCGAGCGCTGGCTGGCCGCCGCGGGCAGCCGCCCACCCGTCGTGGAGCGGCACCGCACCGGGCTCGCCTACTTCTGCCGCTGGTACCGGCTGCCCGAGGGCATGGACGAAGGGCCGCGCCGTCCCTGGGCGGTCACGGGCGGCGCCTTCGCCGGATGTGCGGTCTTCCCCGCCGACAACCGGCTCTTCGCCGTGACGCTGTTCGTGCACACCGCGGACACCACGCGCTCCGCCCTGCGCGATCCGGCCGTCTTCGAGGCCGCCGCCCGTGCGTTCCCGCCCGGCGCGGCCTGGCTGGCCCTGGGCGCCGAGCCCCGGTCGGAGGTGCTGGCCACCGCGAGCCTCGACAACCGGTGGAGCGCGCTGGTCGACGAGCGGGGCCCGGTGGTGAGCGGGCTGGTGCCGGTCGGGGACGCGATCACGCACACCAACCCCACCCTCGGGCAGGGCACCTCGCTCGCGCTGTGGGCCGCGCGCAGGGTGGCCCGTACGGCGCACCTGGACCCGGGCTCGGAGCGGTACGCCGCCGACCACCACGCGTGGGCGGTGCGCACCCTGAAGCCGTGGTTCGACTTCCAGGTCGTCGCCGACGCGGCCATCGGGGAGCGGTTCGCGACCCGGGCCGTGCGTACGGGGACGGCGCGCGAGGTGGCCGCGCTGTTCGACTGCGCGCTGGAGGATCCCGAGGTGATGCGGGCGCGGGCCAGGGTCCGGCACCTGGCCGAGCCGCCGGAGCGGGCGTACGCGGATCCGGAGATCCGGGCCCGGGTGGCGCGCTGGCTGGCCGCGCGGCCGGACTACGCGCCGAACGCGGCGGGCCCGGGGCGGGCGGAGTGGGAGAAGCTGACGGCGGGGTGAGGGGCGTGAGGGCGGTGAGGGGGGCGAGCGGGATGAGCGGAATGATCGGGATGAGGGGGATCGGGGCGAGGGGATGGCGGCGCGGTGACGGTTCAGCGGGCGGCGGCGCCGGGGGGCGGGCCGAGGACGTCGGCGAGGTCGTAGCCGACGACCTCCTCCAGCTGGGCGTAGGTGCAGCTCTCCGGCGCCCGGTCGGGCCGCCAGCGGCGGAACTGGGCGGTGTGCCGGAAGCGGTCGCCCTCCATGTGGTCGTAGGCGACCTCGACGACCCGTTCGGGGCGCAGCGCCACCCACGACAGGTCCTTCTTGCCGGTCCAGCGGCTCTGTGCACCCGGCAGCCGGGCGCTCTCGTGGGCGGACTCCTCGGCCCAGGCGGCCCACGGATGGCCCGCGGGGTCCGGCATGCGCAGGGGTTCGAGCTCCTCGACCAGTTCGGCGCGGCGCTTCATGGGGAAGGCGGCGCACACGCCGACGTGCTGGAGGCCGCCGTGGCCGTCGTACAGGCCGAGGAGCAGCGATCCGACAATCGGACCGCTCTTGTGGAAGCGGAAACCCGCGACGACGACATCGGCCGTACGCTCGTGCTTGATCTTGAACATGAGGCGGGCATCGGGCCGGTAGGGGAGATCGAGGGGTTTGGCGATCACCCCGTCGAGCCCGGCGCCCTCGAACCGCTCGAACCACTCCTGCGCGAGCGCGGGATCGGTGGTCGCGGGCGCGAGGTGGACGGGGGGCCGAGCGGTGGACAGGGATTGGGCGAGGGCGCTGCGGCGGTCGGCCAGCGGAGTGTCGAGGAGCGCCTCGTCACCGAGCGCGAGCAGATCGAAGGCGACGAAGCTGGCCGGGGTCGTCTCGGCGAGCATCTTCACGCGGGATGCCGCGGGGTGGATCCGCTCGGTCAGCCGGTCGAAGTCGAGGCGCCCGCCCTGCACGATCACGATCTCGCCGTCCACGACGCAGCGGGTGGGCAGGTTCTCCCTCAGGGCCGCCACCAGCTCGGGAAAGTACCTGGTCAGGCTCTTCCCCGTCCGGCTGCCGATCTCGACCTCGTCGCCGTCGCGGTGCACGACGGCACGGAAACCGTCCCACTTGGCCTCGTACTGCATGCCGGGCGGGATCTTCGCCACGGACTTCGCGAGCATCGGCTTCACGGGCGGCATCACTGGCAGATCCATGCCTCCGATTCTGCGGTGGTACGTCCGGCCCCGCCCGGTGTGCGCGCCCGGCCGGGCCCGCCTACCGTGGCGCACATGGGTGCTGCGGGCAATGCCATCGAGCTGGACGCGGGCGGGCGGACGGTACGGCTGTCCAGCCCGGACAAGGTGTACTTCCCGGAGCGCGGCCTCACCAAGCGGGATGTGGCCGAGTACTACCTGGCCGTCGCGGACGGCATCACGCGCGCCCTGCGCAACCGGCCGACGACCCTCGAACGGTTCCCGGACGGCGTGGAGGGCGAGTCCTTCTTCCAGAAGCGGGCCCCCAAGAACCTCCCCGACTGGATCCCGACGGCCCACATCGCCTTCCCCAGCGGGCGCAGCGCCGACGAGATCTGCCCGACCGAGCCGGCCGCCGTCCTGTGGGCCGCCAACCTGGGCTGCCTCACCTTCCACCCCTGGCCGGTGCGGCGCGAGGACACCGACCGGCCCGACGAACTGCGCATCGACCTGGATCCGCAGCCGGGCACCGACTACCACCACGCGGTGGCCGCCGCCCACGAACTGCGCGCCCTGCTGGAGGAGCTCGGCCTGCGCGGCTGGCCCAAGACCTCGGGCGGACGCGGGCTGCACGTCTTCGTGCCGATCGAGCCCCGCTGGACGTTCACGGAGGTCCGGCGGTGCGCCATCACCCTCGGCCGCGAGCTGGAACGCCGGATGCCGGGCAAGGTCACCACGGCCTGGTGGAAGGAGGAGCGAGGCGAGCGGATCTTCGTCGACTACAACCAGACGGCGCGCGACCGCACGATCGCCTCCGCCTACTCCGTCCGCCCGCGCCCGCACGCCCCGGTGTCGGCGCCGCTGCGCTGGGAAGAGGTGGACGACGCCGAGCCGCGCGACTTCGACATCGTGACGATGCCGGCCCGCTTCGCCGAATTGGGCGACCTGCACGCGGACATGGACGAGCACGCCTTCAGCCTGGAGCCCGTACTGGAACTCGCCGACCGCGACGAGCGCGAACACGGGCTGGGCGACATGCCCTACCCCCCGGACTACCCGAAGATGCCGGGCGAACCGAAGCGCGTCCAGCCGAGCCGCGCGAAGCACGAGGACTGACCCGTCGGCTTCGGGCACGGCCGTACCTGTGCCCGCGCGGGCACACGTACGGCCGCACGGACACGGCCGTCCCGCCCGCCCCGCCCAGCGGGGGCCCGGTGTGCTCGTCTCGCGACCCCGATGGTGCGGGCCTACGCTGAGTCTGGCGCCTTGGTCCCGTACGACGGGAGGCATGTCGTGAGTTCGACGCACATTCGGCTGCGCAGGGGCTGCGCGGTGGCCGCCGCCGCAGGCTTGTTCCTCACCCCGGCCCTCGCGGGATCCGCGTACGGGTCGGCCGGCATCCAGGCGCAGATCGTCCTCGCCGCCCCCACACCTCCCACTCCCCCCACCCCACCGACTCCACCCTCCCCGGACGGCAACGCATTCCCAGAGCTCACTCCGGCCGTCGCGGCGCAACTGGACGCCGCCGTACAGCAGGTGCTGCGCGAGGCGCGGGTGCCGGGAGTGACCGTGGGGCTGTGGGCCCCCGGCAAGGGGAGCTACGTGAGGAACTTCGGGGTCGCGGACAAGGCGACCGGCGCTCCCATGCGGACCGATTTCCACATCCGCATCGGCAGCGAGACGAAGACGTTCACCGTGACCGCCCTCCTGGAGCTGGTCGACCAGGGCAAGATCGGCCTGGACGACACCATCGGAACGTACATCGCCGGCGTTCCGAACGGGGACCGCATCACTCTGCGTCAACTCGCCGGTATGCGCAGCGGGCTGTTCAACTACTCCGAGGACGAGGGCTTCAACAAGGCCCTCACCACTGACCCCAAGCAGCCTTTCACGCCACAGCAGTTGCTCGACTACTCCTTCAAGCACCCGGTGCAGTTCGGGCCGGGCGAGAAGTGGGAGTACTCGAACACCAACCTGATCCTGCTCGGTCTGGTGGTGGAGAAGATCACCGGCCGGCCGCTCCACGAGGTCATCGCCCAGGACGTCCTGAAGCCGGCCGGTCTGCGCCGCACGCTCTTCCCGACCGGGGCGGAGTTCCCCGCACCGCACGCGCAGGGCTACACCGACGAGTCGCCGACGGGCGAGATCGTGGAGGCGACGGACTGGAACCCCTCCTGGGCCTGGGCCGCGGGAGCGATGATCTCCGACCTGCAGGACCTGCGCAGTTGGGCACGCACGCTCGCCACCGGCACGCTGCTGACGCCCGCCACCCAGGCCGAGCGCCTGAAGACCACCTCGATCGGCATCCCGGGCGCCGGCTACGGGCTGGGCATCTTCAACGTCCAGGGCTGGATCGGGCACAACGGCTCACTGCCCGGGTACGAGACGCTGACCGTCTACCTGCCGCAGGCGCAGGCGACCATGGTCATCCTCCTCAACACCGACGTCCTGCACGAAGGCCAGGAACCCAGCACCCTCTTCGGTGAGGCCGTCACCCGCATCGTGACCCCCGACCACGTCTACCCCGGCCACAAACCGACGGCCCCGAAGCAGGGTTGAGGCGGACGAGGCGGACCCGTCCTGTCCCAACGGGTGTCACATTCGCGAGCCCGGTGGTGTCTTCATGCCGAACGGCCGAACTTCCGAACGGCCGGACAGGCAATCCACTGAGGAGAACACCATGGCGCTCCGCGTTCCGAAGGCCGAGCTCCCCACCGAGCTCAGCGAAAACATGATCAAGCAGCTCGGCGCCGTGGCCGAGCCCGTCGAGGTGGTGTGGCACAACCCCAAGGTCGCCACGTCCAACCTGGAGTTCTCGGCCAAGCTGGCCGCATGGGACGCGGCCGACGCGAGCCTCAAGTCGTTCGCGCACATGGCCGTCGCGTCCCAGGTCGGCTGCGGCTGGTGCCTCGACATCGGCTACTTCCAGGCACAGAACCAGAACCTGGACCTGGCCAAGGCCAGCCAGGTGCCGCGTTGGCGGGAGTCGGAAGTGTTCACGCCGCTGGAGCGGGACGTCCTCGAGTACGCCGAGGCCATGACGAACACGCCGCCGACCGTGACCGACGAGCAGTACGCGGGCCTGCTCGACCGGCTCGGTGCGGCGGCGATGGTCGAGCTCACCGCGTACATCGCCTTCGTGAACATGGCGACCAGGAACAACAACGCGAACGGGATCTCATCGCAGGGCTTCTCCGAGGCCTGCGAGATCCCCCTGGCCGCGCGCCCTCAGAGCTCCGGTGTGGCGTCGGCGTCATGACGGCCGAGGATCCCTTCGTCGCCCATCGCAGCCTGCTGTTCACCGTCGCCTACGAGATGCTCGGGTCGGCGGCCGACGCGGAGGACGTGCTGCAGGAGTCCTGGCTGCGGTGGGCCGATGTCGACCGGTCGCAGGTGCGCGAGCCGCGTGCGTACCTCGTCAGGACCGTCACGCGGCAAGCACTCAACCGCCGGCGCACAGTGTCGCGCAGCCGCGAGGAATACGTGGGCGAGTGGCTGCCGGAACCGCTGCTGACCAGCCCTGATGTAGCCGAGGACGTCGAACTCGCGGAGAGCGTCTCGATCGCGATGCTGACCGTCCTCGAAACGCTCGGGCCCACCGAGCGGGCGGTGTTCGTGCTCCGCGAGGTCTTCGAGATGCCGTACGGCGAGATCGCCGAGGCCATCGGGAAGTCGGCGGCCACGGTGCGGCAGATCGCGCGGCGGGCCCGGGACCATGTGGCGGCCCGGCGGCCACGGGTGCAGGTGAGCCGGACGGAGCAGCAGGCCGTGGTGGAGCGCTTCCTGGCCTCGCTGCGAACCGGGCAGTTGCAGGAGCTGCTGGAGGTCATGGCGCCGGACGTGGTCCTGATCGCCGATGGCGGCGGGCTCGCGGCCGCCGCTCTGGCTCCGATCCATGGTGCCGAGCTGGTGGCGACGGTACTCGCGCGCGCGAACCGGCTGGTGGCCGCGTTCGAGACGACGCCGGTGTGGCTCAACGGCGCGCCGGCGGGCCGGTTCGAGATCGACGGCGAGCCGACCGCGGTGAGCCTCGTGGTGGAGAACGGGCGGGTCACCCGGGTCTACCTGATGAGAAATCCGCTGAAGCTGACGCGGCTCGATGAACCGGCCGAACTCACCAGGTAGGCCCGCTGCTGCTCCGGCATCGTGAGTGTTCCGGGTGGTGAGACCGCCCGGAACACTCACGCCCGGTCCACACGCGTGGAGCATGCAAGCTCGGAGACGAGGCCGACGTGCCTGCCGACTTGGCGCCTTCGACCCAGAAAAAGTACACGAACGATCGTGCTAATATCTCCTCATCATCCTGCCGGGCGCCACCTGGCCGCCTGACCGCAGGCCATCTGAGGAGATCCGGAGAACCGGGCATGCATCCCACGGCTTCACTCCTGAGCACCACCCTCAACGTCACCGCCCGGCTCGCCCCGGGCCTGGTCGGACCCCGCGCCTTCGCACTCTTCGTCCGCCCCCTCGGCCGCCCACGACTCCGCCCCGACGAGGCGGAGGTGATGGCGCAGGCCCGGACGGGCCGACTGATAGTGCGCGGCGTACCCGTCACCACGTACCGGTGGGGCGACGGTGAACGTCCCGTCCTGCTGGTGCACGGCTGGACCTCGCGCGCCTCGCGGTTCGCCGGCTTCGTCGAGGCCCTCCGCGCCGAGGGGCACACGGTGGTCGCCTTCGACGCCCCCGGCCACGGCGAGTCCGGCGGCCGGGCCTCCACGATCCTCGACTACCGGCACATCCTGCGGGACTTGTACGCGGAGCACGGCGACTTCTCCGCCGTCGTGGCCCACTCCTTCGGCGTGCTCGCGACCCTCTTCATGCTGCGGGAGGCCGACGGCATCCGGGCCGACCGGTTCGTCGGCATCGGGGGCATCGCCGACTTCGAGTACCTCCTGGACCGGTTCCGCGCCCAACTGCGGCTGGGCGAACCGGCCATGCGCGTGCTGCGCGACCATGTCGAGCACCGCCTCTTCGCCGGCGAGCCCGACATCTGGCAGCGCCTCGACGCCGCCCACCGCCCCGTCGATCAGCAGATGCCGCTCCTCCTCGTCCACGACAGGGACGACGATGTCGCGGCTCCCGGCCAGTCCCGCGCGATCGCGGCGACCTACGGCTCCCGGGCCCGCCTGATCGAGACGGGCGGCCTGGGCCACCGGCGCATCCTGGCCGACCCGGACGTCATCGCGGCGGCGGTCGAGTTCGCCACGCCGCTTGCGCGGCCGGTGCCGGCGGTACGGTTCCCGCAGCCCTCACAGCCTGCGCCGTCCGGGCCGTCCGGGCCGTCCGGGCCGTCCGGGCCGTCCGGGCCGTCCGGGCCGTCCGGGCCGTCCGGGCCGTCCGGGCCGTCCGGGCCGTCCGCGCCGTCCGCGCCCTCCGCGCCGTCCGCGCCCTCCGCGCCCTCCGCGGCGCCCAGGCCGCCCGCGCCCTCCGCGACCGATGCCTCGGCGGTGGCCCGATGACGCGCTCCGCTCCGCATACCACCGGCTCTGACCCATCCGGCATCGCCCCCACGGCCGGGGATCGTCCCCGCGCGCAGCCCGCTCGCGGCGGCCCGGCCCCCGGCGGCCCGGTCCCTGACCCCCGGCGGGCCCGCGCGGAGCCCGCCCGCGGCGGCCCGGCCCCCGAGGGCCCGGTGGCAGACCCCCGGCGGGTTCTCCTCCTCGCCTGTGCCGCCACCTTCCTCGCCTTCCTCGACACCACCGTCGTCAACGTGGCCTTCCCCGACCTGCGTCGCGCCTTCCCCGAGGTGTCCCTGGCCCGCCTCACCTGGGTGGTCAGCGCCTACGCCGTGCTGTTCGCCGCCCTGCTGGCCGCCGCCGGACGGCTCGCCGACACCCTCGGCCGGCGCGCCCTCTTCCTCGGCTCGACCCTCGCCTTCACCCTCACCTCGCTCGCCGCGAGCGCGGCCCCCACCGCCGAACTGCTGATCCTCGCCCGCGCCCTCCAGGGGGCCGCGTCCGCCGGCATGATCCCGGCCGCGCTGGGACTCGTACTCGCCCACACGCCACCCGCCCGGCGGGCCGCGGCCCTCGGCGCCTGGGGCGCCGCGGGCGGGCTCGCCGGCGCCGTCGGCCCCAGCGTCGGCGGACTGCTCGTCGAGGCGTGGGACTGGCGTGCGATCTTCCTCGTCAACGTGCCGCTGGGCCTGGCGGTCTGCTGGGCCGCGGCCCGCTCCCTGCCCCGCGACACCCGTACCGCACGCCAACTGCCGGATCCCATCGGTGCGTTCGCCCTGGCGCTCGGCATCGGAGCCGTCGTGACCGGCCTCTCCCAGGGCGAGGACTGGGGCTGGACCGACCCCGTGGTGCTCGCACTGCTGGTCGGCGGAGCCCTGTCCGCCGCCACCGCGCTCCACCGCTCGCGCCGCCACCCGGCCCCGGCCGTCGACCGCGACCTGTGGCGCGACCCCGTCTTCGCCCGCGCCAACATCGGCGCACTGCTCTTCGGCGCCGCGATGTACGCATGGCTGCTGGCCGGGCCCTCCTACCTGATCGCCCGGTGGAACTACTCGGTCCTGGAAGCCGGTTTCGGCGTCACGCCGGGAGCGCTCATGGGCGCGGCCGGAGCCTTGATCGTCGGCCGCCGCGTCCCCGCCCGCATGCAATGGGCCGCGGTCGCCCTCGGCTCCCTGCTGTTCGCCGCCAACGCCCTGCTGCTGTGGGGCTGGGCCGATGCCTCGACCTCGTACGCCCAGATCTTCCTCCCGGCCGGCCTGTTGGGCGGACTCGGCATCGGAATGACCCTGACCGCCCTGTCCACGGCGGCCTCGGCCGCCCTGCCGCCGGAGCGGTTCGCCGCGGGCACGGGCCTGCTGATGACGGCCCGTCAACTCGGCGGCGCGCTGGGCGTCGCGGCTGCCGCGGCCCTGCTGACCGGGGCCGGTGACCACTGGCGTGCGGTGTTCCTGATGGCGGCGGTCGCCGCACTGGGCGCGGCGGCCGCGGGCTCGTCGATGCGGGTGCGCGTACGGGGCGGTGTCAGGAAGGGGAGTTGAAGGCGGGGGGCCGTTCCGGGAGTTCCTCCGGGGCGGCCGCCACCGCCCGCAGCCGGTCGAGGATGCCTCGGCCGGCCCTCTCGTACGCCACCGGGTCGTCGTGCAGGACGGAATGCGCGTTCGCCAGCTCCATCAGGGCGATCATCTCGAAGGCGAGCTGCGGCACGTCCGCCGCGTCGACCCCGTCGCGGAACGCGCCCGCCAGGCGTGCCTCGTCCAGGACCCGCTCGATGAAGCGCGTCCAGTCGGAGCCCACCTTGGCGACCTCGTCGCGTACGGGGCCGGGGCGCGAGTCGAACTCCGCGGAGACGGAGTAGAAGAAGCAGCCGCCGGGGAAAATGCGGCGCCCGGAGTAGTCGAGCCAGCGCTCGCACACCCTCCACACCTTGGCCATGCCGGCGGGATCCTCGCGTACGGGCCGGACCACCTGCTCGACGAACACGTCCACGGCGGCGCGGACGGTGGCCAGCTGAAGGTCCTCCTTGGAGCCGAAGAGCGCGAAGACACCGCTCTTGCTCAGGCCCAGATCCGCGGCGATCTTCCCGAGGGACAGGCCTTCGAGGCCGTCCACGGAGGCGATGCTCATCGTCCGGTCGAGAACGGTCCGTCGCGTCTGGTTCCCGCGTTCCACGCGTCCGTCTGCCATGTCGCCATCTTACCGAACGCACGGTCGTGCACTCTGTGGGACGTGCGCCGGGCCGCTGTCAGTGGGGGGTGCGATCCTCGAAGAGGAGAGGACAGAGAGAGGACAGTACGGGCGGGAAGGAGTGCGGACCATGCTCACCACGGACTACAAGGACGGCTCCCCGAACTGGGTGGACCTCGGCACGCCGGACATCGGCGGCGCCGCCGGGTTCTACGGGGGACTGTTCGGCTGGGACTTCCTGGCGGGCGGCGAGGAGGTCGGCGGGTACGGGATGTTCCGCCTCGGCGACAAGACGGTCGCGGGCGGCATGGCCGTCCCGGCGGACCAGGGCCCGTGCGCCTGGCAGGTGTACTTCCAGACCTCCGACACGGACGCGACGGCGGCGGCCGTGACCAAGGCGGGCGGCACGGTGACGTTCGAGCCGATGGACGTCATGGACTTCGGACGGATGGCGATATTCGCCGATCCGGCGGGAGTGGGCTTCGGGGTGTGGCAGCCCCGGAAGAACAAGGGCCTGGACGCGGTGTCGGACGTGGGCACGATGTGCTGGACGGAGCTGTACACGGGCGACGTGGCCGCGGCGGCCGCCTTCTACGGCACGGTCTTCGGCTGGGAGATCAGCGAGATGCCGTTCGAGGGTGGCGCGTACACGATGGTCCGGCCGGCCGGAACGACGGACGAGGCGGCCTTCGGCGGCCTGGTCCCCATCGCGACGGACCCGGTGGAAGATATCGAACGTCCCTACTGGACCCCGTACTTCGAGGTCGCCGACTGCGACGCGACGGCGGCGAAGGCGGAGGAGTCGGGCGGCAAGGTCCGCCTGACGCCGGTGTTCATGGAGGGCGTCGGCCGCTTCGCCAAGCTGGCGGATCCCTTCGGGGGACGGTTCGCGATCATAGCCAGCGCCCCGCCGGCGGGGGCGTGACACGGTATTGATCAGGCGTTGATCGGACGTCCATCGGCGGCGGTCAGTATCTCCGGCATGTCGATGAACACCACTGCCGCAGCCACCGCCACCGCCTGGTACGACCTCGCCCTGTGCGCCCAGACGGGCCCGGGCTTCTTCTTCCCGGAGCCGGGCTCGTCCCTGCGGGACGCGAAGCGGTTGTGCGGGGCGTGCGAGGGGCGGGCGGCGTGCCTGGAGTACGCCCTGGCCAACGACGAGCGCTTCGGCGTCTGGGGCGGCCTCTCGGAATCCGAACGCCACGCCTTGCGCTCCCGCCGCCCCTGATCAGGTGCGCGTCCCCTTCCCGCTCCGCCGGACGAGCCCTACTCGCAGGGCGAGATCGAACCCGTCGCCTCCGGCGTCCTCCCGCCGGGGCACATGGGCCACCACTCGCACGGGGTAGTGTCCCCCGACCGGAGACACGACCCCACCGAAGCGGGGGTCGCCCGCGAACCAGATCCGGTCCGGGTGGTCGTTCTCCACCTCGGCGAGCAGGACAGGGAACGGGACGATTCGGAACACGGCCGTGAAGTCCTCCCGGAACGGGATGGCGATGGTCGCCGGACTCCCGCTCGCATAGCGCGGATGTCGGCACGTCAACTCACGCCAGGGGTACGACTGGAGGACGGTTTTGACGCGGAGGCGCCTGAGGAAGGCGATGGCAACCCACGGAAGCCAAGGTACGGAGACGAAGAAGATCACGAAGAAGGCGCTCGTGGCCAGGGTGAGATCACCGAGAACGAGGCACGTCACGGCGAGCAGCATGAGCGTGGAGAGGCTGCACAGCCAGACTGCTCGGCGCCGGACCAAGCGCCTGTACCCAGTGACGGTCGGGGGGTGATCCCAAGCAACCTTGGCGAGCAAGAGTTTCACAGGAGTACCTCCAGGATGCGCGAGGTCTTTGGCGGGCTTGGCGGGCTTGGCGGACTGGGGTCGGGATCCGAGAAGCTGATGGTGTGGGTGATGGCCTCGACGATGTCCGTGTACGCGTCCGCGTGCTGGATTGCCGCGCTGGTCAAGTCCAGGACGAGAATGTGCAGTCCATCCGCATGGGCCGTGGCTACTTTGGCTTGAAACAGGTGTTGCTCCGTGCCGGGGACCGAGATGGAACCCGCGATCAAGTAGCACGGGAGCGTCGATGTCAAGTCGATGAGTCGGCGCATCGAGGTGTTCCACAAAGCGGATTGGGCGATGGCGAGCGCCATGCGCGCGACATTGAGGCGAAGATTGCCGGGTTCGCAAGGCCGGACGGTCAAGGAAAACAGCGAGGTTGAGACTCCACCCGGCTCGTCAGGATGCATTCCGAGGGCTGTGTACACGACGTGGTGTTCGGCGAGTTCTTCCAAGCCGTCCATGAGTGCCGCGAGATCCTGCTGAGCCTTCGGGCTGCCGAGAGCAGCGGCGATGTCGTCCAAAGCGGCCCGATCGTTCGCAGAGATATCGTGGAAGCCGGGTGGCAGCCGGAACCACACAGGCGGTGAGTTCCCATCGATCATCATGGCCTCATCACCGACCAGGCCTGCTTCGACTTCGCGAAGGCTGAAGGGGTGTCGTCAGCGGTGCTGCGAACACCGTCAGCGGCAGTCGAGGCGTGCTCGACCGTGTCGTTCTCCGGACCGTAGTCGAGGACGGCCGTTGCAAATCCCATGGCTGGCGGCACCAGGTTCACAGAGTTCCTCACCACTGGATTCGTCGTCCGCACAGCCCAGGTGATCAGCGGGTTCTCGACTTGCTGGATGGCCAGGCCGGTCGACCAGGTCGTGCTGCGGAACGCGGTGCCTCCCGTGCTCAGGGACGAGAGGGCGCTGGCCTCAGGGGCCGCGACCATTGCCGCGCGGGCAGCCGCCGTGCCGGCTTTCGCGCCGGAGGCGACCACTGCCAGGCCGGGGACCGTGCCTGCGGTGTCGCCGAGCAAGGTCACGCCGCTCTTCCAGAAGTCCGCGTCGAACTCGCCCTTCGTGGCACCGTCGATCAGCGGCTTGCGGAACTTTGGGTCCGCCAGGTGAGTCGTCAGAGCCGCCAAGGACAGGCCCCCGGCCACCAGCATCACCGCCAGGCCCGCCGGCGGGCAGGCGAGGGCCACCGCGGCCCCGATCGCGCCCAGGATCGCCGACGCGTTGGAAAGGGCGTCTCCCGGGTCGTCGACGATCTTGTGCCAGGTCGAGGCCAGGAATCCCGGTTCCTTGGGGGCCAGGCGGTCCGCGGCCGTGTTCAGGGTGTGGGCGACCCGGCGTGCAGCCGCACCGTGTTCGGCGGCCAGTTCGCGGGCCAGGCGGCGGGCGTCGGCGAGGGCCTCGGGGGTTTTGGCCGCCGCGGCCTGGGACGCGTAGCGGGCCGCCAGTGCGCGGTGCGCGACCAGCGTGTCGTGCCACTGCGTGAGCCGGCGGGCGGCCTCCGCGAGGGAGGTGTGGGCCGAGCCCAGGTAGCGGGGGAGGTCCTGCGAGAGGGAGGCGCGGAAGGCGGTGGCGGCCTCGCCCTGCCAGGAGGAGCTGTGGGAGACCAGCGCCTTCACGACGCGCGAGGCCTCGCCCAGGGAGGCCGCCGAGGCCGAAAGCTTCTTGGTCAGGGCCAGGACGGCCGCCGGATTCCCGGGCGCGGGGTCGAAGCCCAGCGATGCGGCGGTCTCACCCATGGGCCGCCGCCTGGCGGAAGGCGGCGCGGATGGCCTCCTCCAGCTCCGCGAACTCCGCGGCGCTGCGGTCCACGCCCTCCCGCACCGTCTTGACCCGCTTGGTCAGCTCCCGCGTGCCGTGCGCCCATCTCTTCTGGAAGCCGTCGCACGCCGCGTCCAGGTCCGCCGTGCCCAGCTGGTCGGCCCGTACGTGGTCCAGCGCCCGCCGGGCTTCCCGCAGGGAGAGCAGCGAGGAGTCCAGGGCGCGGGTCAAGCGGGTCAGCTGGTCGATGTCCACCCGGAGCGAGGTCATGACGCGAAACCCTGGCAGAGCGCGGCTCTGCCAGGGCAATCGGCGTCACTCGGGCGAGCGAGCGGGAATCGGTCAGGCCCCGGGGGACGGGGCCCAGGTCAGGCCGGGTCAGGCCTTGCGGGCCGCGATGCGCGCCGCGCGGGCGGCCAGGCGCTCGTCGAACTTGCGGGCCTCGGAGTCCAGGCCGTTCATGAAGAGGCCGAGCTCCTCCTGGGCCTTCTGGCCCTCCGGGCCCAGGCCGTCGATGTCCATGATCTTCAGGAAGCGGATCACGGGGCTCAGTACGTCGTCGTGGTGGATCCGCAGGTTGTAGACCCCGCCGATCGCCATCTGCGCGGCCATCCGCTCGAAGCCGGGCATGCCGTGTCCGGGCATCCGGAAGTTGACCACGACGTCCCGCACCGCCTGCATGGTCAGGTCCGGGGCCAGCTCGAAGGCCGCGCCCAGCAGGTTGCGGTAGAAGACCATGTGCAGGTTCTCGTCCTGCGCGATGCGCGCCAGCATCCGGTCGCAGACCGGGTCACCGGACTGGTGGCCGGTGTTGCGGTGCGAGATGCGGGTGGCGAGCTCCTGGAAGGCCACGTACGCCACGGAGTGCAGCATCGAGTGGCGGTTGTCGGACTCGAAGCCCTCCGACATGTGCTGCATCCGGAACGCTTCCAGCTTGTCCGGGTCCACGGCGCGCGAGGCCAGCAGGTAGTCGCGCATCACGATGCCGTGGCGGCCCTCCTCGGCCGTCCAGCGGTGCACCCAGGTGCCCCAGGCGCCGTTGCGGCCGAAGAGCGAGGCGATCTCGTGGTGGTAGCTGGGGAGGTTGTCCTCGGTCAGCAGGTTCACGACCAGCGCGATCTTGCCGATCTCGGTGACCTTGGACTGCTCCGGGTCCCAGGCCTCGCCGTCCTCGAAGAAGCCCGGGAAGTTCCGGCCGTCGCTCCACGGGACGTACTCGTGGGGCATCCAGTCCTTGGTGACCTTCAGATGGCGGTTGAGTTCCTTCTCGACCACCTCTTCCAGCGCGAACAGCAGCTTGGCGTCGGTCCACGCCTCCGAGCTGCCGAGGTGGGGAGAGGTGATCGTCACGGGTACTCCTGGGTGTAAAGCGAACTACCTACGGTTCCGTAGCCTACGGAGTCGTAGGTTAAGCGCCGCATTAAGACCCAGCCAAGCCCCAGGCATACCTATGTCCGGTTACATCCAGTTATCTGTGCAGTTTGAGAGGGGCCTGAGGGCGAAGCGGAAGACGAAAGTCGTGCCGGAAACGCCCGTGGGCGCGCCCTGGTCAGAGCACGGTCACACCAGGAGGTGGTCCGCCGCTCCCGCCTTGACGGCGGAGATCAGAGCCCGGAGGGCGTCGATGGAGTCGGTGACGTAAGCGGCGGACTCCGTGGTTCCGATGTACGCCTTCCCCTCGGCGTCGCGGCCGAAGCGGAAGCAATTGGCTCCCTCGCTGCAGAAAGCCTCGTCCCAGGCGATATCGGTCGTGGCGGTGGCGGTCGTGCTCATGTCGTTCTCTCGTCTCCTCGTCGGGATCCGGTCAGAGGCCCTGTGCGATGGCGTGGATGAAATCGCGGGAGGCGGCGGCCGGCAGCGCCAGCGAGCGCAGCCGCTCCAGCAGCCCCCGGTACCGCTGCAGCTTCATGTGCGAGTCGAGCAGCATCGAGCCGTGCGAGCTGTCCAGCTGCACGGTGTCCAGCCGGATCGTCGCCGCCGCGGCGTACGTGAAGGACTGCCCGGCGCCCGGGAA
The DNA here is from genome assembly GCF_042736975.1 of Streptomyces sp. NPDC059989. NCBI lineage: Bacteria > Bacillati > Actinomycetota > Actinomycetes > Kitasatosporales > Streptomycetaceae > Streptomyces > Streptomyces sp. NPDC059989. Next base: position 47,347 of record NZ_JBHWUO010000027.1, read on the forward strand.
GCCGCCCGCGGTGAACGGGATGACCAGCACCGTCGTACGCGCCCGCTCCGACTGCTCCACCATGTGCTCCAGCTGCGCCCGGGCCACCTTCGGCCCGCCGAACTGCATCCGCAGCGCCGCCTCGTGCACCACGGCCTCGTACAGCGGCGGCCGCTCCCGCGTGAACACCCGCTGGCGGCTCATCCGCAGGGCGAGCCGCGCCTGCAGGTCCGGCTGCGGCAACGGCGGGTCGGCGGTGTCGAAGACCGCCTGTGCGTGCGCCTCGGTCTGGAGCAGGCCGGGTATGTGCGTGGTGACCGCGGTGTGCAGGGCGACCGAGTGGTGCTCCAGCTCGCAGATGTCGAGCAGTCCGGGCGGCAGCATGCCCCGGTGCTGCTCCCACCACCCCTTGTCCCGCTCCTGGGCCATCGCCGCGAGCAGGTCGACGAGCCCCGTGTCGGGGCAGTCGTAGTTGAAGGCGAGCGTGCGGACGCGCTCGGCGCTGATGCCGATCCGGCCGGATTCGATGTTCGGGATACGGGTGCGGTCGACCCCCAGGAGAGCCGCGGCCTGCTGGACCGTCATGCCCGACTCCTCGCGGAGTTTGCGCAGCTCGGCGCCGAGGCGCTGCTGCCTCGCGGTCGGCGTACTCCTGGGTGGCACGGTTCCCCTTTCGCCCGGTCGGGGCAGGCCGGTGCCCGGACCCGTCCGGAAATGCCATGAGAAGTCATCAGGTGGTCGTACAAGTAGGAGCACTGTGCACCGGGTTGCGCTACGGTCGGTAGCGCAAGTCTCACACGGGGCGACCTCGTGGCCCCGTATGACCACTCCACGACCACCCGGTCTTTGATCACATTGCTGTCGATCACACCCATATTTGGAGCAGCACGATGACGGGCACTCTCCGTGGCCTGAGGCCGGTCCACGAGATTCGGCAGATCCCGCCCGAGGCGGAGAAACTGAACTACTCGATAGGCCTGCCCGGCGGCGCCTACTGTGCGGGCACCGCCCGCTCCGTCGTCCGGTCCCTGCTCACCCGGCACGCCCTGTCGGACCTGTGTGAGACCGCGGCCCTCGCCGCCTCCGAACTCGTCGCGTGCGCACACCGGTTCACGCCCGACAAGGAGCTGATGCTGAAGATCCGCCGGCAGTTCGACGCGCTGCGGATCGTCGTCTACGACCAGCACCCGGCGCACTCCTCGCCCGAGGCGAGCGAGGAGTGCCGGCACCGGCGCAGCCGCGGGATGTGGCTGCTGGCCGCGGCCGTCGAGGCCTGCGGCGGGGACTGGGGGCTCACCCCGGTCCTGACCCCCCTGGGGGGAACCAAGTCCTGGGCGTTATTGCCCCGCTAGCCCGATCGCCTGTGCCGTCTGTCCCAGCCGGTCACCCGTGTCGCCCGTGTCGCCCGATCATCCGTGCCACAGCGTCTCCCGGACCTCCTCCGCCGTGGTCGGCCGCAGTTCGCCGTCCAGCAGCAGCCACCGGGTGATGCCGATCGACTCGAGGAACGGCACGTCGTGGCTCGCCACCACCAGCGCGCCCTCGTAGGCGTCCAGCGCGTCCGTCAACTGCCGCACGCTCGCCAGGTCCAGATTGTTCGTCGGCTCGTCCAGCATCAGCAGCTGCGGAGCGGGCTCCGCCAGCAGCAGCGCCGCCAGCGCCGCCCGGAAACGCTCGCCGCCCGACAGGGTGCCGGCCGGCCGGTCCGCGCGGGCGCCCCGGAAGAGGAAGTGCGCGAGCCGCGCCCGGATCAGGTTGTTCGTGGCCTGCGGGGCGAACCGCGCCACGTTCTCCACGACCGAACGGCTCTCGTCGAGCACGTCCAGCCGCTGCGGCAGGTAGCGCGCGGCCACATGGGTCACCGCCGAGCCCGACTCCGGCGCGACCAGCCCCGCGATCGTGCGGAGCAGCGTGGTCTTGCCCGACCCGTTGCGGCCCACCAGCGCGATCCGCTCCGGACCCCGCAGCTCCCACTCGCCCCGTACGGCGGCCCCGTGGACCAGGCGCAGATCGCTCAGGGTCAGGACGCGCCGCCCCGGCGGGACCTGGGTGGCGGGCAGTTCGATCCGGATGGCGTCGTCGTCGCGCACCGCCTCCACCGCCTGGTCCAGCCGCTCCTTCGCCTGCGCCAGTTTTTCGGTGTGCATGATGCGGTGCTTGCCGGCCGATTCCTGCGCCGCGCGCTTGCGGGCGCCCATCACGATCTTCGGCTCGCGCTTGGTGTCGTTCATCTTCTGGCCGTAGCGCTTGCGGCGCGCCAATTTGACCTGTGCGTCGACCAGTTCGCGCTTCTGGCGCTGTACGTCGGCCTCCGCGACCCGGACCATCCGCTCGGCCGCATCCTGCTCGGCGGCGAGCATCTCCTCGTAGTCCGTGAAGTTGCCGCCGTACCAGCGGACTTCGCCCTCGCGTAGATCGGCGATCTGGTCGACCCGCTCCAGCAGCTCCCGGTCGTGGCTGACCAGGACCATCACCCCGGTCCAGGACTCGACCGCCGCGTACAGGCGGCCCCGGGCCCGCAGGTCCAGGTTGTTGGTCGGCTCGTCCAGCAGCAGGACGTCGGGGCGCGCGAGCAGCAGGGCGGCCAGCCGCAGCAGGACTCCCTCGCCGCCGGACAGCTCCCCGACCGTACGGTCCAGCCCGATCCGGGCGAGCCCGAGCTGGTCGAGCGTGGCGCGGGCCCGCTCCTCCACGTCCCAGTCGTCGCCGACGGCGGCGAAGTTCGCCTCGGTGGCCTCGCCCGCCTCGATGGCGTGCAGGGCGGCGCGGACGCGGTGGATGCCGAGCGCCTCGTCCACGCGCAGGGCGGTGTCGAGGGTGATGTTCTGCGGGAGGTAGCCGACGGTGCCGGCCGTGGACAACTGGCCCTCGGAAGGGGTCAGTTCGCCGGCGATCAGCTTCAGCAGGGTGGATTTCCCGCAGCCGTTGAGCCCGATCAGTCCGGTGCGGCCGGGGCCGACGGAGAGCTGGAACCCGTCGAAGACGGGGGTGCCGTCGGGCCAGTCGAAGGACAGCGCGGAGCAGGTGACGTAAGCAGGGGGATGACTCATGGAGGCCTCCAGGTTGCGTGAGTGGTGCGTGCAACGCGGGGAGACAGCCGACGGTCGGTCAGTGGCCGGTGGTGGTCGGTGTCTCGGACCTCAGACGAGCAATGTCCTGCTCCGTTTCGACGGCAATGGGATACCTGTGAAGCTACGGGCGGCCGGAGCCGCCCGCAATCGAATTACGGACCGGCGCCGCTCAGCAGGTGTCGCGCATCAGCTCGGCCAGGCTGTGGTCCATGTCGAGGTAGAGGTGCTCCAGGCCCGGCGGGACCACGGTCGAGGCCCGCTCCAGGAACCGGTGCAGCTCGGCCGTCATCATGAGCACGACCGCCACGCCCTCCGGCGCGTGGAACTCGATCGTGGTCCGGTCGGCGTCGTACGGGCGCACGCGCACGTCGCCACGGCCCGACGGGCGGTCCAGCCCGGACTCCAGCAGCTCGCGCGCGAAGGTCCAGGACACCTCGATGCCCTCCAGCGTGGCCGGGGCGGGGAACGCCATGCGCACGGCGAACGGATCCGCGCGGTCGTAGCAGAGGGTGACGGGAACGGTCTCGACCTTCGGCGCGGTGGCGACCAGACGGGCCTGTACGGCCTGCTCGATGACAGTGATCAAGGCTCACTCCCTTGCGGCGGATCTGCTGCCGGGTTGGGGGGTGGAACCCGGCAACCCGATAGACGCCGGAATCGGCAAATCCGTGCAGGGGAGGTGACGTGAGCTGTGTCACGGATTGGCTGGAATCAACCTGTGTGATCGCACAGAGTGACCGATGGGGGAGAGGGGGCGGACGGCGGGCCGGTCGGTTCCACCGGTTCCGGAGGGCCGCAAAAGGGCTGGTTACCGCTCACTCCACAGGCCCAAAGGGCCCTCAGGAGGACGCACCCTGGACGCGGAATCGGGGGGTGCGTTAGCTTCCGGCGCCATGAGACTTCTGGGAGTGGGAGTGGGCCTGTGCGCCGCGGCGCTGGTGGTGGGGCTGTCGGCCGCACCCGCGCAGGCCGACGGGGAATTACCGGACCTGAAGGGCGGCGGCGGCGCGGGCTGGGCGCTGAAGGACACCGGCAAGGACGCCCGGTTCCGCGGGCTGGCGGCGGTCAGCCGGAGCACGGCCTGGGTGGCCGGCTCCAAGGGGACGGTGCTGCGCACGCTGGACGGCGGGCGCAGCTGGCAGGACGTCTCGCCACCGGGCGCGGTCGCCGAGGGGCTGGAACTGCGCGACATCGAGGCCTTCGACGCGCGGCGGGCCGTGGCCCTGTCGATCGGGGAGGGCGAGGCCTCCAGGGTGCTGCGCACCGAGGACGGCGGCGCCACCTGGACCGAGACCTTCCGCAACCCCGACCCGCGGGCCTTCTACGACTGCCTCACCTTCTTCGACTCCCGGCACGGCCTGGCGATGAGCGACCCGGTGGACGGGAAGTTCCGCATCCTGTCGACGGACGACGGCGGCCGCAGCTGGCGGGTCCTGCCCACCGAGGGCATGCCGGCCGCGCTGCCGGGCGAGGCGGGCTTCGCGGCGAGCGGCCAGTGCCTGGTGTCCGCGGGCCCGCGCGACGCCTGGCTCGCCACCGGCGGCGGGGCCACCGCACGGGTGCTGCACTCCGCCGACCGCGGCCTGACCTGGCGGGCCGCCGAGGCGACCGTCCCGGCCGGGGACCCGGCGCGCGGGGTCTTCGCCCTGGCCTTCCGCGACCGTACGAAGGGCCTCGCGGTCGGCGGCGACTACCGCACCGGCCAGGCCTCCCCGCAGGCCGCGGCCGTGTCCTCCGACGGCGGCCGCACGTGGAGCGGGGCGGCCACCCCGCCGCCGGCGTACCGGTCCGGCGCGGCCTGGTACCCGTACAGCCGCGGCACGGCGCTCGCGGTGGGCCCGACGGGCACGGACGTGACGCTGGACGGGGGCCGCACCTGGCGGACCCTGGAGGCCGGCTCGTTCGACACCGTCGACTGCGCGCCGGACACGGGCTGCTGGGCGGCGGGCGAGAAGGGCCGGGTGGCCCGGCTGGAACGCCGCTGACCGGATTGCGGGCCGGGGGCGCGAGCCCCCGGCCCCCACAGCGCTAGAGCACCGGGCTCTCGCGGACCGTCGACAGGTCCGCCGAGGTCTTCGTCGCGAGGAACTCCGTGATGCGGTAGGCGCAGACGCCCGCCACCGTGAAGGGGTCCTCGGCCGCGATCTTCTCGATCTCCGCGCGGGAGACCCCGCCGGCCAGGATCACGCCGCCGTCGCGCGGCACCTTGCGCCCCGACGCGAGGAAGACGCCGGCGGCGTAGTGGCCGTCCAGCCAGGCGATGTGGGCGTCCATCTCCTCTTCGACGGCTTCGACGGGCGCGGTGTAGGTGAGCTCCATGACGAACATGATCGCCAGGCTACTCTCGCACCATCATGACGAGTGTGAAGACTCCCGCCGACGAGGCCGAGGCCCGGGCGATACAAGACGAACTACGCCATCAGGTGGTGCTCACCGAGCCCGGCCCGCCGCCCGGCCGCGGACTGGTCGCGGGGGTCGACGTGGCCTACGACGACGAACGCGACCTGGTCGCCGCCGCGGCCGTGGTGCTCGACGCCGCCACCCTGGAGGTGGTCGAGGAGGCCACCGCCGTCGGGCACGTCAGCTTCCCCTACGTGCCCGGGCTCCTCGCCTTCCGCGAACTGCCGACCGTACTGGCCGCCCTCGACTCCCTCGCGGCCGTGCCCGGCCTCGTCGTCTGCGACGGCTACGGGCTCGCCCACCCCCGCGGCTTCGGCCTCGCCTGCCACCTCGGCGTGGTCACCGGCATCCCGGCCATCGGGGTGGCCAAGAACCCCTTCACCTTCACGTACGAGGAACCGGGCGCCCGGCGCGGCGACGCCGCCCCGCTGCTCGCGGCCGACGGCACCGAGGTCGGCCGGGCGCTGCGGACCCAGGACGGCGTCAAGCCGGTCTACGTCTCCGTCGGCCACCGCGTCTCGCTCGACAACGCCTGCGCCCACACCCTCGCCCTCAGCCCCCGCTTCCGCATCCCGGAGACCACCCGGCACGCCGACTCCCTGTGCCGGCGCGCCCTGCGCGAAGCCGTCGGGTGACCCGTGCCGCTCAGTCCACGTCCCGGGCGTCCACCACGCGGAAGCCGATCCCTGCCTTCCGCAGGCGGTCGATCAGCGCGTCTCCCATCGCCACGGCCGTCGTCAACTGCCCGGCGGCCTCCGGCAGGGCGTCGTAGGCCAGGCAGAGCGCCGACTCCGCCAGCATCTTCGCCGTCTCCCCGTACCCCGGGTCGCCGCCCGACACCTCCGTGAACACGCGGCGGCCGCCGCCCTCGCCCACGAACCGCACCGAGAACCAGCTGCGCGCCCGTCGCTCCGCGTCCGGCCCCTGCCCCGCCTCCCAGCGGTTCATCAGCCACCGCCGGGCCGGCGGAACCTGGGCCAGGGCCACCGTCGCGCCCACCGCCGCCGCGCCGCCCACCGCGAAGGGCAGGTGCTTGACCGAGGCGTAGTGCCGGTAGCGGAAGTCGGGGCCGTAGCGCTCCAGGGCGGCCGCCGAGCGGGCCACCACCGCCGGGTCCAGCACGGGCAGCGGCAGCGCCCACGTGCCGGTCTCCCGGCTGAACCGCGGCGCCCCCACCGGCCCGCGCGCCCGCCGCCCCAGCAGGCGGGGCTCGTGCAGCCGGCGGGCGTGCGCGGCCGCGAGGGTCTGCGGGCCGCGGCTGACCGCCGTGAGCGCGGAGGCCAGCGTGCCGCCGGAGAAGAGCGCGTTGGACCGCAGGAACGCGTCGACCCGCAGCGGCACCCCCTCCGGGAGCTGCCCCACGGTGAAGTACGCCCCCAGGTCGGCCGGGATCGAGTCGAAGCCGCAGGCGTGCACGAGCCGCGCCCCGGTCTCCCGGGCCCGCGCGTCGTGCTCGACGTACATGCGGTCCACGAACTCGGGCTCCCCGGTCAGGTCCACGTAGTCCGTGCCCGCCTCCGCGCAGGCGGCGACCAGCTCCGTGCCGTACCAGACGTACGGTCCCACCGCCGTGGCCAGGACCCGCGTGGAGGCGGCCAGTTCGCGCACCGCCGCCGGATCGGAGGCGTCCGCCCGCAGCAGCTCCAGCCCCGCGCAGGCCGGATCGAGCACGGCGAGGCGCTCGCGCAGCCGCTCCAGCTTCGCCAGGTCCCGGCCGGCCAGGGCCCACCGGCAGTCGGCGGGCGCGTGCGCGGCGAGGTACTCCGCCGTCAGTGCCCCCACGAACCCGGTCGCCCCGAACAGCACGACGTCGTAGGGCCGTTCCTGTTGGTCCTGTCGAACCCGTGCGTTCATGACCGCTCCTCCCAGCTGTTGTCGGGGGCTGAGGCTAGCGTGAGGAGAGGCTGTCCGTGCGGGCAGGTGTGACCATCGGTGGCGGGAGGCGTCATGAAGGCCGGGCAGGCTGCGGTGCGCAAGTGGGAAGCGGTGCGGGAGTTCGCGCTGGGGCTCCCGGAGGCCTTCGAGGACCATCCGTGGGGCCCCGAGGACTGTGTGATGAAGGTCAACAAGAAGATCTTCGTCTTCCTGGGCCAGGCGGACGGGCCCCGGCCGCCGGGCCTCTCCGTGAAGCTCAAGGACGAGGCGCTGCACGGGCACGCGATGACCGCGCCCGGCGCGGAGCCCACCGGATACGGCCTGGGCCGGTCCGGCTGGGTCTCCGTACCGCTGGGCGTGAAGGAGGCGCCCTCGCTCCAGGTGCTGTGCGAGTGGGTGGAGGAGAGCTACCGCACCGTGGCCCTCAAACGGCACGTCAAGGAACTGGACGCCCGGATCGAGGCAAACGGCTAAGCGCTTGCTCTTGTGCTGAGCGGGCCACGTTCCTAGCATCGCTGGTGTTACATCAGTTGTGTCACACCGTGCGACCAACAACGCTGGGGGCTCGATGGCAGTGACAGGGAACGGCCCGCTCGCCGGAGTGCGCGTCGTCGAACTGGCGGGGATCGGCCCCGGTCCGTTCGCCGCCATGCTCCTCGCCGACCTGGGCGCCGATGTCGTACGGGTGGACCGGCCCGGCGGTGGCGGGCTCGCGGTGAATCCGGCCTACGACGTCACCAACCGCAACAAACGCTCCGTACTGGTCGACCTCAAGTCCGCCGAGGGCCCCGCCCGCGTCCTCGACCTGGTCGAGCGGGCCGACATCCTCATCGAGGGCTTCCGCCCCGGGGTCGCCGAGCGGCTCGGCGTCGGCCCGGCCGACTGCCACGCGCGCAACCCGCAGCTGGTCTACGGCCGGATGACCGGCTGGGGCCAGTGGGGCCCCCTCGCCCACACCGCCGGGCACGACATCGCGTACATCGCCGTGACCGGGGCGCTCGGCATGATCGGCAACCCGGGCGAGCCCCCCGCCGTGCCCGCCAACCTCGTCGGCGACTACGCGGGCGGCTCCCTCTACCTGGTGATCGGCGTCCTCGCCGCCCTCCAGCACGCCCGCACCCCCGGCGGCGCCGGGCAGGTCGTCGATGCCGCGATCGTCGACGGGACCGCCCACCTCACCGCGATGATCCACGGGATGGTGGCGGCCGGCGGCTGGCAGGACCGGCGCGGGGCCAACCTCCTCGACGGCGGCTGCCCCTTCTACGGCACCTACGAGACCTCCGACGGCCGGTACATGGCCGTCGGGGCGCTGGAGCAGCAGTTCTACGACACCTTCGTGGAACTCCTCGGCATCAAGGACGAGGCCCCGGCCCGCAAGGACCTCGCCCGCTGGGGCGAGCTGCGCGAGGCCGTCGCCGCACGCTTCAAGTCCCGTACGAGCGAGGAGTGGACGGCGGTCTTCGAGGGCACCGACGCCTGCGTGGCGCCCGTGCTCTCGCTGCGCGAGGCCCCGCACCACCCGCACCTCGCCGCCCGCGGGACCTTCACCGACTTCGGCGGGATCACCCAGCCCGCCCCCGCGCCGCGCTTCTCGGCGACCCCCGGCGCGGTCACGAGCGGCCCCGCCCAGCCGGGGGCGGACACCGCGTCCGTGGCCGCCGACTGGGACGTACCGGCCCTGCTCGGGAAGGAGGCGTGATGGAACTGTCGATGATGCTCGACTACGCGGGCGACCCGCGCCGGGCGGCCGACCAGGCGGCGGAGCTCGAATCGGCCGGACTCGACGCCGTGTGGGTGGCCGAGGCCTGGGGCTTCGACTCCCCGACGATCATGGGCTACCTCGCCGCCCGCACCGAGCGGATGAAGATCGGCTCGGCCATCCTCAACGTCTACTCGCGCACCCCCGGCCTCATCGCCCAGACCGCCGCCGGCCTGGACGCGGTCTCCGCGGGCCGGGCCCTGCTCGGCCTCGGCGCCTCAGGACCGCAGGTGGTGGAGGGCTGGCACGGGAAGCCGTACGACAAACCGCTCGGCCGCACCCGCGAGACCGTCGAGCTGTGCCGCCGCATCTGGCGCCGCGAGACGATCGACCACCACGGCATCACCGACATGCCGCTGCCGACGGAGCAGGGCACCGGGCTCGGCAAGCCGCTGAAGATCCTCACCCGGCCGGTCCGCGACGCCATCCCCGTCTACATCGCCTCGCTCGGCCCGGCCAACGTACGGCTGACCGCCGAGATCGCGGACGGCTGGCTGCCCACCCTCTTCATCCCGGAGAAGGCCGCGGCGGTGTGGGGGAGCGCCCTCGCCGCGGGCGCGGCGAAGCGGGCGCCGGAGCTCGGCCCGCTGCAGACCGTCGCCGGGGGCCTGCTCGCCATCGGCGAGGACGCGGCCGCCGTACGGGACCTCGCGCGCCCGCAGATCGCCCTGTACGTCGGCGGCATGGGCGCGGTCGGCAAGAACTTCTACAACGACCTCGCCGTGGCCTACGGCTACGAGGAGGAGGCCCGGAAGATCCAGGAGCTCTACCTCTCCGGCCGCAAGCGCGACGCGGCGGCCGCCGTCCCGGACGAGTTCTGCGAGCTGATGACGCTGTGCGGGCCCGAGGGCTACGTGCGCGAGCGGGTCGAGGCCTTCCGGGAAGCGGGCGTCACCATGCTCAACGTCACGCCCGTCGGCCCCGAGCCGGCCCGGCTGATCGAAACCGTCAAGAACTGGCTTTAGGGAGCCGACCGATGAAGCGCCAGATCTTCGACGCCGACCACGAGGCGTTCCGCGAGACCGTCCGCACCTTCCTGAACAAGGAGGTGCTGCCGCACTACGAGCAGTGGGAGAAGGACGGCATCGTCAGCCGCGAGGCCTGGCGGGCCGCCGGCCGGCAGGGGCTGCTGGGCCTGGCCGTCCCGGAGGAGTACGGGGGCGGCGGGAACACCGACTTCCGCTACGCCGCCGTGATCGCCGAGGAGTTCACCCGGGCCGGGGCCGCCGGGCTCGCCATCGGCCTGCACAACGACATCATCGGCCCCTACCTGACCTCGCTCGCCACCGAGGAGCAGAAGCGCCGCTGGCTCCCCGGATTCTGCTCCGGGGAGACCATCACCGCCATCGCGATGACCGAGCCGGGCGCGGGCTCCGACCTTCAGGGGATCCGCAGCACCGCCGAGGACCGCGGGGACCACTGGGTGCTCAATGGCTCCAAGACCTTCATCTCCAACGGGATCCTCGCCGACCTGGTGATCGTCGTCGCGAAGACCACGCCCGAGGGCGGGGCGCACGGCCTGTCGCTGCTGGTCGTCGAGCGCGGCACGGAGGGCTTCGAGCGCGGCCGCAACCTCGACAAGATCGGCCAGAAGGCGCAGGACACCGCCGAGCTGTTCTTCCACGACGTACGCGTCCCCAAGGAGAACCTGCTCGGCGAGCTGAACGGCGCCTTCGTCCACCTGATGACCAATCTCGCGCAGGAGCGGATGGGCATCGCGATGGCCGGCATCGCCGCCGCCGAGTACCTGCTGGAGATCACCACCCAGTACGTCAAGGAGCGCGAGGCCTTCGGCCGGCCCCTCTCCAAGCTCCAGCACATCCGCTTCGAGATCGCCGAGATGGCCACCGAGTGCGCGGTCACCCGCGCCTTCCTCGACCGGTGCATCACCGACCACTCCAACGGCGAACTGGACCACGTCCACGCCTCGATGGCCAAGTGGTGGGCCACCGAACTCCAGAAGCGCGTGGCCGACCGCTGTCTGCAACTCCACGGCGGATACGGATACATGACCGAATACCGGGTCGCGCGGGCCTTCACCGACGGCCGCATCCAGACCATCTACGGCGGCACGACCGAGATCATGAAAGAGATCATCGGCCGTTCCCTGCTCGGCTAACTCCCCTCGAAAGGCTTGACCAGTGAGCACCGAAGCTTACGTATACGACGCGATCCGCACCCCGCGCGGCCGCGGCAAGGCCAACGGCGCCCTGCACGGCACCAAGCCGATCGACCTGGTCGTCGGCCTCATCCACGCCCTGCGCGAGCGCAACCCCGGCCTGGACCCGGCCGCCATCGACGACATCGTGCTCGGCGTCGTCGGCCCGGTCGGCGACCAGGGCTCCGACATCGCCCGGATCGCGGCCATCGCCGCCGGGCTGCCGGACACCGTGGCGGGCGTACAGGAGAACCGCTTCTGCGCCTCGGGCCTGGAGGCCGTCAACCTGGCCGCCGCCAAGGTGCGTTCCGGCTGGGAGGACCTGGTCCTGGCGGGAGGCGTGGAGTCCATGTCCCGCGTCCCCATGGCCTCCGACGGCGGAGCCTGGTTCGCCGACCCGATGACCAACTGGGACACCGGCTTCGTCCCGCAGGGCATCGGCGCCGACCTGATCGCCACCATCGAGGGATTCTCCCGGCGCGACGTGGACGAGTACGCCGCCCTCTCCCAGGAGCGGGCCGCGACGGCGATCAAGGACGGCCGCTTCGCGCACTCCGTCGTCCCGGTGACCGACCGCAACGGCCTGGTCGTCCTGGACCACGAGGAGTTCGTCCGCCCCGGCACGACGGCGGACACCCTGGCCAAGCTCAAGCCCTCCTTCGCCGACATCGGCGACCTCGGCGGCTTCGACGCCGTCGCGCTGCAGAAGTACCACTGGGTCGAGAAGATCGACCACGTCCACCACGCGGGCAACTCCTCCGGCATCGTCGACGGCTCCGCGCTCGTCGCCATCGGCTCCCGCGAGGCCGGCGAACGAAACGGCCTGCGGCCCCGCGCCCGGATCGTCTCGGCGGCCGTCTCCGGCTCCGAGCCCACCATCATGCTCACCGGCCCCGCCCCCGCCACCCGCAAGGCCCTCGCCAAGGCCGGCCTGACCATCGACGACATCGACCTCATCGAGATGAACGAGGCCTTCGCCGGCGTCGTCCTGCGCTTCGTCAAGGACATGGGCGTCTCCCTGGACAAGGTCAACGTCAACGGCGGCGCCATCGCGCTGGGCCACCCGCTCGGCGCCACCGGCGCGATGCTGCTCGGCACCGTCATCGACGAACTGGAGCGCCAGGACAAGCGCTACGGGCTCGTCACCCTCTGCGTCGGAGGCGGCATGGGCGTCGCCACCATCGTCGAACGCCTCTAGCCGTGCGGCGCAGCGAAGGCCCGACCCCCGCGTAGCGCCCGAGCCGGGACCACCCCGGCCCCCTTCCGCCCGGCCCTGCCGAACCAGACTTCCACGGAGACCCACCCCATGACCGAGACCCGCACCATTCGCTGGGAACAGGACGAGACCGGCGTCGTCACCCTGGTCCTCGACGACCCCGGCCAGTCCGCCAACACGATGAACCAGGCCTTCAAGGACTCCATCGCGGCCGTCGCCGACCGCGCCGAGGCCGAGAAGGACTCCATCCGCGGCATCATCTACACCTCCGCCAAGAAGACCTTCTTCGCGGGCGGCGACCTCAAGGACATGATCCGGCTGCGCCCCGAGCACGCGCAGCTGGCCTTCGACACCGGCACCGAGATCAAGCGCTCGCTGCGCCGCATCGAGACCCTCGGCAAGCCCGTGGTCGCCGCCATCAACGGCGCTGCCCTGGGCGGTGGTTACGAGATCTGCCTGGCCTCCCACCACCGCGTCGCCCTCGACGCGCCCGGCTCCAAGATCGGCCTTCCCGAGGTCACCCTCGGCCTGCTCCCGGCCGGCGGCGGTGTCACCCGTACCGTGCGCCTGATGGGCATCGCCGACGCGCTGCTCAAGGTGCTGCTCCAGGGGACCCAGTACAACCCGCAGCGCGCCCTGGACAACGGCCTGGTCCACGAACTGGCCGCCACCCCCGAGGAGATGCTCGCCAAGGCCCGCGCCTTCATCGACGCGAACCCCGAGTCGCAGCAGCCGTGGGACGTCCCGGGCTACCGGATCCCCGGCGGCACGCCGTCGCACCCGAAGTTCGCCGCCAACCTCCCGGCCTTCCCCGCGAACCTCAAGAAGCAGCTGAACGGGGCCCCGTACCCGGCCCCGCGCAACATCCTGGCCTGCGCCGTCGAGGGCTCCCAGGTGGACTTCGAGACCGCCCTGACCATCGAGGCCCGCTACTTCACCGAGCTGGTCACCGGTCAGACCGCCAAGAACATGATCCAGGCGTTCTTCTTCGACCTCCAGGCCGTCAACGCCGGCCGCAGCCGCCCGCAGGGGATCGAGGCACGCAAGGTCCGCAAGGTCGCCGTCCTCGGCGCCGGCATGATGGGCGCGGGCATCGCGTACTCCTGCGCCCGCGCGGGCATCGAGGTGGTCCTCAAGGACGTCACCGCCGAGGCCGCGGCCAAGGGCAAGGCGTACTCGCAGAAGCTGCTCGACAAGGCCGTCTCCCGGGGCCGTACGACCGAGGCCCAGCGCGAGGAGCTGCTCGCCCGGATCACGCCGACCGCCGAGGCGGCCGACCTGGCGGGCTGCGACGCCGTCATCGAGGCCGTCTTCGAGGACACCGCCCTCAAGCACAAGGTGTTCCAGGAGATCCAGGACGTCATCGCCCCCGACGCGCTGCTCTGCTCCAACACCTCCACCCTGCCGATCTCCGGGCTCGCGGAGGGCGTGAAGCGGCCCGTCGACTTCATCGGGCTGCACTTCTTCTCGCCCGTCGACAAGATGCCGCTGGTCGAGATCATCAAGGGGGAGCAGACCGGCGACGAGGCCGTCGCCCGCGCCTTCGACCTGGTCCGCCAGATCAACAAGACCCCGATCGTGGTCAACGACTCGCGCGGCTTCTTCACCTCGCGGGTCATCGGCCAGTTCATCAACGAGGGCGTGGCCATGGTCGGCGAGGGCATCGAGCCCGCCTCCATCGAGCAGGCCGCCGCCCAGGCCGGGTACCCGGCCAAGGTGCTCTCGCTGATGGACGAGCTGACCCTCACCCTCCCGCGCAAGATCCGCAACGAGACGCGGAAGGCCTTCGAGGCCGAGGGCCGGGCGTGGGCCGAGCACCCCGCGGACACCGTCATCGACCGCATGGTCGACGAGTTCGGCCGCCCGGGCCGCAGCGGCGGCGCCGGCTTCTACGAGTACGACGAGAGCGGCAAGCGCGCCCGCATCTGGCCCGGCCTGCGCGAGCACTTCGCGAAGCCGGACGCCGAGATCCCCTTCGACGACATGAAGGAGCGGATGCTCTTCTCCGAGGCCCTGGACACCGTCCGCTGCCTCGACGAGGGCGTGCTGACCTCCATCGCCGACGCCAACATCGGCTCCATCATGGGCATCGGCTTCCCGGCCTGGACCGGCGGAGTGATCCAGTACATCAACGGCTACCAGGGCGGCCTGCCCGGCTTCGTGGCCCGCGCCCGCGAGCTCGCCGAGAAGTACGGCGAGCGCTTCACCCCGCCCGCCTCCCTGGTGGAGAAGGCCGAGCGGGGCGAGACGTACACCGACTAGTGTGCTGATCCGGAAGGCGGGCCGGCTTGCTCCCGGCCCGCCTTCCCCTGCCACCGCACCCGGGTCAGGGCAGGGTCCAGAACTGCCGCGTCACGAGGTAGAAGACGACGGCCCAGAACGTGAGCGCCGCGGCGACGATGCCCAGTCCGACGAGGTTGGTCCGCACCGGCGGTGCATCCGGTGCGGGCCACAGCCACCGCTTGAGCAGCCGGTTCACGTAGTACGGCATCGTGATGAAGCTCATGGCGAAGCTCGACAGCAGGTTGCCCACGAGCAGACCGAGCCAGATCGGCAGCTTCAGCGGCGACAGGGCGAGCGCCAGCAGCACGACGGTCGGGTACAGGCCGACCCAGACCGCGATGGAGGTCTTGGTCTCCGAGGGCGGCGGCACTTCCCTGCCGTTCTCCTCGAAGGCGAACCAGCTGCCGAACGAGTTGTCGATCGTGCGCAGTTTGAAGTCGTTGAACTTCTCCCCTTCGGCCAGCACCTGACGCCGCTTCTCCGACGTCAGCCAGGCGTCGAGGTGTTCGGCGTTGTCGTAGCGGTACAGGGTGGTCCACTCGTCCTGGAGGCCCTCGATGGGGCGGAAGATCTCGGTGCCGCGGAACCCTTCGAACCTGCTCTCCTCCTGGCTCATCCGCCGCTGCCAGTCGAGGAAGTCGTCGACGTGGTCCGGGCGGACGCGGTGGGTCACCACGACCGTCACGAGCGGGTCGGTGGGCTGCTTGCCGCCGCTGATCACCTGCTGGGTCGCCGGCCCGTCGAAGTACTTCTGGCCGGCGTCGAGCAGTCGCTGGCGGGTGGCGCCGTTCATCCACGCCTGAAGATGGGCCACCGAGTCGAACCGGTAGACGACGACCCAGTCGGGCTGCAGGTCCGTGGGCGGGGAGATCTCGGCGCCGAGGTGCCCGGCGTACCGGGCGGCGGCGGCGTTGACCCCCTCCTGCCACCGCTCGTACTCCCGCTCCATGCCGGGCCGGACCTTGCGGCCGATGATGACCGTGGCCGCGGCGTCCGCACGCTCTTCGGTGGTCATCGTCCCGGGCCCGTCCGCGCCGACTGGCTCTCACCGAGCCGGCTGTAGATCCGTTCCGGGGTCAGGGGCAGCTCGCGGTAGCGGACACCCGTGGCATCGCGGAGCGCGTTCGCCAGCGCGGGGGCCACCGGGTTGATGCAGCATTCCGCCATCCCCTTCGCGTGCATGGGCCCGACGGAGTCCGACGAGCCCACCAGGAGCAGCTCGTTGCGGGGGACGTCGGCGTAGGTGGGGATCCGGTAGTTGCGGAGGTTCGGGTTGGCCATGGTGCCGTCCGCGTCGATCCGGTAGTTCTCGGTGAGCGCGAATCCGATGCCCTGGGCGAGGCCGCCGTCCACCTGTCCCCGGACCTGCTCGGGGTTGATGAGCACACCGGCGTCGGCCGCGTGAACGCTGTGCAGGATACGGATCTCACCCGTCACCCGGTGGACGGCGATGCGGAAGCCCTGCGTATTGGAGGTGACGCTGCGGGGCGAGCCGTACGCCTTGCGGGCGGCGGTGAACCGGATGCCGCGCGCTCGCGCCAGGGCGACGAGCTCGGCCAGCGGGACGCGCTCGTCCCCGCAGACGACGTGCTCGTCGTCCATCGAGCACATCACGACGTGGATGCCCGTATGCGCCGCGGCGAACTCCATGATGCGGTCGCGCAGCGCGTTGGAAGCCTTGAGGACCGCGTTGCCCGCCACGAAGAGCCCGGCGCTCGCGAAGGCGCCGGTGTCGAATCCCGTGCGGTCGGTGTCCGACTGCACCAGGCGGATCCTCGACGGGGTCGTCCCCAGCTGGTTGGCCGCGATCTGGACGTGCGCGGTCGAGGTGCCCTCACCGAACTCGACGGTGCCGACGGCCAGTTCGTAGACGAGGTCGTCGCCGAGCGTGATCCAGGCCTCGGATATGTGGTCGGTGGGGGGCGCGGTCTCGTGCAGGGAACTCGCGACGCCGACCCCGACGAGCCACCCGGGGCCGGGGGAGGGCTGATCGGCCGTACGGGCCAGGGAGCCGGCCACGAGGTCGATGCACCGGGCGAGTCCGTCCTCGTTGAACATCACGTCGTCGGGGCCCTCGTGCATCGCGACGAGCTGGTCGCCGGGGCGCACGATGTTGCGGCGCCGCAGTTCGAGCGGATCCATGTGCAGGGCGAGGGCCAGCTCGTCCATCGCGCACTCCACGGCGAAGGCCGGCTGGGTCATGCCGTAGCCCCGCAGCGCCCCGCTCGGAACGGTGTTCGTGTAGACGGAGAAGGCGTCGTACTTCTTGTTGGGGCAGCGGTAGATCATGACGGCGGCGCCGCCCGCGTAGAGCGTCTCGCCGCCGTGGTTGCCGTAGGCGCCGGTGTTGGACACGTTGCGCACCTGGAACGCCGTGAGCGTGCCGTCCGCCTTCGCGCCGAGCCTGACCGTCAGCTTCATCGGATGCCGGGGGGACGCCGTGGTGAACTCCTCCTCGCGCGTGTACTCGAAGCAGACGGGCCGGCCGGTGTCCAGGGCGGCGAGCGCGGCCAGGTCCTCCGAGATGACCTCCTGCTTGCCGCCGAAACCGCCGCCGACGCGCTTGCAGAACACGCGCAGCTGGTCCGGGCGCAGCGCGAACAGATAGGCCAGTTTGACCTTCGCGATCGACGGCGACTGCGAACTGGTGCGGACGTTCAGTCGGCCGTCCTCCATCCAGGCGATGGAGCCGTGGGTCTCCAGGTGCGCGTGCTGCACGCGCGGTGAGACGTACGTGCCCTCGTGGATCACATCGGCCGCGGCGAACCCCGCCTCGACATCGCCGATGTGCGAGTGGATCTCCAGCAGGAGGTTGTGCACGGAGTCGCGGACGAACGGGTCCTCCGAGCCGTGCAGTTGCGGTGCCCCGTCGGCCATGGCCTCCTCGGCGTCGAAGACCGCGGGCAGCACCTCGTACTCCACGGCGACCTTCCGGCAGCCCTCCTCGGCCGCCCCGACCGTGTCGGCGAGCACCGCGACGACGCGCTGGCCGACGAAGCGGACCGTGTCGTCGAGGATGTAGGTGTCGTCCGGATCGACCAGGTGGTCGGTGTGGATCGCCGTGGTGAAGCGCCTGCGCGGCACGTCCTCCCAGGTGTAGACGCGATGCACGCCGGGGACGGCGAGGGCGGCCGACTTGTCGACCGAGACGATCCGGGCGTGCGCGTGGGGCGAGTGCAGCACCTTGAGGTGCAGCATGCCCTCCATGCGGGTGTCCATCGTGAACTCGGCCCGGCCGGTCACCACGTCCTCGGCCGCCGGGGCGCCGACGCTCGTTCCGACGGCCTTGCCCGGTGCGGCCGTCCGCACGGCGGTGACGCCCTTCACTGCGTCCTCGATCGAGCGGTAGCCGGTGCAGCGGCAGAGGTTGCCCTTCAACGACCGTGGCAGGTCCGCCTTCTGGGCCTCGGTGAACGTCGCCGACGTCATGATCATCCCGGCGGTGCAGAAGCCGCACTGGAAACCCGGGGCATCGCGGAACTGCCGCTGCACCGGATGCAGGTCGCCGGGCGTGCCCAGACCCTCGATCGTGGTGACCTCATGGCCTTCCGCGCGGAAGGCGGGGGTGATGCAGCTGTGCACCGGACTGCCGTCCAGCCACACCGTGCACGCGCCGCAGTCGCCCGCGTCGCAGCCCTTCTTGACGCCGAAGTGGCCCAGCGCCCGCAGGAAGGTGCGCAGGCACTGGCCGGGCTCCGGCTCCACGGCGAAGCTCTTGCCGTTCACGCTGTACGTCATGCCGGACCCCCAGCCATGAGTTCGCGGCGGATCTCTTCGGCGAAGTGCCGTGTCAGGTGGCGACGGTGGTCGGGCGTCCCGTTGGGGTCGTCGAACCAGACGTCGGCGGGAATGGCGTCGATGCTCTGCCGCAGGGTGGGGGCATCGGGCATGGACTCGAAGGCGAACCGGACCGGCCGGGTGGTGCCGGCCGTGACGGTGAGCAGCAGATTGCTCGTTCCCGGCGTGTGCGTACCGATGAGGAACACGGTCGAACGGCCGAGGTGGGTCAGCGTGAAGCGGCGGTGCGCGGGACGTTTGCGCAGGGCGTGCGCCGGTATGTCGATCCGGCGCAGCACCTCTCCCGGCGCCAGGACGTTGCGGTTGTTCCCGGTCACGAAGTCGAGGGCGTCCACGGTGCGCACGGACCCGTCGCGCGCCCACAGCTCGTAGCGCGCCTCCAGCGCGACCGACAGCGTGATCATCGGGCCGGCCGGCAGGGACATGCAGATGTTCCCGCCGACGGTCGCCGCGTTCCAGACCTTGAACGAGGACAGGAACGCCTCGCAGGCCGTCGGGATGAGGGTGCCCGCGGTCCAGTCGCCCGGCGGTGCGAAGGCGTACAGGTCACGGATGGTGCAGGTCGCACCGATTTCGAGGCCGGCGTCACTGGGGACCAGGGGCTCCCAGGGCAGGGCCGTCAGGTCGACCAGGCGGCGCAGATCCGGCTGCTCGGCGGAGAACAGCCAGGTGCCGCCCGCGAGCCAGGCGTCGCCCTCGCGCCAGTCCGTGCCCGGCCGGTCCGCGGGCCGCCGGACGACTTCGGTGATGGTGTTGAGGTCCATGGGAATTGATCTCCCTCACGAAGACGATCGTGAACTGCTGGAGGGAGGGCCGACCCGGCGCGGAGATCCACATCCAGCGTACCCAGAGCCGACCGGCCCCGCTCGTCAGGACCGGCCGGGACCGGCCCCGGCGCCCGCGCACCGCCGCAGGGGGTTCAGGACGTCTCGCCGGAGACGAAGGCCGCCCGCAGCTCCTCCTTCAACGACCGCTGGAAGGCCGTCACCAGGGCCTGCACCACCATCGGCTGCATGTGCGCCGACAGCGCCTTCATCGACTCCACCCGCTCCGGATCGCTCTCGCCCTCCGTGAACGGCCCCCACACCTCGTCCCGGAACAGCGCCGTCAGTTCGTGCGCCGCCGACCTGGTGTGCTCCATCAGCACCCTGCGCGCCGCCAGGATCGTCTCGTGCGCGATCGGCACGTCGAGCAGCGCCACCCCCAGCCGCAGCAGCCCCACGTCCACCCGGAACCCGTCCCCCGAGGCCGCGAGCACGTTCATCGCCGTCAGCCGCCGCACATCGGAGTCGGACAGGCTCCGCCCGGCCCGCTTCTCCAGCTCGGCCCTGGACACCTCCTGCGCCGAGTCGGGTGCCCAACTGGCCACCATCGCCCGGTGGATCGCCAGATCGTGCGCGCTCAGATCGTCCGGCAGCGCGTCCAGATAACGTTCGATGGCCGACAGGGTCATGCCCTGGTGCTGCAACTCCTCGATCAGGGCCAGCCGGGAGAGGTGCTCCGGGCCGTAGTGGCCCACTCGACGAGGGCCGATCACGGGAGGGGGCAAAAGTCCGCGCGTGCTGTAAAACCGTACGGTACGGACGGTGACGCCCGCCCTGGCCGCCAGCTCGTCGACGGTGAGCATCGGCTCGGGTGCCTGGTCGGCCATCGTCTGCGCCTCGCTCTCTGCTCCACAGCTTGGGTTCAACAGTATTGCTGTCGCACCAACGATGTGAAACGGCCAGGAGCTGCCCATGACCACGAAAACGCGACTGCCCGGACGCCCCGAGGAGATCACCCTCCCCGCCCTGCTGGCCCGCAATGCCGCCGAGTACGGGGAACTGCCCGCCCTCTCGTGGCGCGCCGCCGCGGGCTGGGAGACCCTCAGCTGGAGCGAGGTGCGCCGCAAGGTCGCCGTCCTCGCCTCCGGCTACGCCGCCCTCGGCGTCGAGCGCGGCGACCACGTCCTGCTGATGATGGGCAACCGCCCCGAGCACTGGCTCAGCGATCTGGCCCTCGTCCACCTCGGCGCCGTCCCCGTCACCGTGTACGGGACCTCCGCGCCCGAGCAGATCGCCCACATCGCCCGCCACAGCCGGGCCAGGGTCGCCGTCGTCGAGGGCGCCCGCGAACTCGCCCGCTGGGAGCCGCTGCTCGCCGAGCCCGACGTGCCCCTGGAGCGGCTGGTCGTGGCCGAGGCCGCGGAGGCCGGCCCGCACCGCACCTACGGCTCCCTGCACGCGAGCGGCGCCCGCCTGCACCGCCCCGACGCCTTCGAGAAGGCCTGGCAGGAGACCCGCCCCGAGGACCCGCTGACCGTCGTCTACACCTCGGGCACCACCGGCGACCCCAAGGGCGTCCGGCTGACCCACCGCAACATCCTGCTCCAATCCGTCCGCCTCGACCGGAACGTGGACCTCCCCGAGCACGCCGAGCACATCTGCTACCTGCCCTTCGCGCACATCGCCGAGCGGGTGCTGGGCATCTACCTGCCCCTGCTGCGCGCCGCGCACGTGCGGCTGTGCGCCGACCCCACCGCCGTGTCCGGGGCGGTCCGCGAGCTGCACCCGGTGCAGTTCTTCGGCGTCCCCCGCGTGTGGGAGAAGCTCGCCGCCTCCGTACGGGCGGTCCTCGCGCAGCTCCCGCAGGAGCAGCGGGAGGCCATCGAGGCCGCGAACGACCTCGCCCGGGCCCGGGCCGGCCACCGGGAGCGGGGGCAGGCGATACCGCCCGCGCTCGAAGCCTCGTACGCCCGGGCGAAGGAGCAGGTGCTCGACCCGCTGCTGGGCCTGGCGGGCCTGGACCGGCTCGTCTGGACGGCCAGCGCGACCGCGCCGATGCCGATCGACGTGGTCCGCTTCTGGGCGGGCTGGGGGATCACCATCATGGACGCCTGGGGGCTGACCGAGACCTCCGGCGTGTGCACGGTCAACAGCCCGGACGGCTTCCGGCTGGGCTCGGTGGGCCGCCCGATCGAGGGGCTGGAGCTGAGGCTCGCCGAGGACGGCGAGGTCCTCACCCGCGGCGCGACCGTCTTCGGCGGCTACCTGCGGCCGGACGGCACGGTGGAGAGCGCCTCCGACGCGGAGGGCTGGTTCCCGACCGGGGACGTGGGCCGGATCGACGAGGACGGGTTCCTCTGGCTGACGGACCGCAAGAAGGAGCTGATCATCACTTCGAACGGCAAGAACGTCTCGCCGGCGCTCGTGGAGAACACCGTCAAGGAGCACCCGCTGATCGGCCAGGCCCTGGTCCACGGCGACGGCCGCTCCTACCTCGTCGCCCTGCTGGTCCTGGATCCGGAGCTGGCCCCGGCCTGGGCCGCCGCCCGCGGGATCGAGGCCGCCTCCCCGGCCGAGCTCGCCGAGGACCCCGCCGTCCGGGCGGAGATCGCCCGGGCCGTCGAGGCGGCCAACGCGCGGCTCAACCGGACCGAGCAGATCAAGCGGTACCGGCTGCTGACCGAGGAGTGGGGGCCCGAGACGGGTGAGCTCACCCCCTCGCTCAAGCTCCGCCGCCGGGTGATCCGCGAGAAGTACGGCGCGCTGATCGACGGACTGTACGAGGAACCGTACGGAGCTCCGTAGCCAGGGCCTCCGGCCGAACGCCGCACGCCGCTGAACGAGGCACGCCGCACCCGGGGGACGGACCGGGTGCGGCGTGCGCGGGGGTGCCTAGCGGCCGATCAGCGGGTAGTGGTCCGAGAGGTTGGTGTAGGTGTAGGAGGTGCCCCAGCTGGAGACCGTCCAGGGCGCCGACTGCTCCTTGACCACGTTGTTCTCCCAGCCCGCCGGACGGGCGTTGCCCTTGCGGTAGAGGACGTAGTCCAGGTCCTCGCGCGGGTCCGTCGGGTAGCGGTAGTTCGCGATCGAGTTCAGCGCGGTGTCGAAGGAGTACGGGTGGCCCGTGCGCGTGTCGGAGCCGGCCAGGTCGGCGTTGGCCAGCATCGAGGCGTACTCGGGGGTGCGCGAGTCGACGTTCATGTCGCCCGCCACGATGACCTGCTCGCTCGCCGGGATGTTCTTCCCGTCCAGGAACGCGTCTATCGCGCGGAACTGGCGGGCGCGCATCTCCGCCGCCTCGCCCGCGCCGCAGCCGGGGTCGGTGGACTGCGCGTGGGTGCCGACGACGTGCACCTTGGTGCCGTTCACGTCCAGCACGACGTAGGCGAAGCCCTTGTTGGACCACCAGTCGGCGCCGCAGGCGTCCTTGTAGACGACCTGCTCCTTGCGGACGATGGGCCACTTGCTCAGGATCGTGACGCCGCCGTCCTCCGGGGTGGTGGAGGAGTAGGCGCCGCCCGTGGCGTCCCAGCCGCTCTTGCTGCGGCCCACGACCGGGGTCTGGTACGGGTAGCGGTTGGCGGAGTTGGTCTTCAGCGCGTCCGAGGCGGCGTTGTCGAAGGCCTCCTGGAGCACGACCACGTCGTGGCCCTGGTAGAAGGAGGCCTTGGGGATCTCCGCGGCCCGGTGGTCCTGGCCCCAGTTCGGGTACAGGTTCTTGCTCATCAGGAACACGTTGTACGAGAGCACGCTCAGCCGCGGCGCGGACGCGGACTCGGACGCGACCGCAGTCGTGGCAGAGGGGGCGGCGGTGGCGGCGGGCGCGGTGGTGACGGCCAGCGCGCCGGCGGCGACCGCGGCGACGGCCGCGGCTGCGGCCCGGTGACGGCGGTGCGAGGTGTGCAGCATGAGGTCTCCATCGTTCCTGTGGGGAAGATCGGCTCCGTCATCCAAGCAGCCGCGGTTACCTCTGGGTAACACCCGTGACAAGACTTTCTGTCGGGCCCGGGACATCGTGGGGGCGCCATACTGGGAAGACAGCACGCAGCGCACTGGGGGCACGGAAATGAGCACCACGCAGGAGCCCGCGGAGCGGATCGCCCGGAGTGGGCCGGTCCGCCGGACGGACCCCGAGCCGCCCCCGCCCGGCGGGGTGCTGTGGACCATCGCCGGGGACGTCAGGGCGCTGCTGATGCTGCCCGCCGCCTTCACCATGCAGGTCGCACACCCCGCCATCGCGGCCGGGGTCGACGAGTACTCCGTCTTCCGCACCGACCCCTGGGGCCGCGGCGAGCGCTCGCTGCGGTCGGTCCAGCTGTGGGTGTACGGCGGGGAGGGCGCCGCCGAGGAGGGCCGCCGGGTCCGCCGCCTGCACCGGGAGATCCAGGGCACCGACACCCGCGGCCGGCGCTACCACTCCCTCGACCCCGCCTGCTACGCCTGGGTGCACGCCACCGGGTTCCCGGTCTACATGTACGCCGGGCGCTACCTCCTGCGCCGCTTCACGCCCGCCCAGGAGCGGCAGCTGTACCGGGAGTGGCTCCAGGTGGGCCGGATCCTCGGGCTCCACGACCGGGACATGCCGCAGAGCATCGAGGAGTACCGGTCCTACTGGGGCCGGATGCTGGCCGAGGAGATCGAGCCGACCGCCGTCGCTCGCGAGCTGGTCGCCACCGATGTGCCGCTGCCCCGGCCCGAGGGCGGAGGGCCGGTCGTCCGGCTGCTGCTGCGGGCCACCTGGCCGGTGCTGCGGGCGGCGTTCCTGCGCTTCCGGGCCTTCGTCTCCGTCGGCTACATGCCGCCCGAGGCGCGCGCCGCCATCGGGCTGGAGTGGAGCCCCGCCCAGGAGCGCAGGCTCCGGCGGTTCAGCACGGCCGTACGGCTCCTCGTACCGCTGCTGCCGGAGCGGCTGAGGTACCTGCCGATCGCCCGGCGGGCGCGGGCCGAGTGGCGCGCCGGCGCCCGCTGACGGACACCGGCGCGCGAGGCCCCGTACGTCAGGGACCGGGGGCGGGACCGGGACTCAGTTCCGGTGCTCGTGCTCGTGGATCGTGTTCGTCTCCGCGATCTTCTTCCAGGACTTCGGCTCGGCGGCCGGCTTGACCGGGGCCGCCTGGAACGAGCGGGCCGCCGGGGCCTTCGCCGTGCCGTTCAGGGCCGAGGCCGCCGGCTTGCCCGGGGTGTACAGCCAGGTCTCGAAGAGCTGGGCCAGCGGCTTGTTCGAGACCTTCTCCGCGTAGCGGACGAAGTCGCCGACCTTGGCGTTGCCGTAGGCCCGCTCGGTCGGCCAGCCCTTGAGGATCGCGAAGAACTTCTCGTCGCCGATCTCGTTGCGCAGCGCCTGGAGCGCGATCGCACCGCGGTCGTAGACGGCCCCGTGGAACTGGTTCTCCGGGCCCGGGTCACCCGGCTTGACCTGCCAGAACGGGTCCTCGGCCGCACGCTGGGAGTACGCCCAGTCGGCGAGCTCCTGCGCGGTGCCCTCGCCCTCCTTCTCCGACCACAGCCACTGGCTGTAGCGGGCGAAGCCCTCGTTGATCCAGATGTCCTTCCAGCCCTCCACGGACACGCTGTCGCCGTACCACTGGTGGGCGAGCTCGTGGACGACCACCGAGACGTTGGCGCCGTTCGAGAACTGCCGCGGACCGTAGAACGGACGCGTCTGCGTCTCCAGCGCGAAGCCGGCCGTCACGTTCGGCACGTAGCCGCCCAGCGCGTTGAAGGGGTACGGGCCGAAGACCCCCTCCAGCCACTCGGCGACCTCGCCCGTCCGCTCCACGCTCGCCCGGGCCGCGCCCGCGTTCTCGCCGAGGTCCTTGCTGTAGGCGTTGAGGATCGGCAGTCCGTTCGCCGTCTTGTCGGTGGTGATGTCGAACTTTCCGACGGCGAGGGTGGCGAGGTACGTGGCCTGCGGCTTGTTGGAGCGCCAGTTGTACCGGGTCCAGCCGAGCCGCGAACTCTGCGACTGCAGCACGCCGTTGCTGATCGCCTGCGTGCCGTCCGGGACGTTCACGGAGACGTCGAAGGTGGCCTTGTCGAGCGGGTGGTCGTTGCTCGGGAACCACCAGGCCGCCGAGTCCGGCTCCTGCGCCGCGACCCCGCCGTCGGGCGTGCGGTGCCAGGCCGTCCAGCCGTCCACCTTGAACTCCGACGGCTTGCCCGCGTACTTGACGACGACGGTCAGCGGGGTGTTGCGCGCGAGGGGCTTCGCCGGGGTGACCTCCAGCTCCTGCGTGCCGGAAGTGGCGAACTTCGCCTTGGCGCCGTTGACCCGGATCTCGCTGACCTGCAGGCCGAAGTCGAGGTTGAAGCGGGACAGGTCCTGCTTGGCGGTGGCCAGGAGGGTGGCGGTGCCTTCGAGCAGGTCCGTCTTCGGCTGGTACTGCAGGCGCAGGTCGTAGTGGGACACGTCGTATCCGCCGTTGCCGCTGGCCGGGTAGTAGGGGTCGCCGATACCCGGGGCGCCCGGACCGGAACTCGCCGCCGACGCCGGGATCACCAGCAGCAGGGAGGCGGCGAGCACGCTCGGGGCGATGACTTTGCGGTGCACGAAGGGCTCCAAGTGGTAGGGGAGACACATCGGTTCAAGGTCTCGTCGTTCGACCGTATTCACGCGTGTGTCCCACGTCATGTCCATGGCCCCCGCTGTCACACGATCGCCATTCGGCCGTCACACCGTCGCCGCCCTGCTCACAGGCCGGTGGGCAGGGCGGCGAGCGCGCCGAGCACCAGGTACACGGAGCCGACCGCCCGGTTCTGCCGGGCCAGAGCCGCCGGGCGGCGCCGCAGCCAGCGGCTCACGGCCGCGCCGGCGCACGCGTAGCCGACGTCGAAGAGGGCCCCGAGGCCGAGGAAGACCGCGCCGAGCAGCCACATCCGCTCCCGCGGATCGCCCGCGGAGGGGCTGACGAACTGCGGAAGAAAGGCCAGAAAGAACAGGGTCACCTTCGGGTTGAGGAGATTCACCGCGGCGCCTTCGAGGTAGGCGCGACCCGCGCGCACCGGGGGAGCGAGCCCGGCTTCGGGGAGGAACGGCCCGGCGCGCAGGGCCCGTACGCCCAGGAACAGGAGGTAGGCCGCGCCCGCGTACTTGAGGACCAGGAAGGCGGTGGGAGAGCGGGTCACCAGCTCCGCCACCCCCGACACGGCGACGCCGATGTGGACGACGGTGGCGGACTCCACACCGGCCGCGGTGGCCAGCCCGGCCCGCCGGCCCTGGGCGGCGGCGCGCGTGACGATCAGGATGAGATTGGGACCGGGGACGAGGATGAGCGCCGCCGAGGCGGCGACGAAGGCGATCATGACGTCTAGCCTGGTCGGGACGGGTGGAGTGGACCCGGGCCAATGGAGGGCGAAGTGGATCGTTCTGTGCCGCGCGCCTGGTCGCCGGCCGAGCTGGACGGGGTGCTCGGCGCCTGGCCCACCGGGAGCGGCCCGCTGTACCGGCGCCTCGCCGCGGCCCTGCAGGGTGCCGTCCGTACGGGCGAACTCGCGCCCGGCGACCGGCTGCCCGCCGAGCGGGCCCTCGCGGCCGCCCTCGGAGTGAGCCGGGCCACCGTGGTCTCCGCGTACGACGAACTGCGCGGTGCGGGCGCGGTGATCAGCGTGCGGGGGAGCGGTACGCGGGTCGCCCGGCTGCCCGGCGGGGCGCTGCGGCCCGTGGACGGGCGGGTCCGCGGGGGCACCGCCTCGGCCCTGGTGCAGCGGCTGGTGGACGGCCCGGCCGAGGTGATCTCCCTGTCGGTGGCCTCGGAGGGGGCGGCGCCGGAGCTGCGGGAGGCCCTGGCCGAGCTCATGGCGGACGGGCTGGATCCGCTGCTGGCGGAGACCGGCTACCACCCGGGCGGCCTTCCGGAGCTGCGGGCGGCGGTCGCGGACCGGTACACGGCCGGGGGGCTGCGGACGGCGCCCGGGCAGATCCTGGTCACCACCGGGGCAACCCAGGCCCTGGCCCTGGTGGCCCAGCTGTACGTACGGCGCGGCTCGGCGGTGGTGGTGGAGACGCCGAGCTGGCCGGGGTGCCTGGACGCCCTGCTGGCCGCCGGGGCACGGCCGCGGCGGGTGCCGCTGGACGAGGACGGGGTGGGGGTGGCGGGCTTCCGGGCGGCTCTACCCGGAGCGGTGCTGGCGCATGTCACGCCCACCTTCCACAATCCGACCGGGGTGTTGATGTCCGCCGCGCGGCGGGAGCGGATCGGGGCGCTCGCGGCCCGGGAGGGCGTGCCGGTGGTGGAGGACCTGGCCTACGACACCCGGCTGTGGGACACGCCGGAGCCGGGCCCGGTGGCCGCGCACGCCCCGCCCGGGGCGGAGGTGCTGACCATCGGCTCCCTCGCGAAATCGGTCTGGGGCGGGCTGCGGATCGGCTGGCTGCGCGGGCCGTCGGAGGTGGTGGAGCGGCTGGCCCGGCTCAAGGCCCTGGCCGACCTGGGCAGCCCGCTGCTGGACCAGGCGCTGGCCGTGCGGTTGCTGCCGCGGGTGGACGGGCTGCGGGCGGCCCGGGCGGTGGTCCTGCGGAGCCGGCTGTCGGTCCTGGAGGACCTGCTGGCCCGCGAGTTGCCGCAGTGGACCTGGCAACGCCCGGCCGGCGGCGGCGCGTTGTGGGTCCGGCTCCCCTCCGGCGTGGACGCCGCCGTCTTCGCCCGGGTGGCGCTTCGCCACGGCGTCGAACTGGTGCCCGGCGCGGCCACCGACCCCTCGGGCGCCCACGACACCCACGTCCGCCTCCCCTTCACCCTCCCCCCGCCCCGCCTGGAGACCCTGACCTCCCGCCTCGCCACGGCCTGGTCCGCCTTCGCGCCGTGACGTCTGCGGCACCGTTGCCGGGGGGCCAGCCCCCGGACCCCCGCGCCTCAATCGCCGGCGGGGCTGGTTGTGGCTGGGCCTGCGCTTGTGCGCGGCGCCGTTGCCGGGGGGCGGTCCCAGCACCCCCGCCGGCGGGGCTGGTTGTGGCTGGGGCTGTGCTTGTGCGCGCGGCGCCGTTGCGGGGGCGCTGCCCCCGAGCCCCCGCGCCTCAAACGCCGGCGGGGCTGGTTGTGCCGCTGCCGTCCCGCAGGTGCGGGCCGAGTCCGCCTCAAACGCCGGCGGGGCTGGAATTGCCCTGCGGGCAATCAAGCCGCGCCTGGCGGGACGGCGGCGGCCAGATCAAGCCCCGCCTGGCGGGACGGCAGCGGCCAAATTCGGCCGCGCCTGGCGAGACGGCAGCGGCAAATCCAGCCCCGCCGGCGTTTGAGGCGCCGCCGGAGGCAAATCAAGCCTCGCCGGCGTTTGAGGCGCGGGGTCTGGGGCGGAGCCCCGGGAAGCGGTGCCGCAGGCAGCAGCGGGCCTCGCCTGGGGCTCACGGGGCGGAGCCCCGGGCTGGGGCCGGGCCCCAGGGCGGCGGTGCTGCCGAAGCCGCGGACGCGAAACCGCCTTCCGGACATACTGAGCAGTCGGTAACCTGCGCCGCATGACTCTTCCCGCGCTCGCCGCCCGGCACGCCTGGCACGGTGCCATCAACCCGCTGCACTCCACCGTGTACTTCTCCCCGGACTACTTCAAGGAGCTCGCCGCCCTCGGGATCGACGACCCCAACGCCGCCAATCTGGCCGGCCGGGCAGCCGCCATGGGCCCCGTCGGGCCCGGAGTCGTGGCGGCCACCTTCTACAACTACCGCTACGACCACCTCGCCCGGCACCTGCCCGCCGTCTGGGACACCGTCTCCCCCGAGCAGGTCATCGCCGCCCGCTACCGCGCAGCCGACAGCACCCTGCGCCGACTGCTCGGCGACGAGACCGTCGAGTCCCCCGAGCTGGCCGAGGCCGCCGAGCTGGCCCTGCGCGCCACCGAGGGCTGTACCCGGCACGCCCGCACCCTCTACGCCGCCCACGCCGACCTCCCCGTGCCCGAGCAGCCGCACCTGCGGCTCTGGTACGCCACCACCCTGCTCCGCGAGCACCGCGGCGACGGCCACCTCGCGGCCCTGCTCATCGTCGGGCTCGACCCGGTGGAGGCCCTCGTCAGCCACGGTGCCACCGGCAAGGGCATGACCTCCAAGTGGGTCAAGGCCACCCGGGGCTGGGACCAGTCCGACCTCGACGCCGCCACCGAGCGCCTGCGCGCACGCGGTGCGCTCGACGCGGCCGGGGAGCTGACCGGCGAGGGCAAGGCCCTGCGCGAACGACTGGAGACCGAGACCGACCGCCTGGACGCCGCCCCGTACGAACACCTCGGCGCGGAGGGCCTGGCCCGCCTGGCCGAGCTGGGCGGCGGCTTCGTCCTGAAGGCGGTCGCCGCCGGCGCCTTCCCGGCCGACCTCCGCGGCAAGGGCTGACGGGCCGGGGCGGCCCAACGGCAGGGGTCCCGCCGACCGCGGCCGCCACCTGCCACAATTGGCAGCCTTCCAGTGCAAACGAAGGCAGGCGGGACCCGATCGTGACGATGTCCATCGAAGGCAGGATCGCCGAGGAGCTCGGCGTACGGGAGCGGCAGGTCAAGGCCGCCGTCGAGCTGCTCGACGGCGGCTCCACCGTGCCGTTCATCGCGCGCTACCGCAAGGAAGCGACCGAGATGCTCGACGACGCCCAGCTGCGCACCCTCGAGGAGCGGCTGCGCTATCTGCGCGAGCTGGAGGACCGGCGCGCCGCGATCCTGGACTCCGTACGGGAGCAGGGCAAGCTCGACGCCGAGCTGGAGGCGCGGATCA
This sequence comes from Streptomyces sp. NPDC059989, assembly GCF_042736975.1. Taxonomy (NCBI): domain Bacteria; kingdom Bacillati; phylum Actinomycetota; class Actinomycetes; order Kitasatosporales; family Streptomycetaceae; genus Streptomyces; species Streptomyces sp. NPDC059989. The sequence continues at coordinate 77,334 of NZ_JBHWUO010000027.1, forward strand.
ACGCGGCCGACACCAAGGCCCGGCTGGAGGACATCTACCTCCCCTTCAAGCCCAAGCGCCGCACCAAGGCCCAGATCGCCCGCGAGGCCGGCCTGGAGCCGCTCGCCGACGGTCTGCTCGCCGACCCCTCGGTGGAACCGGCCGCCGCGGCGGCCGCGTTCGTCGACGCCGACAAGGGCGTCGCCGACCCGGCCGCCGCCCTGGAGGGCGCCCGCGCCATCCTCACCGAGAAGTTCGCCGAGGACGCCGACCTCATCGGCGAACTCCGCGAGCGCATGTGGGGCCGCGGCCGGCTCGCCGCGAAGGTCCGCGAGGGCAAGGAGGAGGCGGGCGCCAAGTTCGCCGACTACTTCGACTTCGCAGAGCCGTTCACCGCACTGCCCTCGCACCGCGTCCTCGCCATGCTGCGCGGCGAGAAGGAGGACGTCCTCGACCTCACCCTGGAGCCGGAGGAGCCGAGCGAAACGCCCGGCCCGTCCACGTACGAGGGGATGGTCGCCCGCCGCTTCGCGATCGGCGACCGCGGCCGGCCCGGCGACAAGTGGCTCGCCGACACCGTCCGCTGGGCCTGGCGCACGAAGATCCAGGTGCACCTCGGCATCGACCTGCGCATGCGGCTGCGCTCCGCCGCCGAGGACGAGGCCGTACGGGTCTTCGCCGCGAACCTGCGCGACCTGCTGCTCGCCGCGCCCGCCGGCACCCGCGCCACGCTCGGCCTCGACCCGGGCTTCCGTACCGGCGTGAAGGTCGCCGTCGTGGACGCCACCGGCAAGGTCGTGGCCACCGACGTCATCTACCCGCACGTGCCCGCCAACAAGTGGGACGAGTCCCTCGCCAAGCTCGCCCGCCTCGCCGAGCGGCACGCGGTCGACCTGATCGCCATCGGCAACGGCACGGCCTCCCGCGAGACCGACAAGCTCGCCGGGGACCTCATCACCCGCCACCCCGAGCTGAAGCTCACCAAGGTGATGGTCTCGGAGGCGGGCGCCTCCGTGTACTCGGCCTCCGCCTTCGCCTCGCAGGAACTCCCCGACATGGACGTGTCCCTGCGCGGCGCGGTCTCCATCGCCCGCCGCCTCCAGGACCCGCTCGCCGAGCTCGTCAAGATCGACCCGAAGTCGATCGGCGTCGGCCAGTACCAGCACGACCTGGCCGAGGTGAAGCTCTCCCGCTCCCTCGACGCCGTGGTCGAGGACTGTGTGAACGGTGTCGGCGTGGACGTCAACACCGCCTCCGCGCCGCTGCTCTCGCGCGTGTCCGGCATCAGCGGCGGCCTCGCCGAGAACATCGTGGCCCACCGCGACGCCAACGGCCCGTTCCGCAGCCGCAAGGGGCTCAAGGACGTGGCCCGGCTCGGCCCGAAGGCGTACGAGCAGTGCGCGGGCTTCCTGCGGATCCGCGGCGGCGACGACCCGCTGGACGCCTCCGCCGTGCACCCCGAGGCCTACCCGGTGGTCCGGGCCATGGGCAAGACGGCCGGCGGCGAGGTGGCGGCCCTGATCGGCAACACCGGTGTCCTGCGCTCCCTGCGGCCCGAGCAGTTCGTCACCGAGGCCTTCGGCCTGCCCACCGTCACCGACATCCTGCGCGAGCTGGAGAAGCCGGGCCGCGACCCGCGCCCCGCCTTCAAGACGGCCACCTTCAAGGAGGGCGTGGAGAAGATCGGCGACCTGGCCCCCGGGATGATCCTGGAGGGCGTCGTCACGAACGTGGCCGCCTTCGGCGCCTTCATCGACATCGGCGTCCACCAGGACGGGCTGGCGCACGTCTCGGCGCTCTCGAAGACCTTCGTCAAGGACCCCCGCGACGTGGTCAAGCCGGGCGACATCGTCCGCGTGAAGGTCATGGACGTGGACATCCCGCGCAAGCGGATCTCGCTCACCCTGCGCCTGGAGGACGAGGCGGACCGTACCGCCGGTGCGCCCCGGCAGCGCGAGGAGCGGCAGGAGCGGCGCGGCGGCGGCCGTCCTCCCCAGCAGCGCGGCGGTACGGGCACCCCCCGCGAAGGCGGCCAGGGCCAGGGCCAGGGCCAGGGCCAGGGCCAGGGCCGGCGGAACCAGGGCCAGCGCGGCCAGGGCCAGAGCCAGGAACGCCGGCAGGGCGGCGGCAGCGCCCCCGCCCCGGCCAACAGCGCCATGGCCGACGCCCTGCGCCGGGCCGGCCTGACCGGCCCCGAGGAGCGGCGAAAGCGCTAGTCAGCGCAGGTGTGCGCAGGTCTTCCCGGCGAATGGCCGAATAGGTTCCCTGGATCGGAGGGCGCCTTGCCAACTCGCGTACAAGATCTGTAGGCATGGTGGAACGCCCGTTCGTCACCCGGCGGACGGGCCTCCGCATTTCCCCTCAGGACCGCATTTCCCCGAGGCCGCCTTGAAGGCACAGGACACCATGCCCATGCCCACGCACGCCTACCGACGCTGCCCGAGAAAGGGTCCGAAGAGGGATCACATGTCCCACCGGCAACTCAGCCTGCGCAAACGGTGCGAGAACATTCTCGGCCATCTGGACCTGACCCACCCGTTCTCCCTCGACGTGCTGTGCAGCCGAATAGCCGAGCAGCGCGGCCGCCCCATCCGGCTGCACCCGCTCCCCAAGGAGGCCGCCGAATCCGGCGTCTGCGGGCTGTGGGTGGGCACCGCCACCGTCGACTACGTCTTCTACGAGGCCCAGACCACCCCGCTGCACCGCGAGCACATCGTGCTGCACGAGCTCGGCCACATCCTCTTCGGCCACCACTCGCTGGAGGGCGAGGAAGCCGACGGGGCCGCCCCGACCGTGCTCGGGCGCACCAACTACACCACCCGCCAGGAGCAGGAAGCGGAAATGCTCGCCAGCATGATCCGCATCCGCACCGCGAACTCCGGTCCGTACACGGCCGCCCGGGCCGGGGGCACCCTGGCCCGGCTGGAGTCCGCCATGGGCTACGAGCGGGGAGAGAGATGACCGCCGCCGACCTGACCGACTTCGGCAACTCGCTCGCCGTCCCGAGCGTGGTGGTCCTGTGGATCGCGGTCCTGCTCCGCGCCCCGGGCGCCCTGCGCTCCCCGCAGCAGCGCGGCCTGTGGCTGGCCGTCGCCACCGCCGCCGCCGCGATGACCCTGAACCTCCCGGACGTCGTCGCGTACGCCATGAACCGCGGCACCGAGTACGCCCACACCATCGGCCTCGTCCGCAACCTCATCGGCGTGTTCTCCGCGGGCGCCGTGATCTACTTCGTGGCCGCCACCACCCGCGGCCGCCGGCTCCAACTCGCCTCGTGGATCGCCACGGTGTGCTGGCTCGCCGCACTGATCGCCCTGGACCTGGCCGCTCCGGCGCACGGCACCCACACCATGCCGCCCGTCGGCGATCCGGTGCCCTCGCTCGCCTACTGGCTGGTGCTGATCTCCGCGCACGTGGTCGCCAACACCATCTGCGTCTCGCTGTGCTGGCGCTACAGCCGCCGCGCCGAGAGCCGCGGACTGGCCGCCGGGCTGCGGCTCTTCGGCCTCGGTACCGCGCTCGCCGGCCTGTTCTGGTTCGCGTACCTGCTCAAGGCCCTGTTCGGCAGCACCTGGGCGATGCCCGCCCTGCCGCTGCTGATGAACCTGCACGGCCTGCTGCGCGCCGCCGCGATCCTCGTGCCGACCCTGTTCACCTTCCGCCGCACCGCGGCCGACATCGCCACGGCCTGGCGGCTGTGGCCGCTGTGGCGCGATCTGGTCCAGGCCGTCCCGCACGTGGCCCTCAACAAGCCCCGGGCCGGCCGGGTGGTGGAGCTGCTGTGGCCGCCGGTCCCGCGCGACATGCTCGTCTACCGCAAGGTCATCGAGACGCGCGACGCGATCCTGATCCTGGGGGAGCACGTCGCCCCGGGCGCCCTGGAGCTCGCCCGCGGCCAGGTCGCCGGGCGCGGCATCCCCGAGCAGCGGCGCACCGCGGCCGCGCTGGCCTCCGTGCTGAAGGAGGCGCGGCGGGCCAAGCTGGCCGGACTGCCCGGGCACGCGGGGGAGTCGGCCGGGCTGGAACTGCCCGCCGCGATGCAGAGTTCGCACGAGGGCGGTGACCTGGCGGACGAGGCGCGCTTCCTCGTCGACGTCGCCCAGGCCTACACCTCGGCGACCGGTACCGAGGAAGTGAAGGCGTCGTGAGCACCACCGTACTGATCACCGGGGCCAGCGCCGGACTGGGCGCGGCCTTCGCCCGGGGCTTCGCCGCCAAGGGCTGCGACCTGGTCCTGGTCGCCCGCGACAAGGACCGGCTGGAGGCCGTCGCGCGGGAGCTGGGCCGCGAGTTCGGCACGGTGTCCGAGGTGCTGCCCGCCGACCTGCTGGACGCGGCGGACTGCGCGGCGGTCGCCGAGCGGCTCGCCGACCGGGCCCGGCCCGTGGACATCCTGGTCAACAACGCGGGCTTCGGACTGCCCGCGCCCTTCCCGTACAGCCCCGTCGAGGACGAGGAGCGGATGCTCGACCTGCTGGTCAAGGTCCCGCTCCGGCTCACCCACGCGCTGCTGCCGGGGCTGCGCGCACGGCGCCGCGGGGCCGTCCTCAACGTCTCCTCGGTGGCCGGACTCCTGCCGACCGGCACCTACGGCGCCGCCAAGGCCTGGGTCACCGCCTTCAGCGAGTCCCTGCGGGTGGACATGGAGCCGTACGGGGTCCGGGTCCTGGCGGTGGTCCCCGGCTTCACCCGCACCGAGTTCCAGGAGCGCGCCGGGATGGACGTCAGCTCCCTGCGCGAGGCGGTCTGGCTGGAACCGGAGGCCGTGGTCGACCGGGCCCTGCGCGATCTCGCCCTGCGCCGCCCGCTCAGCATCACCGGCCGCCGCTACCGGGTGTACGCCCTGGCGGCGCGCCACCTCCCGCGCGCCTTCGTGGCGCGGAAGATGGCCCGCACGAGGCGCGCTCCGGAGGACCGGCCGGACGCGCGCTGAAGTCACCGCGGCACACCGATGCGCGGCCCGGTTGCGGGGCCGCGCACGCCTGGGGTGAAGGGAGGGGCGGGTCAGCAGTCGCCGTGGCCGCCGTGGCCGCCGTGGCCGCCGTAACCTCCGTAGCCGTAGTCGTCATCGTCGTCCCAGCCGCCGTGGTGCCAGCCGTAGTCGTCGTCATCGTCGTCCCAACCACCGGCGACGTAACTGACGTGCTGGGCCGGGGCCGCCGCCGAGGCGGTGCCCGCCGTGCCGAGTGCGAACCCGCCGGCCATCAGAAGACCGGCGGCCGAGACCGCGAAGAGGCGCTTCGCTCGCTGTACGAACATGAGAAATTTCCCTTTCCTTCCACCCTCCTCGCACCTCTCCGAGGCACAAGGGAGGCGGAACCGCGGCCGCAGACGAAAAATGCGCAGCGCGGATCGGATACAGGGCCGCCGGAAATGCGGAAGCACATATCCGCTCACCCGTGGTGATGTGGAACTCCGGCCACGGGGGCGTGCTCCGCTGTTGCGGCTCTCACTCACAAAGGCTAGTCGGGCCCCTGCCGTTCGGCATCTTGGCCCGGCTCCGGTCTAGACCTCGGTGACCCGGCCGTCCTCCACCCGGAGGCGGCGGGTCACCGAGACGGCGTCCAGCATGCGGCGGTCGTGGGTGACCAGGAGCAGCGTGCCCTCGTACGTCTCCAGGGCGGACTCCAGCTGTTCGATGGCCGGGAGGTCCAGGTGGTTCGTGGGCTCGTCCAGGACCAGCAGGTTCACCCCGCGGCCCTGGAGCAGCGCCAAGGCCGCACGGGTGCGCTCGCCGGGGGAGAGGGTGGCCGCCGGGCGCAGGACGTGGGCCGCCTTGAGGCCGAACTTGGCCAGCAGGGTGCGGACCTCGGCCGGCTCGGTGTCCGGGACCGCCGCGCAGAAGGCCTCCAGCAGCGGTTCGTCGCCGAGGAAGAGGCCGCGCGCCTGGTCGACTTCGCCGATCAGGACCCCGGAGCCGAGCGTTGCCGAGCCGGAGTCGGGCTCCAGCCGGCCGAGCAGGACGGCCAGGAGGGTGGACTTGCCCGCGCCGTTGGCGCCGGTGATCGCCACCCGGTCGGCCCAGTCGATCTGCAGGCTGGCCGGGCCGAAGACGAAGTCCCCGCGCTTGACGGCCGCCTCGCGCAGGGTGGCGACCACCGAGCCGGAGCGCGGGGCCGCCGCGATCTCCATGCGCAGCTCCCACTCCTTGCGCGGCTCGTCGACGACGTCCAGCCGCTCGATCGCCCGCTGCGTCTGGCGGGCCTTGGCGGCCTGCTTCTCGCTCGACTCGCCCCGCAGGTTCTTGCCGATCTTGTCGTTGTCGCTCGCCTTGCGGCGGGCGTTGCGAACGCCCTTGTCCATCCAGTTGCGCTGCATCTGCGCCCGGCCTTCGAGCGCGGACTTCTTGCCCGCGTACTCCTCGAACTCCTCGCGGGCGTGGTTCCGGGCCCGCTCGCGCTCCTCCAGGTAGGCCTCGTAGCCGCCGCCGTAGAGGTTGATCTGCTGCTGGGCCAGGTCGAGTTCGAGGACCTTGGTGACGGTCCGCGTCAGGAACTCGCGGTCGTGGCTGATCACGACCGTGCCCGCGCGCAGCCCCTTGACGAACTGCTCCAGCCGCTCCAGACCGTCGAGGTCCAGGTCGTTGGTGGGCTCGTCGAGCAGGAAGACGTCGTAGCGGGAGAGGAGGAGCGAGGCGAGGCCGGCGCGCGCCGCCTGGCCGCCGGAGAGCGCCGTCATCGGGAGGTCCAGGCCCACGGTGAGGCCGAGCTCGGCGGCGACCTCCTCGGCCCGCTCGTCGAGGTCGGCGCCGCCGAGGTTCAGCCACTGGTCCAGGGCCGTCGCGTACGCGTCGTCCGCGCCCGGCGTGCCGTCCACCAGGCCCTGCGTCGCCTCGTCGAGCTCCGCCTGCGCGGCGGCCACGCCCGTACGCCGGGCCAGGAAGTCCCGTACGGACTCCTCGGGCCGGCGCTCCGGCTCCTGCGGGAGGTGGCCGACGGCGGCGGTGGGCGGGGAGAGCCGCAGCTCACCGGTCTCGGGGGTGTCCAGCCCGGCGAGCAGGCGCAGCAGGGTGGACTTCCCGGCGCCGTTGACGCCGACGAGGCCGATGACGTCGCCGGGAGCGACGACGAGGTCGAGATCGGCGAACAGCGTGCGCTCACCGTGCGCGGCGGTGAGCTTCTTGGCGACGAGGGTTGCAGTCATGATCTGCCGATCCTATCCGCGACGGGGCCCATGGCCGTAAAGGTGGGAAGCACGTCATTGCGGCCATCGGGGTCCACGTCACACCATGAGGCCATGTCGTTGCGAAACGTGCTCGTCGTCCTCTACGACGGGGTGCAGAGCCTGGATGTGACCGGCCCGGTGGAGGTGTTCGCCGGCGCCGCCCGGTTCCCCGGCCGGGCGGGGTACGAGATCCGGACGGTGTCCCTCGGGGGCGCGCCGGTCCGGACGAACAGCGGGCTCACGCTGCTGCCGGACGGGGAGCTGGAGAGCGCCCGGCCGGGGGCCGGGACCACGCTGCTGGTGCCCGGGGGCCACTACACGGCCGACTTCTCGCCGCGGATCGTGGAGTGGCTGCGCGCCCACGGGAGCCGCGCGGAGCGGTTGGTGTCCGTGTGCACGGGAGGGCTGCTGCTGGCGGAGGCCGGGCTGCTGGACGGGCGGCGGGCGACGACGCACTGGAACGCGTGCGAGGGGATGGCGCGGGACTATCCGGCGGTGCGGGTGGAGCCGGACCCCATCTACGTCCGCGACGGGCCGGTCTCCACCTCGGCCGGGGTCACGGCCGGGATCGACCTCGCGCTGGCGCTGGTGGAGGAGGACCACGGGCGGGACGTGGCGCTCACGATCGCCCGGCACCTGGTGGTGTTCCTGCGGCGGCCCGGCAACCAGGCGCAGTTCAGCGCCCAGCTGGAGGCGCAGACCGCGCGGCGGGAGCCGCTGCGGGACGTGCAGCAGTGGATCACGGAGCACCCGGACGGCGACCTGAGCGTGGAGGCCCTCGCCGCGCGGGCCCGGCTCTCCCCGCGCCACTTCGCCCGCGCCTTCCAGTCGGAGACGGGGGTGACGCCGGGCCGCTACGTGGAACGGGTCCGCGTGGAACACGCCCGCCGCCTCCTGGAGGACAGCGGGGCGGGCGTCGCGCAGATCTCCCGCGCCTGCGGCTACGGCACCCCCGAGGCCCTCCGCCGCGCCTTCGTGAAGGCCCTGGGCCAATCCCCGGCCGAATACCGCCGCCGCTTCGGCCCCCGCTGACCCCCTGCGCGGAGCCATCCCCCACCCCGCCCCACCGCTGGGAGGTGCCTCCCAACAACCGGGGCTTCGCCCCGAAGCCCGGGCTGTGCCCGAAAGCCCCCGGGCTTCGCCCGGACCGCCCGGGCTGTGCCCGAAATACCCGGGGCTTCGCCCCAGACCAGCCGCCCCCCGCCGGGAGGCAAGACGCTCCGGAGGAGCCATGCAGATCGCCGTACTACTCTTCGACCGCTTCACCTCGCTCGACGCCGTCGGGCCCTACGAGACCCTAGGGCGGCTGCCCGGGGCCGAGACCGTGTTCGTCGCCGAGCGGCCCGGGCCCGTGCGCAACGACTCCGGGTCGCTCGCGCTCGTCGCGGACAAGGCGCTCGGCGACGTGCCGAACCCCGACATCATCCTGGTGCCCGGCGGCCCCGGGCAGAGCGACCAGATGGAGAACGAGGTCCTCCTCGACTGGCTGCGGACCGCCGACGCCACCAGCACCTGGACCACCTCGGTGTGCACCGGCTCGCTGCTGCTGGCCGCAGCCGGGCTGCTCCGGGGGCGCCGGGCCACCTCCCACTGGCTCGCCCTCGACCAGCTCCCGGCCTACGGGGCCCTGCCCACCGGGGAGCGGGTCGTCACCGACGGGAAGTACGTGACCGCCGCCGGGGTGTCCTCCGGCATCGACATGGGGCTGACCCTGCTCGGCCGGATCGGCGGGGACCGGCTGGCCCAGTCCGTGCAGCTGCTGACCGAGTACGACCCCCAGCCGCCCTACGACGCGGGCTCGCCCGACAAGGCCCCGGCCGACATCGTCGAGGAGTGGCGCGGCAAGAGCCGCTTCATCCTCAAGTAGTCCAGGTCCAGGTGAAGCGGGGCTCGCGACGCTCCAGGAACGCGGCGACACCCTCCTCGGTGTCGCCGCTTCCGGCCGCCTGGGCCGTCCAGTACGCGTCCCGGTCCGTCCGGCCGTCCGCGAACTCCTTCGCCGCGGCCTGGGTGAGCTGCGAGCGCGCGACCAGCGTGCGGGCGAAGTCCGCGACCCGCTTGTCCAGTTGGCCGGCCGGCACCAGCTCGTTCAGGAACCCGGCGCGCAGGGCCGCGTCGGCCCCGATCAACTCCGCGGAGAACAGCAGGTACTTGGCCCACGCCGGGCCGACCACCGAGGCCAGCCGCCGGGTGGAGGACGCCGGGTAGACGATGCCCAGCTTCGCCGGGGTCACCCCGAACGACGCCCCCTCCTCCGCGAACCGCAGGTCACACGCGGCCGCCAGCTGGCTGCCGCCGCCCACGCAGAAGCCCCGGATCGCCGCCAGCGTCGGCTTGGGGAAGGCGGCCAGCGCCTCCTCCGCCGTCACGGCCAGGGCCTGCGGGTCATCGTCCCCGCCGATCGAGGAGATGTCGGCCCCCGCGCAGAAGGTCGGTCCCGCCCCGGTCAGCACGAGCACCCGTACGGCCGGGTCGGCCGCGAGGCCCGCCAGCAGCTCGGGGAGCGCCCGCCACATGGCGGCCGTCATGGCGTTGCGCTTGGCGGGGTGCGAGATGACGACGGTGGCGACCCCGTCGGAGACCGTGTGCAGGAGGGCTGCGTCCCGGGCTGCGTCCATGCGCCGGATGCTATCCCGGGCCGCCGATCCTATGATCAAGGGGGATCGCGGGGGTGCGAGGAGGCAGGCTCATGGCCGCAGACCGTACCGACGGCAAGGGCGCGGGCGGCGCCAGGGGCCGGGAACCACAGCGGGAGAAGAAGCAGCTCAACCGCAGTTTCGGGCTGCTGGCCCTGCTCGGGGTGATTCTCGTGCTGGCCGGTCTGGTCGGCTTGGTCTACAGCGGTGTGGCCACCCTGACCTCGATGTTCCTCTTCGGCTGGCTGCTGCTGATCGGCGGTGTCGTGGGCCTGGTCCACGCCGTGCAGTCGCGCAGGAGCAACTACTTCTGGCTCGCCGTCATCGTCGCCGCGATCAACCTGGCGGCCGGCTTCGTGATCCTGCGCCGCCCGGAGGCGAGCGCCGAGGCCCTGACGATGTTCGCCGCGCTGCTCTTCCTCACCGGCGGGGTGTTCCGGCTGGCCGGCTCCGTGGTGGTGCGCGGTCCGAACTTCGGGCTCTCGCTCGTCCAGGGTGCCTTCGGCATCCTGCTGGGCATCCTGATCCTGTGGAACTGGCCCGGCAACAGCCTGTACGTGATCGGTACCTTCTTCTCCCTCGCCCTCCTGTTCGACGGGCTGAGCCTGGTGGCCCTGGGCATGGGCGCCCGGCGCATCCTGGGGTTGGTCAGGGACGACGAGGCGGAGCCCGGTCCGGATGCGGCGGCCGATGCGAGCCAGGCGGCCGAGAAGCGCCCCACGGAAGATCAGGAACAGTCGAACAACTGACTCTGTCATACGCCAGTGGTCAGAAAGTGTCCGATTGACGCTGACTTCTGGTCAGCGGTCCGGTCAGGACCAGCCTGTTCCCCACTCTGGAGGCGTGGAGACGATCGAGCGTGAAGACGGGGGACGGAAGATGGATGTCAGCGGGAGCGTCCCGCCAGCCAGGGAGCCGGAGCCGCAGGCTCCGGCCGACCCCCTCGCGTACGAGGGAGTGTGGCGGTTCACCGCTCCCGCAGTAGAAGAATCCGTTCCGCAGGCGCGCCGCGCGGTCCGGGACCTGCTCGGGCGCCAGGGGGTGCCGGCCCACCAGGACCTCGTGTACTCCCTGCTGCTGATCGTCTCCGAGCTGGTGACGAACTCGGTCCGGCACGCCGCCCTGCTCTCGCCGGAGGTCGCCGTCGAGGTCGCGATCGGCCGCGAGTGGGTACGGGTGGCCGTCGAGGACAACCACCCCTACCGCCCCAAGGCGCTGGAGGCCGATTTCGGCCAGACCGGCGGCCGCGGGCTGCTCCTCGTACGGGAGGTCACGCTGGAGGCCGGCGGGGTCTGCGACGTCGAACACACCTCGACCGGCGGCAAGGTCATCTGGGCGGCCCTGCCGCTCACCGCACCGGCCCCCGCCACCCCCGTCGTCTGAACGACGCGGGCCGGGGGCCGGAAGGCCGGCGGCCACGACAGCGGCTACCAGCCCGCGGCTTCACCCGTCAGCTCGCGGATCGCGGGCCGCGCCGCGTCCAGCACGGTCATGAACCAGGCCGAGAACGGCACTTCGGCGTGCCGCTTCGCAAGCTCCTCGGCGGTCACGAAGGCGGTGTCCTCGACCTCCTCCGGATCCGGCCGCAGGACCGACTGCGCGAGTCCCACGAAAAGGTGGTTGAACTCCTGCTCCACCAGACCCGACGCGGGGTCCGGGTGGTTGTAGCGCACGGTCCCCGCCTCCGCCAGCAGCGAGGGCGACAGCCCCAGCTCCTCGTGGGTCCGCCGGGCCGCCGCCGCGAACGGAGACTCACCGGGATACGGGTGACCGCAGCACGTGTTCGACCAGACACCGGGGGAGTGGTACTTCCCGAGCGCCCGCTGCTGGAGCAGCAGGCGGCCCTGCTCGTCGAAGAGGAACACGGAGAACGCCCGGTGCAACTGCCCGGGCGCCTGATGGGCGGAGAGCTTCTCCGCCGTGCCGATGGTGTTCCCGGACTCGTCGACCAGTTCGAGCATGATCGGTTCTTGAGTTCCGGTGCCGTTGGTCGCGCTGTTCGCGGCGGTGGCTGGTGTGGTCGGCATACCCATCCTTCGCTTCGGACTTCGGCCTTCAGTCTGCCGTACAAAAGCGGCTTGCCCGCACTTACGCGTTCCGCGCATGTCTGCCCCCCGCCGCGTGATAAGCGGCGGGGGGCAGACACCCATCGCGTATTCCGCTTCCCGCGTCAGACCCCGAACGGAGCCGGATACCGGATGGTGCCCGACGGCACCGGAACGGAATCGTCCAGCACCAGCGCCATCAGCGCCTCGTCCGGGACCTCGAAGGGAGCCCGGATCCCGAAGCGCGAGGCCGGTACGAAACCGAAGCGCGGGTAGTACGCCGGGTGGCCCAGCACGAGGACCAGGGACTCCCCGCGCTCCCGGGCCGCCGCGAGCAGCGCCCGTACGACGGAACTGCCGGCGCCCGAGCGCTGCCGCGCCGGATCGGCGGCCACCGGGGCGAGCGCGAGCGCCCGTACCCCGTCGACCTTGCACACGGTGAGCAGGGCGTGCGCCGCCACCGACCCGTCCGGGCCCTCGGCCACGTACGACAGCCCGGGCACCCAGGAGTCGTCCGCGCGCAGCGCGTCCACGAGATCCGCCTCCAGCGGTGTCCCGAACGCCGCCAGGTTGACGGCCCGTACGGCGGCCGTGTCGGCCGCGGTCTCCGGGCGGGCCGGCCAGGCGTCCCCGTCCCCGGCGGTCACCGGGCGCAGGACGTAGCCCGTGTACCCGTACTCGTGCCCGTGGCGGGCCCGTACGTCGAGCTCCTCGCGCGTGGCGGCCAGCGCGGCCGCCATCGCGGGGGTCGAGGGCCCGGTGGACCGGGCCCGCCCGGCGAGGGGACCGTAGTACTCGGCCCAGTCGGAGTCGGGCAGGTGGTGCACGCCGAGCACCTGGTACCCGGCGGCCTGGGCGGCCGCGAGGTTCCGCGCGGTGGAGCGCAGCGGGTACTCCCGGTCCCAGAAGGCGCGCGCCCCGGCGGACGGCTCCCCGACGGTCCACTCGCACTCGGTCAGCACGAGGGTGCCGCCCGGGGCGAGCAGCCGCTTCCACCGCGCCAGCGCGGCGGCGAAGCCGATGATGTAGGCGGAGCCCTCCGCCCACACGAGGTCGAAGGAGCCGTCCTCGTAGGGGAGCGCGCCCATGTCCCCCTCGACGGGGAGGACGCGGTCCGCGAGGCCGCGGGCCTCCGCGGCCGTGCGGAGCTCTTCGAGGAAGGGGCCGTGGCGGTCCACGGCGGTCACCTCGGCGAGGCCCGCCCCGCCCGCCTCGGCGGCGAGCAGCAGGGCGCTGCGGCCCGGACCGCAGCCCAGGTCGAGGACGCGCGGCCGCTCGGGCAGCGGTCCGCACAGGGACAGCAGGTGCCGGGTACTGGCGCTGGAACCGGGGGCCTGCCGGGGCAGGCCGTGGTGCAGCTCGAAGAACGCCTCCCAGAAGGCGGCGCCGGAGAAGGCGGTGGTGTCGGTGTGACTGTGGGTGTTGTCGGTCAACGTGAACCCTTGGAACGGGGGCCCCGGCCGACGAGGCACACCCCAGCGGTGGCTGGGGGAGATCAGCGGATGATCAGGCCTGGCCGGATGCCCGGAGGAGAGGGGGGATGCACCGGAGTTCGCTGCGCATGGCCGCGACCACTACGACGGTCATCAACCCACCTCTTTCCACTCGGCTCGATCAGGGGCGTGTCCACCGTAACACCGACGCCGTTTGTGGTACCGCGCGGTGATCGTCAATGATGACCCGGCAGGCCCGGAGCCCCGGGACGTACGGCTTATCGGGGTGTAAACGGGCGGTGAACCCCCGCTTCCATTCATCCGATAGCCTCTGCCGACGCGCCGCCGCCCCCCGAGGCGCCCGTTACAAGGAGTGAGTTCGTCTGCCGACCGCCATCCTCACCGGCCTGCCGGTTCCCGGATCACCGCTCGCGGACGAGCTGCGCTCCCTCGGCTTCGAGGTCCGCCCCGCAGCGGGTCCCGAGGACGTCGCCGCCGCTCTGGGCGCCGTACCCGCCGACCAGCGGGTGGCCGTCGTGGACAGCGCCTTCGTCGGACACCTGCACGCCCTGCGCCTCGCGCTGACCGACCCCCGCTTCGACGCCTGCGCCGTCACCGGCGCCCTCGCCGTGCAGCCGGGTGCCCGGGCCGCCCTGGACCGGGCCGCCGCGACCGCGGGCCGCGGCCGGGTTCCGTACCCCGACCTGCTCGCCGCCGAAGTGGAGGCCGCCGGGACCGCCGTCCAGCGGCCGGAGCTCGGCACGCTCGTCGCCGCCGTCCCGGCCACCGACGAGGAGCACCGCACGGCCGCCGCCGCGGTCGCCGCGGTCGACGACGAGGCCGTACGCCTGCGGACCGCCGTGAAGTCCCGCGACGGCTTCTTCACCACCTTCTTCATCAGCCCGTACTCGCGCTACATCGCCCGCTGGTGCGCGCGCCGCGGCCTGACCCCGAACCAGGTCACCACCGCCTCGCTGATCACCGCGCTGATCGCGGCCGGCTGCGCCGCCACCGGCGAGCGCTGGGGCTACGTCGCCGCCGGCGTGCTGCTCCTCGTCTCCTTCGTCCTGGACTGCACCGACGGGCAGCTCGCCCGCTACTCGCTCCAGTACTCGACGATGGGCGCCTGGCTCGACGCCACCTTCGACCGCGCGAAGGAGTACGCCTTCTACGCGGGCCTCGCGCTCGGCGCGGCGAGGAGCGGCGACGACGTATGGGCCCTCGCGCTCGGCTCGATGATCCTCATGACCTGCCGGCACGTCGTCGACTTCTCCTTCAACGAGGCGAACCACGACGCCACGGCCAATACGAGCCCGACGGCCGCCCTGTCCGACAGGCTCGACAGCGTCGGCTGGACGGTCTGGGTCCGGCGCATGATCATCCTGCCGATCGGCGAGCGCTGGGCCATGATCGCGGTGCTGACCGCCACGACCACCCCCCGCATCGTCTTCTACGCCCTGCTCGTCGGCTGCGCCTTCGGTGCGCTCTACACCACCGCGGGCCGCGTCCTGCGCTCCCTGACGCGCAAGGCCACCCGGACCGACCGGGCCGCCCAGGCCCTCGCGGACCTCGCCGACTCCGCCGTGCTCGCCTGGACCGGCCCGGCCCGTCGCACGAAGCGGCGGCCGAACTTCGAAGCGGTGGGGCTGGCCCTGGCCGGCTCCGTACTGATGGCCGGCGCCGCCGTGACCCGAGACTTCGCCACCCCCTGGCTGATCGGGACCGCCGTGGCCTACGTCTGCTTCGCCGGGGCGGCGGTCTCGGGCCCCCTCAGGGGCCCCCTCGACTGGCTCGTCCCGCCTCTCTTCCGGTTCGCCGAGTACGTGACCGTCCTCGCCCTCGCCGCCAAGGCGGACGTCCCCGGGGCCCTTCCCGCGGCATTCGGACTGGTCGCGGCCGTCGCCTACCATCACTACGACACGGTCTACCGCATCCGCGGTGGCTCGGGCGCGCCCCCGCACTGGCTGGTGCGGGTGATCGGCGGTCACGAGGGCCGGGTCCTGCTGACCGTGGTCCTGGCCGTCGTCCTGCCCCGGGACGCGTTCCCCGTCGCGCTCACGGCCATGGCCGTGTTCGTGGCACTGGTGGTGCTCGTGGAGAGCATCCGCTTCTGGGTCTCCTCCGGAGCACCCGCCGTACATGACGAAGGAGAACCAGCATGATCGGCCTTGTACTCGCGGCCGGTGCCGGACGCCGCCTGCGTCCCTACACCGACACCCTCCCCAAGGCCCTCGTGCCCGTCGGCCCCGAGGGCCAGGAGGAGAGCCTCACGGTCCTCGACCTGACGCTCGGCAACTTCGCCGAGGTCGGCCTCACCGAGGTCGCCATCGTCGTCGGCTACCGCAAGGAGGCCGTCTACGAGCGCCGCGAGGCGCTGGAGGCCAAGTACGGCGTCAAGATCACGCTGATCGACAACGACAAGGCCGAGGAGTGGAACAACGCCTACTCCCTGTGGTGCGCGCGTGACGTCCTCAAGCAGGGCGTGATCCTCGCCAACGGCGACACCGTCCACCCGGTCTCCGTCGAGAAGACCCTGCTCGCCGCCCGCGGCAACGGCCAGAAGATCATCCTCGCCCTCGACACGGTCAAGCACCTGGCCGACGAGGAGATGAAGGTCATCACCGCCGACGGGCAGGGTGTCCGGAAGATCACCAAGCTGATGGACCCGGCCACCGCGACCGGCGAGTACATCGGTGTCACCCTCATCGAGCCCGAGGCCGCCGAGCAGCTCGCCGAGGCCCTGAAGACCACCTTCGAGCGCGACCCCGAC
This sequence comes from Streptomyces sp. NPDC059989, assembly GCF_042736975.1. Lineage (NCBI taxonomy): Bacteria > Bacillati > Actinomycetota > Actinomycetes > Kitasatosporales > Streptomycetaceae > Streptomyces > Streptomyces sp. NPDC059989. The sequence continues at coordinate 93,361 of NZ_JBHWUO010000027.1, forward strand.
CTCTACTACGAGGACGGCTACCAGCAGCTCGTCAACGACGGCTTCACCATCGACGTGGCCCCCATCGGCGACGTCAAGTGGGTCGAGATCGACAACCACGACGACCTCGCCAAGGGCCGGACGATCGCATGCCAGTACTGACGAGGCTCATCCCCTCGCCGGTCGTCGTCGACATCAGCTGCGGGGCGATGGACAAGCTGGTCGGCATCCTGGCCGACCAGCGGATCTCCGCGTCCGGCACGCTCGCGATCGCGATCAGCGGCGGCTCCGGCGTCGCACTGCGCGCCAAGCTGGAGCCGGTGCTGCCGAACGCCGACTGGTACCCCGTCGTCGACGGCACCATCGACTCCGCGGTCAAGCTGGCCGACGACATAAAGGGCCGCCGCTACGACGCCGTCGTGGGCCTGGGCGGCGGCAAGATCATCGACGTGGCGAAGTACGCCGCGGCGCGGGTCGGGCTGCCCATAGTGGCCGTCGCCACCAACCTTTCGCACGACGGCATCTGCTCGCCGGTGTCCATCCTGGACAACGACAACGGACGCGGCTCCTACGGCGTCCCGACGCCGATCGCCATGGTCATCGACCTCGACGTGATCAAGGAAGCCCCGGTGCGGTTCGTCCGCGCCGGCATCGGCGACGCGATCTCCAACATCTCGGCCATCGCCGACTGGGAGCTCTCGCACCGCGTCAACGGCGAGCCCGTCGACGGCCTGGCCGCCGCCATGGCCCGTACGGCCGGCGAGTCCGTGCTGCGCCACCCCGGCGGCTGCGGCGACGACGAGTTCCTCACCGTGCTCTCCGAGGCCCTCGTCCTCTCCGGCATCGCCATGTCGATCAGCGGCGACAGCCGCCCCTCGTCCGGTGCCTGCCACGAGATCAGCCACGCCTTCGACCTGCTCTACCCGGGGCGCTCCGCGCTCCACGGCGAGCAGGTCGGCATCGGCGCCGCCTTCGCGATGCACCTGCGCGGCGCCGAGCAGCAGTCCGGGCTCTTCGTCGAGGTGCTGCGGCGGCACGGCCTGCCGGTGCTGCCCGACGAGATCGGGTTCAGCGTCGACGAGTTCGTCACGGCCGTCGAGTACGCCCCGCAGACCCGCCCCGGACGCTTCACGATCCTGGAGCACCTCAACCTGTCCGCCGCCGAGATCAGGGACGCGTACGCCGACTATGCCCAGACCATCCGTAGCTGAACTCCGGCCCGTCGTCCACCCGCCGGGCGTCAAGGACCGGCGGAGCGGCGAGCACTGGGGCGGGCGCCTCTACATGCGCGAGATCTCCCTGCGCATCACCCGCTTCCTGGTCACCACCAAGGTCACGCCGAACCAGCTGACCTACGTGATGACCCTCGCCGGCGTGCTCGCCGCCCCGGCCCTGCTGGTGCCGGGCGTCTGGGGCGCGGTCCTCGGCGTGGTCGCGGTCCAGATGTACCTGCTGCTCGACTGCGTCGACGGGGAGGTCGCCCGCTGGAAGAAGCAGTTCTCGCTGTCCGGCGTGTACCTGGACCGGGTCGGCGCCTACCTGTGCGACGCGGCGGTCCTGGTCGGCTTCGGCCTGCGCGCCGCGGACCTGTGGGGCGGCGGCCGGATCGACTGGCTGTGGGCCTTCCTGGGCACCCTCGCGGCGCTCGGCGCGATCCTGATCAAGGCCGAGACCGACCTGGTCGGCGTCGCCCGGCACCAGGTCGGCAAGGAGCCGGTCAAGGAAGCGGCGTCCGAGCCGCGCTCGTCCGGCATGGCGGTCGCCCGCCGGGCCGCGGCCGCGCTGAAGTTCCACCGCCTGATCCTCGGCATCGAGGCCTCCCTGCTCATCCTGGTACTGGCTGTCCTGGACCAGGTCCGGGGCGACCTGTACTTCTCCCGGCTCGGCGTCGCCGTGCTGGCCGGCATCGCGCTGCTCCAGACGGTGCTGCACCTGGTGTCGGTCCTGGCCTCCAGCAGGCTCAAGTGACCGCGCCGATGCGGCTGGGCGCCGTGATCATCACCATGGGCAACCGGCCGGACGACCTCAAGGCGCTCCTCGACTCGGTCGCCCGCCAGCAGGGCGACCCCGTCGAGGTCGTCGTCGTGGGCCAGGGCGTCGAGGTCACCGGACTCCCCGAGGGCGTGCGCAGTGTCTCGCTGCCCGAGAACCTGGGCATCCCCGGCGGCCGCAACGTCGGCATCGAGGCCTTCGGCCCCGGCGGCCGCGAGGTGGACGCCCTGCTCTTCCTGGACGACGACGGGCTGCTGGAGCGCACCGACACCGCCGAGCTGTGCCGCCAGGCCTTCACCGAGGACCCGGGCCTGGGGATCATCAGCTTCCGGATCGCCGATCCGGAGACCGGCGAGACCCAGCGCCGGCACGTGCCGCGGCTGCGCGCCTCGGACCCGATGCGCTCCTCCCGCGTGACCACCTTCCTGGGCGGCGCCAATGCCGTCCGCACGACGGTGTTCGAGCAGGTCGGAGGATTGCCCGGGGAGTTCTTCTACGCTCACGAGGAGACCGACCTGGCCTGGCGGGCGCTCGACGCGGGGTGGTCGATCGACTACCGGGCGGACATGGTGCTGCTGCACCCGACGACCGCCCCCTCCCGGCACGCGGTCTACCACCGTATGGTTGCCCGTAACCGGGTGTGGCTCGCCCGCCGCAACCTGCCCGCACCGCTGGTGCCGGTCTACCTGGGCGTCTGGCTCCTGCTGACGCTCCTGCGCAGGCCTTCCGTACCGGCGCTCAAGGCCTGGTTCGGCGGGTTCAGGGAGGGGTGGACCACTCCCTGCGGTCCCCGCCGCCCCATGAGATGGCGTACGGTCTGGCGGTTGACCCGACTGGGCCGACCACCTGTCATCTGACGAGCCCGCGTCTGGGAACATGGCGCGATCACGGGCCTCGCGCCACCAGCCTGATGCCCTTCCTGCCGCATCTTGAAGACGAAAGTTTCAACTTGTGAGTGACACAACCCACGATGGCGCACTTGCCACGAGCAGGCCGCCGTCCGCAGACGCGGGGCTGAGCCCTGCGGAGCTCGCCAGGAAGTACGGCCTCTCCGTGAGCGGAGCCCGGCCGGGTCTCGGCGAGTACGTGCGGCAGCTCTGGGGCCGGCGCCACTTCATCATGGCCTTCTCCCGGGCCAAGCTGGTCGCGCAGTACAGCCAGGCCAAGCTCGGCCAGGTCTGGCAGGTGGCGACACCACTGCTGAACGCCCTGGTCTACTACCTGATCTTCGGCCTGATCATGAACGCGGGCCGGGGTATGGAGAAGGGGGTCTATATCCCCTTCCTGGTGGTGGGCATCTTCGTCTTCAGCTTCACCCAGAGCTCGCTGATGGCGGGCGTCCGTGCCATTCCGGGCAACCTCGGACTGGTCCGCGCCCTGCACTTCCCGCGGGCGTCGCTGCCGATCTCCTTCTCGATGCAGCAGCTCCAGCAGCTGCTCTACTCGATGATCGTCGTCGTCATCGTCGTGGTGTCCTTCGGGAGCTTCCCGAAGCTGTCGTGGCTGCTGGTGCTCCCGTGCCTGGTGCTGCAGTTCGTCTTCAACACGGGGCTCGCGCTGATCTTCGCGCGGATGGGCTCCAAGACCCCCGACCTCGCGCAGCTGATGCCGTTCGTCACGCGTACGTGGATGTACTCCTCGGGCGTCATGTTCTCGATCAACGAGATGCTCAAGGGCAAGCCCTCGTGGATCGCCGACGTGCTCCAGTGGAACCCCGCGGCGATCTACATGGACCTGATCCGCTTCGCGCTGATCGACAACTACGGCGCGGAGAACCTGCCCCCGCACGTGTGGGCCTTCGCCGTCGGCTGGGCCGTCGTGATCGGCCTCGGCGGTTTCGTGTACTTCTGGAAGGCTGAGGAGCGTTACGGCCGTGGCTGAGAACACCCAGGGGCGCGTCCCCACCGTCATCGCCGACGACGTGCACATCGTCTACCGCGTCAACGTAGGCAGCTCCGGCAAGGGCAACGCCACCGCGGCGCTGAACAAGATAATCCGCCGGGGCAAGGGCGACGCACCGGGCGTCCGCCGGGTCCACGCCGTGCGCGGTGTCTCCTTCACGGCCTACCGCGGCGAGGCCATCGGCCTCATCGGCTCGAACGGCTCCGGCAAGTCCACCCTGCTGCGCGCCATCGCGGGCCTGCTGCCCTGCGAGGCCGGCAAGGTCTACACCGACGGCCAGCCCTCGCTGCTGGGTGTCAACGCGGCGCTGATGAACGACCTGACCGGCGAGCGCAACATCGTCCTCGGCGGCCTCGCGATGGGCATGACCCGCGAGCAGATCAAGGAGCGCTACCAGGACATCGTCGACTTCTCCGGCATCAACGAGAAGGGCGACTTCATCTCCCTGCCGATGCGCACCTACTCCTCCGGCATGGGCGCCCGCCTGCGGTTCTCCATCGCCGCGGCCAAGGACCACGACGTCCTGATGATCGACGAAGCCCTGGCCACCGGCGACCGCAGCTTCCAGGTGCGCTCGGAGAACCGCATCCGCGAACTGCGGCAGAAGGCCGGCACGGTCTTCCTGGTGAGCCACAACAACAAGTCCATCCGCGACACCTGCGACCGGGTGCTGTGGCTGGAAAAGGGCGAACTCCTGATGGACGGGCCCACGGAGGAAGTCGTCTCGGCGTACGAGAAGGCGTCCAACGGCTGACCGCCGCGCCGCCCCCGGGCCGACCGCCCGAGGCCCCCGCCGCTCCGTGCGGCGGGGGCCTCGGCGTGTCCGCGACGTGCACCGCGCCGCTTCCGCCGCCGGGACGCCGGCGCCGTGCCGGCGACATGAGGTGGCGGAGCGAATACCCGAGAGGCCTCCGCGGCGTTGTACAGCGTAAGCTGAAGCAGTCCTGAATCGCGGCAAGAGGGGACGATTCCCCGCAGGTGAACGGCCCTGGGGGAGCCCCCGGGAAACCGCGGCGGCGTGTCCGAAATAGGATGTATTGGGTCGGCAGTGTAGAACGGGAGATGTGACGGCAATGGCTACGGGAATTCTCCGGCCCCCAGGCATTACGGCCGTCCCCGCCCCGGGCGGCGGGCGGTGACCCCGGGGCACGGCATCCGTCCCCAGTCCGACACGGCCCACGCGCGCGCCACCCTCGACAAGGCCGCGACGGAGAACTTCCCCGTCGCCCCCGCCTTCCTCCCCCGCGCCTGGCGGGATGGCCTGATGGCGGTGTACGGATACGCCCGACTCGTCGACGACATCGGCGACGGCGACCTCGCCCCCGGCGGCCGCGACGCCGTCCTGCTCGGCCTCGACCCGGCCGCCGCCGACGACCGCCCCGCCATGCTCGACGCCTTCGAGGCCGACCTGCTGCGCGTGTTCGGCGGCACCGACGGCCCCCCGCGCCACCCCCTGCTCCTCGCCCTGCAGCCCGTCGTCCGCGAACACGGCCTCGCCCCCGAGCCGTTCCTCGCGCTGATCGAGGCCAACCGCCAGGACCAACGGATCGCGCGCTACGAGACGTACGGGGACCTCCTCGCCTACTGCGAGCTCTCCGCCAACCCGGTGGGCCGCCTCGTGCTGTCCCTCACCGGCACCGCCACCCCCGAGCGGATCCGCCGCTCCGACGCGGTCTGCACCGCCCTGCAGATCGCCGAACACCTCCAGGACGTGGCCGAGGACCTCGGCCGGGACCGGATCTACCTCCCCGCCGAGGACATGCGGCGCTTCCACGTCGGCGAGGCCGATCTGAAGGCCCCGACCGCCGGCGCGTCCGTACGCGCCCTGGTCGCATTCGAAACTGAACGCGCACGCGAGCTCCTGAATGAAGGCACCCCGCTCGTGGGTAGCGTGCACGGCAGACTCCGACTGCTCCTCGCGGGCTTCGTGGGAGGGGGGCGGGCAGCCCTGCGAGCCGTCACCGCCGCCGGCTTCGACGTACTTCCCGGCCCGCCCAAGCCCACCAGGAGCGGTCTGCTCCGCGAGGTGGCCGCCGTCCTGCGCACAGCGCCGAGAAAGGGGTGAGCCCGGTGGAGGGCCCCACACACGCGTCCGCACCGACCGCACTGTCCGCACCGGTTTCGGCGGCGTACAGCTACTGCGAGGCCGTCACCGGATCACAGGCGCGCAACTTCGCGTACGGGATCCGGTTGCTGCCGACCGACAAGCGGCAGGCGATGTCCGCGCTGTACGCCTTCTCCCGGCGGGTCGACGACATCGGCGACGGCACGCTGGCGCCCGACGCCAAGCTGGCCCGCCTGGAGGAGACCCGCGCCCTGCTCGGACGGATCCGGGCCGAGGAGATCGACGAGGACGACACCGACCCGGTCGCCGTCGCCCTCGCGCACGCCGCGCGCCGCTTCCCCATCCCGCTCGGCGGCCTCGACGAGCTCATCGACGGCGTCCTGATGGACGTGCGCGGCGAGACCTACGAGACCTGGGACGACCTCAAGGTCTACTGCCGCTGCGTGGCCGGGGCCATCGGACGGCTCTCGCTCGGCGTGTTCGGCACCACGGCCGGAGCGCGCGACGCCGACCGCGCCGGCGAGTACGCCGACACGCTCGGCCTCGCCCTGCAACTCACCAACATCCTCCGGGACGTTCGCGAGGACGCCGGCAACGGGCGCACCTACCTGCCCGCCGAGGACCTCGCCAAGTTCGGCTGCTCGGAAGGCTTCCACAGCGACCGGGCTCCCGAAGGCTCCGACTTCGCCGGGCTGGTCCACCACGAAGTCCGGCGCGCCCGGGCCCTGTTCGTCGAGGGCTACCGGCTGCTGCCGATGCTCGACCGGCGCAGCGGCGCCTGCGTGGCCGCCATGGCCGGCATCTACCGCCGCCTCCTCGACCGCATCGAGCGGGAGCCGGAGGCGGTGCTGCGGGGCCGCGTCTCGCTGCCGCCGCACGAGAAGGCGTACGTCGCCGTGCGCGGGCTCTCCGGCCTCGACGCCCGGACCATCTCCCGTCAGAGCACCCGGAGGCGGATCTGATGCCGCCGATCACCCGGCCCCCGGCCACCCGGCCTCCGGCCCCGACCTGCTCGTCCCCGGCTGCCGCCCCGGGGGCGCGCGCGGGCGTGTTCCCTGCGTGCGCGACCGCCGTGCCGCACCCGCGGCCGGCGGGTCGTCCCGGCGCAGGCCGTGCCCGGGCAACCACCGCGGCGGCGGGCGCGTCTCTTCCGGCGGGCTTCGCAGTCGCCGCAGGCGGAGCCGGGCCGTCGAGCGCGCCCGAACCCGCGCTGCACTCGGCCCGGGCCGACCGGTTCGGGCACGCGGCGGAGCCGGCCAGGGCCACGCCACGACACGCGTGGCACCGATGGACCGCCGCTCCGGCGGGCATCGACAGGACGGGGGAGGGTGCATGAGCGACAGCGACAACCGCGCCGTCGTCGTCGGCGGCGGACTCGCCGGGGTCACCACCGCCCTCGAACTCGCCGACGCCGGACTGCGAGTCACCCTGCTCGAAGGCCGCCCGCGGCTCGGCGGGCTCGCCTTCTCCTTCAAGCGCGGCGACCTCACCGTCGACAACGGCCAGCACGTCTACCTGCGCTGCTGCACCGCCTACCGCTGGTTCCTCGACCGCGTGGAAGGCGCCGACCTGGCCCCGCTGCAGGACCGGCTCGACGTGCCCGTCCTCGACGTCGCGCACCCCGGCGGCCCGCGCCTGGGACGGCTGCGCCGCAGCGCCCTGCCCGTCCCCCTGCACCTGGCCGGCTCCCTCGCCCGCTACCCGCACCTCTCCCTCGCGGAGCGCCTGAGCGTCGGCCGCGCCGCCCTCGCGCTGCGCCGCCTGGACCCCGCCGACCCGGCCCTGGACGGCCTGGACTTCGCGACCTGGCTCGGCCGCTACGGCCAGTCCCCGCGCACCATCGAGGCCCTGTGGGACCTCGTCGGCATCGCCACGCTCAACGCCACCGCCGAGCAGTCCTCGCTGGGCCTGGCCGCCATGGTCTTCAAGACCGGCCTGCTCTCCGAGAACGGCGCCGCCGACATCGGCTGGGCCCGCGTACCGCTCGGCGACCTGCACGACACGCTCGCCCGCAAGGCCCTCGACGCGGCCGGCGTACGGACCGAGCTGCGCACCCGGGTCACCGCCATCTCCCGTACGCCCGAAGGGAACTGGCGCGTCGACACCGAGGACGAGTCCCTCGACGCCGGCACCGTCGTCCTCGCAGTCCCGCAGCGCGAGGCACACGGACTGCTCCCGGCCGGGGCACTGCCCGACCCGGACAAGCTCCTCGACATCGGCACCGCGCCCATCCTCAACGTCCACGTCGTCTACGACCGCAAGGTGCTCAAGCAGCCCTTCTTCGCGGCGCTCGGCTCCCCGGTGCAGTGGGTCTTCGACCGCACCGACTCCTCCGGACTCCCCGACGGCGGCCAGTACCTCGCGCTCTCGCAGTCCGTCGCCCAGGACGACATCGACGAACCCGTCTCCGTCCTGCGCGCCAAGTACCTGCCCGAGCTGGAGCGGCTGCTGCCGGCCGCGCGCGGCGCCAAGGTACGGGACTTCTTCGTCACCCGGGAGCGGACGGCGACCTTCGCCCCCACCCCCGGCGTCGGCCGGCTGCGCCCCGGGGCGCGGACCGACACGCCGGGGCTCTACCTGGCCGGTGCGTGGACTGCCACCGGTTGGCCCGCGACCATGGAGAGCGCCGTCCGGAGCGGACTGAGCGCGGCGCACGCCGCACTCGCCGCGCTCGGCCGCCCCCGCGAACACCCTCTGCAGGAGGCGGCATGACGACGATCACCACCAGCACGACCGGCACAGCACGTACAGGAACAAGAGGAGAGCCAGTGAACCCGGGGAATCCGGCTGTCGAGAACACGGATGCCAGTGTGGGCACAGCCGGCGGGGGAGCGGAGAAGGCGGACACGATCGCCCTCCTGGAGCGCGGCCGCGCGCTGTCGACGCCCGCGCTCCGCGCCGCCGTCGACCGGCTCGCCGCGCCCATGGACACCGTCGCCGCCTACCACTTCGGCTGGATCGACGCCCAGGGCAACCCGGCGGACGGCGACGGCGGCAAGGCCGTCCGGCCCGCCCTCGCACTGCTCTCCGCCGAGGCCGCCGGCGCCACCGCCGAGGTCGGCATCCCCGGTGCCGTCGCCGTCGAGCTCGTGCACAACTTCTCGCTGCTGCACGACGACCTGATGGACGGCGACGAGCAGCGCCGCCACCGCGACACCGTGTGGAAGGTCCACGGCCCCGCCCTCGCGATCCTGGTCGGCGACGCCCTCTTCGCCCTCGCCAACGAGGTGCTGCTGGAGCTCGGCACGGTGGAGGCGGGCCGCGCGGCACGCCGGCTGACCACCGCCAGCCGCAAGCTCATCGACGGCCAGGCCCAGGACATCTCCTACGAGCACCGCGAGCGCGTCAGCGTCGAGGAGTGCCTGGAGATGGAGGGCAACAAGACCGGCGCCCTGCTCGCCTGCGCGGTCTCCATCGGGGCGGTGCTCGGCGGTGCGGACGACCGTACGGCCGACAAGCTGGAGGAGTACGGCTACCACCTGGGCCTCGCCTTCCAGGCCATCGACGACCTGCTCGGCATCTGGGGCGACCCGGAGTCCACCGGCAAGCAGACCTGGAGCGACCTGCGCCAGCGCAAGAAGTCCCTGCCCGTCGTCGCCGCCCTCGCGGCCGGCGGCCCGGCCTCGGTCGAACTGGCCGAGCTGCTCGCCGCGGACGCCAAGAGCAACGACTTCGAGAACTTCTCCGAGGAGGAGTTCGCGGCCCGCGCGGCGCTCATCGAGGCGGCCGGCGGCCGCCAGTGGACCGCCGACGAGGCGCGTCGGCAGCACGCCGTCGCGATCAGGGCCCTGGACGACGTCGACATGCCGCAGAAGGTCCGCGACCAGCTCGTCGCCCTCGCCGACTTCGTCGTCGTACGCAAGAGGTGAACGCCGCGTACAAGAGGATATGAATCGCGAGTCGCCGGCCGGTGCCACTTCTTCGGACTGAAGGCGCGGCACCGACCGACGGCAGACCCCAGCACAGCAGAGGACAGACTGCACGAAGGGGAAGCCATGACAGCGACGACCGACGGCAGCGCCGATGGCGCTGGCGCTGGCAGCGAGACCGCCCCGGGCACCGCGCCGCCCGCCCGGGTGCACGTGAGCGCGCTCACGGAACGGCCCGCGGACCTGCGGCCGGAGCGGCCCGACCCCGGCCGGGAGGCGGCCGGCCCGCGGGCCGCCGCGGGTCCGCCCGAACCGCCCGACGGGCAGGGGCCGGAAGGGGTCCGGGAGGCCGCCGCGCGCGCGACCCGGCACCTGCTGGAGCGGCAGGACCCCGAGGGGTGGTGGAAGGGCGACCTGGAGACCAACGTCACCATGGACGCCGAGGACCTGCTGCTGCGGCAGTTCCTCGGGATCCGGGACGAGGCCACCACACAGGCCGCCGCCCTGTTCATCCGCGGCGAGCAGCGCGAGGACGGCACCTGGGCCACCTTCCACGGCGGGCCGCCCGAACTGTCCGCCACCATCGAGGCGTACGTCGCCCTGCGCCTCGCCGGGGACGCCCCGGACGCCCCGCACATGGCCCGCGCCTCCGCCTGGATCCGGGCCCACGGCGGGATCGCCGCCGCCCGGGTCTTCACCCGGATCTGGCTGGCCCTCTTCGGCTGGTGGAGCTGGGACCACCTGCCCGAACTCCCGCCCGAGCTGGTCTTCCTGCCGCCCTGGGTCCCGCTGAACATCTACGACTTCGGCTGCTGGGCCCGCCAGACCATCGTGCCGCTCACCGTGGTCTCCGCGCTGCGCCCCGTCCGCCCCGCGCCCTTCGCCCTGGACGAGCTGCACACCGACGCCCGGGCACCGTACACCGCCAAACCGCCCGCCCCGCTGGCCAGTTGGGACGGCGCCTTCCAGCGGATGGACAAGGCCCTGCACGTCTACCGCCGGTTCGCCCCGCGCCGGCTCCGCAAGGCGGCCGTGGCCACCGCCGGCCGGTGGATCGTCGAACGCCAGGAGAACGACGGCTGCTGGGGCGGGATCCAGCCCCCCGCCGTGTACTCCGTGATCGCCCTGCACCTGCTCGGCTACGACCTGGGCCACCCGGTGATGCGGGCCGGCCTGGAATCCCTGGACCGGTTCGCGGTGTGGCGCGAGGACGGCGCCCGCATGATCGAGGCCTGCCAGTCCCCGGTCTGGGACACCTGCCTCGCCGCGATCGCGCTCGCCGACGCGGGCCTGCGCCCCGACCATCCGGCGCTGGTCAAGGCCGCCGACTGGATGCTCGGCGAGGAGATCGCCCGCAGCGGGGACTGGGCGGTACGGCGGCCCGGACTCGCCCCCGGTGGCTGGGCGTTCGAGTTCCACAACGACACCTACCCCGACATCGACGACACCGCCGAGGTCGTGCTCGCGCTGCGCCGCATCAAGCACCCCGACCCCGCCCGCGTCGAGGCGGCCATCGCCCGCGGCGTCTCCTGGAACCTCGGCATGCAGTCGAAGAACGGCGCCTGGGCCGCCTTCGACGCCGACAACACCAGCCCCTTCCCGAACAGGCTGCCCTTCTGCGACTTCGGCGAGGTCATCGACCCGCCCTCGGCCGACGTCACCGCCCACGTCGTCGAGATGCTCGCCTTCGAGGGCAGGGCGGGCGACGCCCGCACCCGCCGCGGCATCGCCTGGCTGCTCGCCGAACAGGAGCCGGAGGGCGCCTGGTTCGGCCGCTGGGGCACCAACTACGTCTACGGCACCGGGTCGGTGGTCCCGGCCCTGACCGCCGCCGGCATCGCCCCCTCGCATCCCGCGATCCGGCGGGCCGTGCGCTGGCTGGAATCCGTACAGAACGAGGACGGCGGGTGGGGCGAGGACCAGCGCTCCTACAAGGACCGGTCGTGGGCCGGGAAGGGCGCCTCCACCGCCTCGCAGACCGCGTGGGCGCTGATGGCCCTGCTCTCGGCCGGCGAGCGTGACGGCAAGGCCGTCGAACGCGGCATCGAGTACCTCGTACGGACGCAAGAACCGGACGGATCCTGGGACGAGCCCTGGTTCACCGGCACCGGCTTCCCCTGGGACTTCTCCATCAACTACCACCTGTACCGCCAGGTGTTCCCGCTCACCGCGCTCGGCCGCTACCTGTACGGGGAACCGTTCGCCCCCTCCGGGGAGTCCTGATGCCGGCCGCCAGGGGCGAGAGAGCCGGGAACCCGGACCCGCTGCTGGTCGCCTGCGCCCTGCGCATCGAGCAGGCGGCCCTGCGCGGCGCGCCCCGCGGCGCGCCCGAGGCGTACGGGCTGCTGCGCACCGGGATGGGCCCCCGCGCGGCCGAGCGGGCCGTCGCCCGGGCCCTGGAGCGGCCGGGGATGGACCGGGCCGCCGTCCTCGCGACCGGATTCTGCGCCGGGCTGGTCCCCGGCATGCACCCCGGCGACCTGGTCGTCGCCGAGGAGACCCGGGACCCGCAGGGGACCGTCCCCTGCACCGGCACCACCCTGCTCGCCGAGGCACTGGCCCGGGCCGCCCCGGGCCGCACCGTGCACCTCGGCGCACTGACCGGATCCGACCACGTCGTCCGCGGCCAGGAGCGCGCGCAGCTGCGCGCCACCGGCGCCATCGCGGTCGACATGGAGTCCGCGGCCACCCTGTGGGCCGCCACCCGCGCCGGCAACCGCCCTGTTGCGGCCGTCCGGGTGATCGTGGACGCTCCGGAGCATGAGCTCGTCCGTATCGGCACGGTCCGCGGAGGAATATCGGCCTTCCGCGTTCTGCGTGCCGTACTGCCCGCGTTTTATGACTGGCACCGTTCTTTGCTGCTCCCCAGGAGGTGAGCCAGATGGCCATGCCGCTGCGCCAGACCATCAGGGTCGGGACCTATCTTCTCGAACAGAAGCTCCGCAAGCGTGAGAAGTTCCCCCTGATCGTCGAGCTGGAACCGCTCTACGCCTGCAACCTCGCGTGTGAAGGCTGCGGGAAGATCCAGCATCCGGCCGGGGTGCTCAAGCAGCGCATGCCGGTCGCCCAGGCGGTCGGGGCCGTGCTGGAGTCCGGCGCGCCCATGGTGTCCATCGCGGGCGGCGAGCCCTTGATGCACCCGCAGATCCACGAGATCGTGCGCCAGTTGGTGGCCAAGCGGAAGTATGTATTCCTCTGCACCAATGCGATGCTCCTGCGCAAGAAGATCGAGAAGTTCACCCCGTCCCCGTATTTCGCCTTCGCCGTGCACATCGACGGCCTGCGCGAACGCCACGACGAGTCGGTGGCCAAGGAAGGCGTCTTCGACGAGGCGGTCGCGGCCATCAAGGAGGCGAAGCGGCGCGGATTCCGGGTGACCACCAACTCCACCTTCTTCAACACGGACACCCCGCAGACCATCATCGAGGTGCTCAACTACCTCAATGACGACCTCCAGGTGGACGAGATGATGATCTCGCCGGCCTACGCCTACGAAAAGGCCCCCGACCAGGAGCATTTCCTCGGCGTCGAACAGACCCGCGAACTCTTCAAGAAGGCCTTCGCGGGCGGCAACCGCAGGCGGTGGCGGCTCAACCACTCGCCGCTCTTCCTCGACTTCCTGGAAGGAAAGGCCGATTTCCCCTGCACGGCCTGGGCCATTCCGAATTACTCCCTCTTCGGCTGGCAGCGCCCCTGCTACCTGATGAGCGACGGCTACGTGCCCACCTACCGGGAACTCATCAACGACACCGACTGGAGCAAGTACGGCCGCGGCAAGGACCCGCGCTGCGCGAACTGCATGGCGCACTGCGGCTACGAGCCCACCGCCGTCCTCGCCACCATGGGCTCCCTCAAGGAGTCCCTGCGCGCGGCCCGGGAGACGATCGGCGGGAACCGGGAGAAGTCGGCATGACGCCGGCCGGACAGGGGGAGGAGGGCGGCCGGGGCAAGGGCTTCGACCTCGGCGCCCTGCTGGCCGAGCGCGGCGGGGAGCGCTACGAACTCCACGCCCGCCACCTCAACCACCAGCTCCCCCGGATGCTGCACACCATCGGCTTCGACAAGGTCTACGAACGGGCCGAGGGCGCCCACTTCTGGGATGCCGAGGGCAACGACTACCTCGACATGCTGGCCGGCTTCGGGGTGATGGGCCTGGGCCGGCACCACCCGGTGGTCCGCCGCGCGCTGCACGACGTCCTGGACGCCCAGCTCGCCGACCTCACCCGCTTCGACTGCCAGCCGCTGCCCGGGCTGCTGGCCGAGAAGCTGCTCTCGTACAGCCCGCACCTGGACCGGGTCTTCTTCGGCAACAGCGGCACCGAGGCGGTGGAGACGGCCCTGAAGTTCGCCCGGTACGCCACCGGGCGGCCCAGGATCCTCTACTGCGACCACGCCTTCCACGGGCTCACCACGGGGTCGCTGTCGGTGAACGGGGAGGGCGGCTTCCGGGACGGCTTCGCGCCCCTGCTCCCCGACACGAAGATCGCGCTCGGCGACCTGGCCGCCCTGGAGCAGGAGCTGAAGCGCGGGGACGTGGCCGCCTTCGTCGTCGAACCGATCCAGGGCAAGGGCGTGCTGGCCGCCCCGCCCGGATTCCTGCTCGCCGCGCAGGAGCTGCTGCGCCGCCACAAGGCGCTGCTGATCGCGGACGAGGTGCAGACCGGCCTCGGACGCACCGGGGACTTCTACGCGTACCAGCACGAGCCGGGGGTGGAGCCGGACCTGGTCTGCGTGGCCAAGGCGCTGTCGGGCGGCTACGTGCCGGTCGGCGCGACCCTGGGCAAGGACTGGATCTTCAAGAAGGTCTACTCGTCCATGGACCGGGTCCTCGTGCACTCCGCGAGCTTCGGCTCCAACGCGCAGGCGATGGCGGCCGGGCTTGCGGTGCTGTCCGTCATGGAGGACGAGGAGGTCGTGGCCAACGCCCGGGCGATGGGCGACCTGCTGCGCGGGCGGCTCGCGGCCCTGGTGGACGAGTACGAGCTGCTGCACGAGGTGCGGGGGCGCGGGCTGATGATCGGCATCGAGTTCGGCCGGCCGTCCTCGCTGGGGCTGCGCAGCCGGTGGACCATGCTCCAGGCGGCCCGCAAGGGGCTCTTCGCCCAGATGGTCGTGGTGCCGCTGCTGCAGAAGCACCGGATCCTCACCCAGGTGTCAGGAGATCACCTGGAGGTCATCAAGCTCATTCCGCCGCTGATCGTGGACGAGCGGGACGTCGACCGGTTCGTCGGCGCCTTCCGCGAGGTCATGGACGAGGCGCACGGCGGCTCGGGGCTGATGTGGGACTTCGGCAGGACGCTGGTGAAGCAGGCCGTCGGCAACCGGTGACGGCCTGCCGGGGCCCTGTGGGGGAGTCGCGACGTACAGCTGGGCCGGAGGGGCGCTTCGCGCGCCCCTCCGGCCCGGTCCTCAGTCGAGCAGCCGGCCGCGGAGGCGGTCGAGCGCCTCGGGGGTGAGCCCGAGGCCCTGCTCCAGGTAGCGGTCCACGCCGCCCCAGTGCTCGTCGATGGTGTCGAAGGCGGCCGTCAGGTACTCGGCGCGGGCGTCGAAGAGCGGCGCCAGCAGCTCCATCACCTCGGGGGAGCGGGCCTCGGCCGACTCGCTGCTGCGGCGTACCCGGTAGCGGTTGTGCGGGGCGTTCGACTCCAGGTAGTCCGCCACGATCGCCTCGCGCGGGACGCCGAGCGCGAGCAGGGTGACGGCGATCGACAGGCCCGCCCGGTCCTTGCCGGCGGCGCAGTGCATCAGGGCCGGGACGCTGTCCTCGGCGAGGGCGTGCACCACCCGGCTGTGCTCGGCGGTGCGGTGCCGGATCATCCCGCGGTAGGAGTTCGACATCCGGGCCGCGGCCTTTCCGTCGCCCAGGAGCGAGCGGAGCTGGTCGAGGTCGCCGTCGCGGACCATCTTCCAGAACTCCCGGCCGTCGGCCGGATCCGACAGCGGGATGTTGACGTTGCGCACGCCCGGCAGTGCGACGTCCGGCCCTTCCAGGGAGTGGTCGGCCGCGTTGCGGAAGTCGAAGACGGTGTGCAGTCCGAGCGAACCGAGGAACTCTGCATCGGTTTCGGTGGCATGTGCGAGATGTCCGCTTCGGAACAGTCGTCCCGTCCTGACCCTTCGCCCGTCGGATGTCGGCAATCCACCCACATCGCGGAAATTGCGCACTCCGGTCAACTCCGGCTCCGGCTGCGGACTCACCGGCGGGGCCGGGGGTATCTGCTGGGTCAAGGAACTCCTCCGCTTCGTCGTAGGGTGTCCGAATTACACTACTTGGCGCCAACTTGCCATGAGCGGAGGCGAGATCGGGCACGTCCCCGTGAGCCAGATCATACGGTGACCGTGAGTGCCTGATCGCTAAAGCCGAAAGGCCCGGCCGGGGCGGTTGTTGACGGTGGGGAATGGACAGAGGGTGACCGGAATTCCGTTGATCCCTCATCCCTGTGATTCCGTCAGGGAATTCATGGCTTGTTAGGTGCGGCCGAACTCGATTACCTTCGCGATCGATCCGGGTGGACCGCCGAATCCTGCCGCCGCCCGGGAACCGCACCCGACTATTCACGCGCGCGGCAGGAGCGGGGGAACCAGGTAAGCCGCCGACCCGGATGTTTGATTCCGGGACGGCTCGGGGTGAAGCCGTACATGTTCCGTTCATGTGCGGCCGGACATCTCCAGTCCGAACCCGACAGCTCACCTCGCAGGCGCCGGAGAGGAATTCGCCATGCCTGCAAAGGGTAAGCACCGCCGTCCCAAGTCCCTTTCGATATCCCGCGGTTTCGCCGCCGCAGGCACCGGTGGCGCGGCCCTCGCGCTGCCGCTGATGGGCGCCGCCGGCGCCCAGGCGGCCGGCACCCCCGCCGCGGCTCCGGCCACGGCTCCCGCGGTGGCCCCCGCCGTCGCTCCGGCCGCGGCCCCGCAGGTTCCGGCCGCGCTCCAGGCCGCGCCGACCGTGTACACGGTCGTGCCGGGCGACTACCTCTCCAAGATCGCCGCCGAGCGCCACCTGTCCGGCGGCTGGGAGCAGCTGTACGCCGACAACCGCGAGGCCGTCGGCACCAACCCCTCCCTCATCCACCCCGGCCTGAAGCTGACGCTCGGCGCGAAGGGCGAGGCCGCTCCGGCCGCCGAGTCCGCCCCGGCCGAGGCCCCCGCGCCGGCCGAGGCCCCCGCCGACGAGGCCGCCGAGCAGGACGCGCCGGCGCCCGTCGCCCCGCAGCCGAAGCAGGCTCAGAAGCCGAAGAGCACCGGTTCGTCCACCGGGGCGAAGGCCCCGAGCGCCGCCGGCTTCGTGGCCCCCGTGGGCGGCGGGATCTCCACCCAGTACAAGGCCTCCGGCGCCATGTGGTCCTCCGGCTACCACACCGGTGTGGACTTCATCGCGAGCTCCGGCACCACCGTCAAGGCCGTCGGCGCGGGCACCGTGGTCTCCGCCGGATGGGGCGGCTCGTACGGCAACGAGGTCGTCATCCGGCACGCGGACGGCAAGTACTCGCAGTACGGCCACCTGTCCTCGCTCGCCGTCTCGGTGGGCCAGAGCGTCACCGCCGGCCAGAGCATCGGCCTCTCCGGCTCCACGGGCAACTCGACCGGCCCGCACCTGCACTTCGAGATCCGTACGGGCCCGTCCTACGGCTCGGACATCGACCCGCTCGCCTACCTCCGCACCAAGGGCGTCAGCATCTGACGGCACCCGCCGTCGGCGCACGGACACACGTCAGGCCGGGACCCGAGGGGGTCCCGGCCTCACGTGTACTTATTCCTTATCCCCCGGGTGGTATAGATCACGGTCCGTCAACCCCTCATTACGTTGGCGTAGGTTGGTTACGGGAGTGAAGGATGTTGTCGTGGCAGCGACGACGACGACATTCAAGACCATCGGCTCGTACGCGGCGATCGGGGACAGCTTCACCGAAGGCGTGGGGGACCCGGGGCCCGGTGACTCCTATCTCGGCTGGGCGGACCGGCTCGCCGTGCTCCTGGCCGATCGGCGGGACGAGCACGACTTCCGCTATGCGAACCTGGCCGTGCGCGGCCGGCTCCTCGACCAGATCGTGGCCGAACAGGTCCCGCGGGCCAAGGAGCTCGCCCCGGACCTCGTGAGCTTCTGCGCGGGCGGCAACGACATCATCCGGCCCGGCAGCGACCCCGACGACGTGGCGGAGCGGTTCGAGGCGGCCGTCGCCGACCTCACCGGGGCCGTCGGCCAGGTCATGATCACCACCGGCTTCGACACCCGGGGCGTGCCGGTCCTCAAGCACCTCCGGGGCAAGGTGGCGACGTACAGCGCGCACGTCCGCGCCATCGCCGACCGCTACGACTGCCCGGTGCTCGACCTCTGGTCGCTGAAGTCCGTACAGGACCGGCGGGCCTGGGACGCGGACCGGCTGCACCTGTCGCCCGAGGGGCACACCCGGGTCGCGCTGCGCGCCGCGCAGGTGCTCGGGCTGGAGGTGCCCACCGACCCCGACCAGCCGTGGCCGCCGCAGCGGCCGCGCGGCTCGGTCGACGTGACCCGGGACAACATCCAGTGGGCGCGCGAGCACCTGGTGCCGTGGATCGGCCGGAGGCTGCGCGGGGAGTCCTCCGGAGACCACGTGGAGGCGAAGCGACCGGATCTGCTGCCGCTGTAGGCGGGGCGGGAGGGGAGCGGGGGCCGCAAGCGGAATCCTTCGGGGCACGTGTGCGTTGGGATGGTCGTAGACCGACGACCATCCCGACCCCTTCCTCCCAGGAGGCGCCTTGACCGGCTCCAGTCCCCTGCGCCCTCGGCTGCGTGCCCTGCGGCCCGAAGCCTTCGGCGCGGACCCGTCCGGCGCCCGGCTGGAGCGGATCCGCCGCTCGCCGAACTTCGCCGACGGCGTCTTCCAGAACCCGGTCGGCGCCCGGACCAGGCCCTCCGGGTCGATGAAGGAGTTCGCCAAGATCTACTTCCACAAGGAGCAGCGCCTCCGGCGCAGCCCCGGCGCGCCGATCCCCGTGTACCCGACCACCCTCGCGGAGCTGGCGAAGCCGCCGGTCAGCGGGCTGCGGCTGACCTGGATGGGCCACTCCAGCGTGCTCGCGGAGATCGACGGGCGCCGGGTGCTCTTCGACCCGGTGTGGGGCGAGCGCTGCTCCCCCTTCCCCTTCGCGGGCCCCAAGCGCCTGCACCCCGTACCGGTGCCCCTCGCCTCCCTGGGCACGGTCGACGTCGTGGTCATCTCGCACGACCACTACGACCACCTCGACCTCCCCACGATCAAGGCCCTGGCCGGTACGGACACCGTCTTCGCCGTCCCGCTGGGCGTCGGCGCGCACCTGGAGCGCTGGGGCGTGTCGGCCGACCGGCTGCGCGAGCTGGACTGGAACGAGACCACCAAGATCGCCGGCCTCTCGCTCACCGCGACCCCCGCCCGGCACTTCTGCGGACGCGGGCTGCGCAACCAGCAGCACACCCTGTGGGCCTCCTGGGTCGTCGCGGGCGACGAGCACCGGATCTACCACAGCGGGGACACCGGCTACTTCCCCGGCTTCAAGGAGATCGGCGCCGAGCACGGCCCCTTCGACGCGACGATGATCCAGATCGGCGCCTATTCGGAGTACTGGCCCGACATCCACATGACGCCCGAGGAGGGCATGCGCGCCCACCTCGACCTCCAGGGCGGCACCCCGCACGGCACGATGCTGCCCATCCACTGGGGCACCTTCAACCTGGCCCCGCACTCCTGGGACGAGCCGGGCGAGGGCACCCTGGCCGCGGCCGAGGGAGCCGGAGCGGCGGTAGCCCTCCCGATCCCGGGCCAGCCGTTCGAACCGTCCGCCCCGGACGCCCCCGCCAACCCGTGGTGGCGCCCCTTCGTGGCAGGCGCCCCCACCACCCCCACCCGACCCCCCCTCCCGATCACCACAGACCGCCTGCAGCCGGTCATCAGAGAGGAACCGGAGGCCGTCGGCTCGTAAAGGGAGGTACGGCTGAGGTTGCGGTGGGGCCGGGTGTGTGGCGGGGCGCCCCCGCAGGGCGCCGAACGCAACAAGGCTGCCACTCTCCGACCCCTGGCCACGTTCGGCGCCCGAGGAGGTGCCCCGGCGCGCGCCCGGCCCCACCGGAACCGGTGCTCGGCGGCTTCGCCGGTGGGGCTCCGCCCCGCACCCCGCGCCTCAAACGCCGGCGAAGCCGGATGGGCCCGAGGAGCCCGAGGAGGCAGCCGGGCGTGCGCCGGCCCCCCCCGCCGCAGGCGACCGGCGCATTCGGACCGCCCCCGCAATCCGCCGAGCCCGCCGCAGGCGACCCGGCGGATTCGGGCGCCCGTACGAGCGCTCCACCGGGAGCGGGAAGCACCCCCGCGAACTTCCCCAACTGGCAGTCCGGGGCAGGACGGTGCGGTCTAGCGTGGGTACCCGGTGATCAACACCGGGCCCCGGGATCGCTGGGGGCCGGGCCCCACGTACCGAGGACGCCGATGTCCGGACTCCGCGCCGCCCGCCACGCCCCGTCGAGACACGCCCCGTCGAGACACGCCGTCACCGGTCCGGGCCGGCAGATACGCCCCCAGCTGGTCCGCGCCGCCGTACTGCCCACGCTCGCCGCCGGGCTCAGCGGCGCCGCCGCGGTCATCTTCACCCTCCAGCTCGGCGGCGGAGCAGGCGAGCGCGACGCCCGGCTCTGGCCGGTGCTCACGGGCTGCGCGCTCCTCGTCGTCGGCGCCCTCGCGGCGGCCCTGCTCGGAGCCCAGCGCGCCGCCAAGGCCGTCCGGGACCGCTGCGAGGCGCTGCGCCGCTCCAGCGTGCGCGGCCGCCAGGAGCTGCGCACCGTCGCCGACCGGCTGGAGCGCGGCGAGACCCCGCCCCGCCCGGTGCGCGGCGGCCCCACCGGGCCCCCGGCCGGCGCCGACCCGGCGGGGGTGGACGAGTTCTGGCTGCTCTCGCAGGAGCTGCGCGGCGCCCGCGAACAGGCCCACGCCACCCTCGTCCGGTTGGCCGGCCCGGCCGCCCCCTCCGACAGCGAGCGCAAGGTCGAGGTCTTCGTCAACCTCGCGCGCCGCCTGCAGTCCCTCGTCCACCGCGAGATCTCGCTCCTGGACGAGCTGGAGGACACGGTCGAGGACCCGGACCTGCTCAAGGAGCTCTTCCACGTCGACCACCTCGCGACCCGCATCCGCCGCCACGCCGAGAACCTCGCGGTGCTCGGCGGCGCCGCCTCCCGCCGCCAGTGGACCCGGCCGATCGACCTCAGCGAGGTCCTCCGCTCCTCGGTGGCCGAGGTGGAGCAGTACACGCGGGTCAAGGTCGTCCCCCCGGCGGGCGGCAGCGTACGCGGCCACGCCGTCGCGGACGTGGTGCACCTGCTGGCCGAACTGGTCGAGAACGCCACGGTGTTCTCCGCTCCCGACACCGACGTGGTGCTGCGCGCCGAACGGGTCACCGCCGGGATCGCGGTCGAGGTGGAGGACCGCGGGCTGGGCATGCCGGCCGAGGAACAGCACCGGATGAACGCCCTGCTCGGCGACCCCGACCAGATCAGCGTCCGGCACCTGCTCGCCGACGGGCGGATCGGCCTGTTCGTCGTGTCGGCACTGGCCCGGCGGCACGGGATCGCCGTCGAGCTCAAGTCCAACATCTACGGCGGCGTCCTCGCCGTACTGGTGCTGCCGCAGGAGCTGCTGGGCGCGGAGGCGCCGAGCGCCGCCGACGCGGCGGGCGGCTCCCGGGCCACGTCGTGGGGCACCGGCGAGAGCGCCGCACCGGTGCCGCAGCCGCTGCCGCCGCTGGAGCCCGTACGGGTGTCCGTGCCGCAGCCCCTGCGGGAGCCCGCCGCCCATTAAAATCACAAAAACCGCTGCGGCTGCAATCATCGGATGAGTTTTGATCCATCGTTTTACAGAAGCGCGTTTTTTCTCTTTTGGAAGATTCGCCATAACTTTGGCAGTAAAATCAGCAGGGGCCGTGACATGCGATGTGCTTCGGACGAGTGCTACGGATTTCTCCATTTCATGAAAATGCCGTTTGCAATTCCCGCATGACTGCAAATGTTGTTTTAATACGTTTTCATCTTCAGGAAGGATATCTCCATCAAGATGCTTATGCATAAGCTGCACGATCTGTTCAGGACAGCTCATTTCATCACCCCACTTAAAGATCCCTCAATTGTTTTCTAAGAGCCTCTCTGCCTCTGTGTATCCTTGTCTTGACGGTGCCGACAGGGATATTCAGAATCTCCCCGATTTCAATTAAAGAGAGTTCGTCAATATAC
>NZ_JBHWUO010000028.1:0-91370 GCF_042736975.1 Streptomyces sp. NPDC059989
AGCTACCTCGCCGGCCTCCACCTCCGCGCCGCAATGATCTGGATCGACGACCTGCTGAAAACCGCCGAATGATCACGACATCACACAGGCCCTAGGTCCCAGTCGCCGTCCACCAGCGTCCAGCTCGCCAACAGCTCCTCTGGCGACCACTCTTGCCGCACGCCCGCCCCTTTTGGCCTCGATCACTCGATCAGGCCAACGACAGCGCCCCGGACAGGGAAACGGGACTCGTGCCGCCACCCACGACCTACCTTGCGGCTGGTGTCTGAGCTAGGACACCGGGGCCTACCTGCGCGGGGGTGGCCGGCTCCGTCTACCACTCGAGGAGAACGCCATGACCCCGTCTCGCGGTGTCCTGGTCCACGGTGTAGCGGACGGCGAGGCGCCTTTGCCGGCCAGGAGGGTGGCGATCAGGAGGGGGACGACGCGTCGGGTCCGGTTGGCTGCGTGGGCGGCGTGGGCGGCGAGTGTGTGACGGCGTCGGCGGACAGGGCCGGTGCGATCTCCTCCAGGTCGGGGTGGGTGGCGGCGACGGTGCGCAGGATGCGGATGAGGGACTGGGGTTCGAGGGGGCGGCCGTTGACGGTGGTGAAGAGGTGGCCGGTGTCGTCGCGGGCGGCGGCGCGGTGGGGGAGGTATTCGTCGATGGCGCGTACGGCGTCGTGGTGGACGGGCTGGAGGCGGGTGGCGTCGGAGGCGGCGTTCTTCTGGGGGACGTCCCAGGTGGTGCGGTGCTGTTCGCGGTGGCGGCCGCTCAGGCGCATGGCGGTGATCTGGCCGGGGCGCAGGACGTCGTCGTCGCTGTGCCGGCCCCAGAGGTAGTGGTTGAGGCAGAGGTAGACCAGGGCGCGGGCGCGGTGGGGGCCTTCGCGGCGGGTGCCCGGGTAGCGGTCGGCGGCCTGGGCGAGCCAGCGGCACTGGTCGGGTGTGAGGAGCTCACGGCCGGGGAGGCCCGCGGCGAAGTTCCCGCCGCGCTGGAACTGCAGCGACTTCGCGGTGCCGGGCGGCACGAGGGCGGGCCCGCCGGCGGCCGCAGGCGTCTCGGCCCAGCGGTAGAAGGAGCGGACGGCTCCGCAGGCGGCGTCGCGCGAGCGGGCCGCGGCCGCGTAGCCGATGGCCCATTCCTGTAGCGCCGTGGGGGTGGGCTGAAGGTACAGGTCGGGGTCCGGGCGGTCGTCGGTACCGCAGCCGACGGTCAGCCAGTGCAGGACGGCGGGCCGGTAGTGCTCGAGGGCCTGGTAGCCGAAGTAGCCGTTCGCCTCGGAGTTCGGGCCGGCCAGCCACTCCTCGACGAGCTCGGCGATGTCGCGATCCATGCGGTCAAATTACCTGTACGGGCTCGACCCGTACGCTCTCGCGCCTACGCTGCCTGTTTCGCCGTAGTGGGCGGAACAGAGGGGGCGGCATGGTGGTCGGGCTCTGGCACTGGATCGAACGGCACTCGGCGGGGTTGACCCTGCTGGCGCCGTTCCTGGCGATCGGGGGCGGTCTGCTGGGGAACTGGCTGGGCGCGAAGGTGCAGGCAGCGGGCGGTCTGGCGCAGGCGAGCGCGGCGCGGGAGGCGGCTTGGATCGCCGCCGAGGCGTACCGGTTGGCGGCGCTGAGGGACGAACGCCGGACTGCGGCTGCGGAGTACGTCCGGACGACGCGAAGGTTCATGCGCCTTACCCTCGATCTCTACCGCCAGGAGCGCGATGATGAGGCGGATATCTGGGACGAGGTGGACCTGGCCCTTGCTGATCTTCAGCTGAGCGCGTCCTCGTTGCTTTCAATCATGGCGATGTTGGTCATGGAGGCCCTGCAGGCCTCTCTGGAAGCGGCTCGTCTGAGGGGACCGGCAGCCAGGGCGATGGATTCCCTGGTCAGGGCAGCTAATGATGGCAGTGCAGCGGGTAGGGCTGCGTATGTCGCTGTAACGAGGGCGCGTGAAGCACTCCATGTCCAGAGCCCGGACTGTGAGGCTCGCAAGGCGGAGGCCGTCGATGCTCTGCGGCAATGCGGCCTGTTGGACTCCTTACAGATTCAAGCCCTCGCAATCGACATGCTGCGCGAACCGTTGGTCCAGACGCAGGAAGCTCGATGGCTGCAGTACAGGCGGGCGCTCGTAGCGTTCAGCGATGTTGCACGGGAGTCGCTTGAGCCTGACAGCGAGACCATGGCGCCACGGATCCAGACACCCAGGGACGGAGATCCTCGAGTGACATAAGTTATCTGTAACAGACTTCCCACCACCCACTCCCCTGCCCGCGGTGTACCAAGGTCCGGTGCCCAGGGATACGGCGCGGGGCGGGGCCGGGGCCGCCAAGGTGAGTGGGTGGTGGGGAGTCTGTTACAGGTAACTTGCAGTCCACACCTATCCCCCGAACCATCGACTGACGCCCGGAGTCTCGGCCACTTGGGTGCAGAAGTCCGGGCGGGCCGCGGACACAAGGGGGAGATCCGGGACGACGACGTGGCCCGCCTGTCCCCGCTCAAGCACAGGAACCTCAACGTCCTGGGCCGCTACAGCTTCACCGCCTCCGTCCCGCGTAGCGGGCTGCGGCGCCTAGGTGAGACGGCGATGCCTCCCAGGATCCTTCGGGCCCGGGAGGCATCGCCGTTTCGGTGGGTGTTGGTACGTGTCCGCATAGAACTAGAGGAGATCGAGCCGTAGCTGAAGCTGGCAGCCGCCGAAGCGGTCGTCGGTGTCGATGTCGATGGGCACTGCGCGGCTGTTGTCCACAGGGCTGGTGGTGCCCGGGAGAGGGAAGGCGTTGCCGCACTGGTCGCGGTTGCCGTCGGAGGCGTACCGGACGTCGATTCCCATGCGGAAGGGGCTCGACAAGGCGAAGGTGAGCTTGCATCCGCCCGGCCGGTTGTCGGTGTCGATCCGGATGCTGGGGCCGAAGGTCCGGGTCCTCTGGATCGGCATTTGGTGGGTGCCCTGGTTTCCGCACTGGGCAGGGTTCCCGCCGGGGCTGGACTGGAAGGTGTATGTGACGGACGCCCCGGCCAGATCGTCGTCCGGGTCGTAGATGCCGAAGGCGAGTCGGCAACCGCCCGGGCGAGAGTCGGTGTCGAAGCGGATCGCTTCGGTCCAGTTCTGGTGGAGGTGCCACTGCTCCCCTGTTCTCCCGCCGCACTGGCCGGCGTTGCCGTCGGCGTTGAACTGGATGCCGATCTCCGGGAAGGCGATGCGCGGAGCATGGGCCTGCGCGTGAGGCGCTGGGAGAATGGCCGCCGCGGCCGCAATGGCAACAGCAGCGGAAAGCGTCATCACCTTCTGCGCGATGCGCTTCATGGCATCGGTTCCTTTCGGTGTGGGGAGCGAGATCCGCCCGAAGCGCAGGATTTCCGGTGATGTGGACACTCCAAACCAAAACAGGTAAGCAAAGGCGGGCATGCCACCTGAATGGTCCAGTAGCCAGGTTTCTCGCTCATTGCTTACGCCTGAGCCGTTCATGACAGATGTGATGTACCGAGCCGTCGGCTGAGCTGGAGGTACCGGTTCAGGCGGCTTGGGCGAGGGTGGAAGGGCTGAGCTTCTTCTTCTGGGTGATGCGGCGGGTCATCAACGTGATGGCTGCCCAGGTGATGAGTGCTTCGCTGTGCTGTACGAGCCTCTCGTAGTCGCGTGCGTGGCGGCAGGCATGCGTGAGCCAGGCCGGCGTGCGCTCGACGACCCACCTGCGCGGCAGGACCACGAATCCGGTGGCGTCCTTTGGCCGGCTGACCGTCTTGATGGTGAGCCGCAGATATTTCTTGGCCCACTCGACGAGCTGTCCGGCGTAGGCGGGTCCGGCCAGACGATGGTGATCTCGGGATGCATGAGGCGCAGGCGGAAGAGGACTTCCTTGGCCGCGTCCCGGTCGGTCATGTCGGCGGGGGTGACCATGACGAGCAGTGGGAGGCCGCGAGTATCTACGACCAGGTGCCGTATCCTGCCGTTGATCTTTTTCGCGGCGTCGCAGCCGCGGGAGGCCTTGGCAACAGTCTCGGCGGCCTTGACGCTCTGGGAGTCGATCACAGTGGCCACCGCTCTGGGGCCTTTGCCCATGTCGCGGCGGATGCGGCCGCGCAGGTGGTCGCGTATGTGGCCGACGACGCCGGCTGCGGTCCATCTCGCCATGAAGCCCCAGACTGTCCGCCAGGGCGGGTAGTCGGCGGGGAGGGCTCTCCATTTGCAGCCGGTGTCGACGACGTAGCGGATGGCGTCGACGATCTCCCGTCTGGGATGCCGCTCCGGAGCCCCGCCGGCCTCGGTCTCGCAGGCCGGGGTGGGCAGGAGGGGTTCGATCAGGGCCCACTCGGCGTCGGTGGTGTCCGAGGGATAGCGGCGGTGGCGCATCACGGTCTCCCGGGTGACCTCGAGAACGGGGTGGCGGGCCCGGCCAAGCCTGGCCCGCCACCCCCTTCGGGACAGGCCGCCCACATCAGGGGATCGGAAACAAGTACTACGCGACCCGGACGCCGTCGACCTCGACGATGACGACGGGGAGGGATAGGCCAGGCTCCGGGCGGGGCTCTGCTGTCCCCGCCCGTGCTGGTCTCCAGACTTCAGCCTCGGGGCTTCTTCGTCGGCTCACATCGCCACTTGCGGTGTGCCTCCAGCAGGCTCTCGCGCTGGCCGGGCTTGGCATCTCGCAGCACCATGCGCAGGGTGATCAGGTCGCGGACGTCGCGAGCCAGTCCCACCGGCTTCGACTGCGCCCTGCGCCGCCGTAGCGCAAGCACTGCCACCAGCAGAACGGGGCCGCTGGCCAGCACCAGTTCGATGGTCATCCGGTACTCCTCCAGAACGATTTTTCCGATTCGGACGGGACCGGCCGGCCGGTCGAGTACAGAATCGGCGCAGGAGGTGTTCACCGGGTTCACATGAACAAGGATGAACAACTAGTCAGGGGGCGGGGTGTCCGATACGGGGCCGGCAGGGCGCGACAGCGCCAACAGGGAACTGAAGAATCGTCTGAAGGGCGCTCTGACCCGTCAGAAGCTGAAGCAGGCCGACATCGTCAGGCAGGCACAGATCAACGGCGAGCCGGTCGGTAAGGCGACGGTCAGTAACGCGCTCAACCCCGACAAGGGGCCGCCAGAGGCCGCCACTCTCATGGCGATTCTCAACGCGGCGGGCATCAGCAGCGCGGAGAGAGACGAATTGTCCCGTCTGCGCGATCAGGCGGAACGCCGTGGCACGACCCCACTGGAGGCGTACCTGGAAGCCGCCGAGAAGGCGGCACGCCGGCACCCCTATCCAGGCGTCCTGGGCGTCCCGAGCCTGCCGGCGCTGGCCGATGTCTACGTGCGCCAGCAGGCTCGCACCCCGGCAGCGAACAACCAGAACGACCCCGCGGTGCCCGCCGCCGAGGTCTTCCGCGAAGACCGGGCCATGTGCGTACTGCTGGGCGGACCCGGCGGCGGCAAGTCCACGCTGCTCTGCACCCACCTGGCCGACTCCGCCGACAGCTGGCTGGACCGCAGGACCGGCGAGACGATCCCGGTCATGGTGAGCGCCGCCGCTCTGACCGGCACGGACCCGCTGCCCACGGTCCTCGCCGAAGCCGTGACCGCCAACCTGCGGCAGGTCGGGCTGCTCGATGAGCTGACAGCCGACTTCTTCCGCCACCCGCCACGAGCCGGGGTGTCCTGGCTGGTCCTGGTCGACGGCATCGACGAGATCCCCGACACCGATACCCGCAACGCTGTTCTGACGATGCTCGCCGGCGCGGCTGCGGCCGCGCCGGGTCTGTACCGGTTCGTCGTGGCGACCCGCCCCCTGCCCGCGGCAGAACTCGGCGCCCTGGGCCCGCACGTGCCGCGCTACGAACTACAGCCCTTCTCCCGCGACGACCTGCACGGCTACGCCACACACTGGTTCCGCCCCCTGGACGACCCCGGCCGCCACGTCAAGGCATTCATCGCCGGCCTCAAGCACTCCCGCCTGGAAAGCCTGGCCCGCATCCCGCTGATGGCCCTCATGCTCTGCCAGCTCTACGCGGCCGATCCCCTCCGTCCCCTGCCCGACGGCCGTACCGGTGCCTACCAGTCGTTCGTCGAGCTGATCTACGAACAGAACGCCCACAAGAACATCAAGAAAACCCATGACGAGGCCATCCGACGACTGAAGGACCGTCACCAGATCCCCAGGGACAACCAGGCCGCCGAACAGGCCGCCGAACAGGTGCGCGATCACTTGCCCGAGCTGATTGACCACCTCGCCTACGAAAGGATCAACGGCAGCACCGCGCCCGCCGTCGAAATCCTGGCCTCACACCTTCAGGCCAACCGTCCACAGAAGGTCAAAGAGCACCTCTGGCACGCGTTCCTGGGCGACCTCCTGCGGCCCACCGGCATCCTGACCCAGCGCGCGGACGACCTCGACTTCCTCCACCAGACCTTCCTCGAATTCCACGCCGCCCGCCATGCCACGCGCGACGAGGCTGCTCGTGTCCAGCTGCTCCACGATCTGTTCCCCCACCAAGAACCCTCCACCATCGAAAGTCCCCCACAGCCTCCACGCCACCCCTCGTCCTACCTCGGATTCCTCCTCGACCATCTCCTCGGCGCCGGGGACAGCACCGCGACCGAGACGACTCGGCGATTGGAAATCCTGGCGGAACGCGGGGAACTGGAAACGATCCAGTCCCTCGTCGTGCAGGTCCTGGACCTGAAGACGAACCTTCCCCTGCAGCCCATCGCCGGCCGTCTTCGCCGCTTGGTCGAGCAGCCCAGCATCTACGATCCGTTCGAAATCCGCGTAAAGGCGGCCGGGTGGCTTTCCATGCTGGATGGACATCTGGAGGCCGGTGCGGACCTGCTGATCCAACGCGTTGAGGACGACGGCGCCAGGATCTGGGATCGCGTGGCAGCAGCCGGCACCCTGGGTCAGCTGGAGGGATATCAAGAGACTGCTGCCGAATGGCTGACCCTCTTTGTTCGGGCCACCTTGCTCGAAGCGGACGAGCGTTCGCTGGCTGCTGGGATGTTGGCTCGGGTGGAGGGATATCAGCAGGCCGGTGTGACCTGGCTTGCACGCTTCACCGAAGACACCAGCCTCACGGTGCACGACCGCATCCAGTCCGCCAAGGATTTGGCTCGGGTGGAGGGATATCAGTCGGCCGGTGTGACCTGGCTTGCACGCTTCGCTGAGGACACCAGCCTCAAGGTGCCCGATCGCATGCAGGCCGCCAAGGCGTTGACCGAGGTACGTGAAGAGAGGGAAGCGGGAGCGGCATGGCTTGCCCGCTTCGCCGAAGACGCCACAGTCGATGACTACGACCGTGTGTGGTCGGCCT
Organism: Streptomyces sp. NPDC059989; assembly: GCF_042736975.1. NCBI lineage: Bacteria > Bacillati > Actinomycetota > Actinomycetes > Kitasatosporales > Streptomycetaceae > Streptomyces > Streptomyces sp. NPDC059989. The sequence goes on from NZ_JBHWUO010000028.1 coordinate 7,272, forward strand.
GGCAACTGGCCCTGATGGACGAGTACGAGGAGGCCGCGGCGACCATGCTGACCCGATTCGTGGAAGACACCACCTTCAACGGGGAGGATCGCATTTGGGCGGCCTGGGGGCTGGCTCAGCTGGATGGACACCGAGAAGCCGGCATCGAGTGGCTGATGCGCTTTGCCAGAGACCCCGCCCTTAGCGGCAAGGCCGGTCAACAGCTGGCCAGAGTAGACAAGGATGCCTACGCATCGCTGCTGATCAGCATCATGGAAGACACCACGCAGACTGATTTCGCACGTGCACTGGCGGCTTGGAATTTGTCCGATACGGATGGACACCGACAGGCCGGTGCCACGTGGCTCGCCAGCTTCGCCGGGAGCACCGAACCGATCAGCCCAGCGGAAGCATTCGAACGCGTGTGGAAACGTTCCAACTACGGAGCCGAGTGACGCCTCTGTTCGTTGGGGGATCCCCCAACGAACAGACGTGACCTTGCCCGGCCCACATGTGCGCCACCGGCGCGTTGTCGGCCCGCCGATGGGGATCTGTGGAATCGGCTGTGGCGGATATTTCGTGACGGTCACGGCGGCTGCGCCGGGACGAGGGTCCGCAAGAGAGCGAAGGAAGCTCGGCCGTCTGACGGGCGTTTGATCAGCTTGATGCGCGTGACCTGGCCCTCGACGGCGTCTGAGCTCCAGCGCAGAGCGAGAAGCTGTCTCTGAGCCTGGTGAGCGTGGCGAGCGAGAGTGGACCGCTTGCTTACCGGCCGGACCTGGCATGAGCGGTGTACCTGGCGGGGTTCGCCTCTGGTTTGGCCAACCCGCATGGGCGGTTGTCGTCCGGGCGAAGGGTTGGGGCGTGCCGCTCGGCGCGGCCATCTCTCTCGGCCCGTCCAGCGTCGTCGGGCACACGCCGAGGAACCACTCACTCGATGAGACGCTGGGAGATCGTTTCTGCTTGCGGTATCCGCGTGACCCGGGGGATGGGCAAGGCTCCGAGGGTTATGAGTCCTCCCGACAAATCCGTCCTTCGGGAGGGCATCATGCAACGCATTCGTACCACCGCTCTCGTGGTCGCCGCGGCCCTCGCCGCCGGGGCCGGAATCGCCTACGCGCAGCAGGGCGCGTCCAACTCGGCTGCTTCGCGACAGATCACCACACATGTGGTGTGGGGGCACACCGACCTGAATCCGGGACAAGTCGGCACGGCCAGAACGGATGACTGTCCGCCCGGTCAGCTGGTCACCGGGGGAGGTGGATTTCTAGCGTTCCGCGACGGCGGCGCCTTCACCATGAGCGCAAGCTCCATCGCCTGGAACAACGGGCCGAAGGGCTGGTATGTCACCGGCAGGCACAACGGCAATGAGCGGGCCACGCTGTACACCTATGGCCTTTGCACCGAGGCCGTTACCTCGATCCCGTCCGCCGTAGATGTGCAGGGGCGCATGCCGATGCTCCCTCCGAATCTCATGCCCCGGTAAGCCGGACACTCCCGCGGCGGGCTGAGCCTGCCGCTGTGCTGCCCGCTGCCTGAGCCAGGGGAACGAATCCGGCGGCGACGTGCGATCGATTCCTGCGGCTGGCTCGGCGGCAACCGCTTCGTTTCCTGCCGATGATGGCGCTCTTTGAATCTGGCTGTGGCGGATATTTTGTGACGGTCAGTCCTAAACATCCGCCACGACCTGTGATACTCGTTGCCCAGCATGGTGTCCATGGGGGACGAACGCTTCTGGGATTTCGTGTGGCCGGACGTCGAGGGACTGGTCGTCGACGCGGTGGGCGTCGTCGGGGACGCAGTATGGGTCGACCTGCACGCCCGACAGCAGACGGTGACGTGCCCGTCGTGCGGCGCTTTGGCCGCGGCGCTGCGGGCCGCGACCTCCGCCGCAAACGGCCCGCACGCCCGGGTCACCGTTCTCGCCCGCGCCTACCTCGACTTCGCCGAACGCAACCCGGCGGTCTACGACGCCATGTTCCAGCTCGACGGCGGCCTGGCGTTCGCGCAGGAGGACACCCCGGAGCCGCTGAAGAACGCCTTCGCCGTCCTTCTGGAGAACCTCGCCGAGGTCGCCGGGGACGGCGTCCACCCGGGACTGTTCACCTAGGTGTTCTGGGCGTCCCTGCACGGGCTGGCGACCCTGACCAGGGCGGGACGGCTGCCGCCGGAGGAGACCGAGCGGAGGATGGAGCTGCTCGTGGACCGGCTCGCCATGATCTGACACACCATCCCGCCCGAGGCGGAACGTACGATCGGACATCGGGCCGGAAGGGGAGCTGAGGACTCAAGTGGCCGGCGAAATGACCAAAGAGCTGATCATTGGCCCCCGCAGCGAGCGCGTGCGAGAGGAGCTGGCGGAAGCCGCTGCCTGGAGCGCGTACGCGGCGGAGCTTCGCGAGGTGCTCGGAGCCGCGATGGAGAAGAGTGGCGCAGACCTCCTGGAGGTGGGCGGGCTGCTGGTGAGCGAGCCCCTTCCCGAAGAGCACCGCGGCCTGCGCAATGGTGCGGAGGTCCGGCCGCCGCAAGCGATAGGTCTCGTCGAGGGAATGGCAGCCGGGCGCGGGCCGTACTGTCAGCTCGCCGCACCCGGGAGACTTCAGATCGAGTCGGGATGGGAGGGAGCGGTACACCTCTACACCACACCAGCGGTGGCCGCCGATCTGGCGGGATTCCATGGTGAGGCCGCGGCGTTCCTGTGGCGAGACTCGGCTCCTGAACCCGTAGAGGTCTCGGACCCCGTCGACGCCGTCGCGGACGCGGATTTCTGGGCGAGGGTGGCGGAAGTATCCGAGCGCCTGACCCTGGTTTGCGAGCGCTGGGCGTACGGCACTCAGGGGTGCAGATGGTTCCGCGTGACGCCGGAGAGCACAGCCGAAGTGGCCCGACTACTGCGGCCACGCTCGCTGGTTTGCGTCGCCGTCGAGCCGGAGCTGAACCCCAGAGCGGAGCTGCTGCAAGACGACTTCACCGCTTTCGTGGCCCCGCTGTCGCACGGCGAACTGGCCCACCGGAACTACCCCGGTGGAGCCGACACACTCTCCGAGGTCACGGATGACGGTTTCTCCCTCATGCTGGCCGATGCGGCGCCGGCCGACTGGTGCGCCGTCGTACCGGACGCGGACGGGGTGGCCAGGGGGCAGTGGGAGACTCCGGGTGAGTAGTTGAGGTACAGAGAATCCCCGGCGAGAACGATCTTGCTGGGGTTCGCCTCCATGCCGTCAGTGTCAGCGGGCATCCGCCCCAGCGGATTCGCTTCTGGCTGCGGACGCGGGCGCCTTCGCGGCGCTCCGTTCACAGGCTGCTTTCAGCGCAGGTCGAGCAGCATCACGTCATGGAGGTCGGCACCTGTCCCCCATGGCCGCGCCTCGCCGATCTTGCGGTATCCCCACGCCCGGTAGGCAGCCGACGCCGCCTTGCCGCCCGGGTGGACATTCAGCAGCACCCGCTCGGCCTCAATGCCGCCGAGCAGCGTCTCGTGCAGAGACCGCGCGATGCCCTGCCCGCGCCACGGTCCGCGCACTGCGAGTTCCATCAGCCCGAAGGTGCGGTGTCCGTCCTCCCGTCGCACGTCCTCGGGCACCGGCTCGGTCAGTTCGTCCCACCAGCCCGTGTCGGGAGCGAGCGACCAGCCGTACGCCATGCCGACCGGCTCGCCGTCCTCGCAACGGGCCAGGGCGGCACGGAAGGTGTGCTTGCGGACCTGGGCAGGGAAACGGCGGAAGGCGGCGGCGACGTCGTCCGGCGTCTCGTAGTAGGGAGGCTCGGCGAACGCTTCGGCGTAGATCAGCCTGAACGCGTCCTCGGCCCGCACTGCGGCCGGTCCGTCCATGCGCTCTATCACGATGGTCCCCTGCTGTGTCATGTGATGCCCCCCCGGACGGTCTCGTGGATGCGCTCACCACATCCGCGGGTCGCGGCACCCTCGCCCCGAACCACGGCTCGATGAAACTCCCGGATCTTACCCGGCGGCAGTCGACCGCCCGGCAGGACCTCGCCCTTCACGAGGCCGACATCAAGGACCCTGTCGTCTTCGAGGAGGACCCGGGCACCTCCAGCCGCCTCCATCCCCTCCAGCGCCCGGAGTTCCGCGCGATCGACGCGGCCCGCGCCTTGGTCATTCAGGCATGAGGGCGTCGGTGGCGAGCACGGCCTCCTGGAGGAGGGCGAGGGCCTGGGGTGCCTGCTCCCGGCCGTTCACAGCAATGTCGACCACGTACTGGCCGTAGCGGATGTGGCCGTACCAGCGTTCGCACCCGTCCACCGAGTCGCTGTAGACGAGGCAGGTGTAGGACTGATCGTCCGCCTTCCGGCTGCCGGCCGGCTCGACCGGCGGAAAGGACCAGGGCTTGTCCTGGGCCGGAGACCGGCGGACAGCGAGCCAGGCCCAGGTCGGGGAGTCGAACCGCTTGACGCTCTGCGAGAAGCCGTGGCGCAGGATGTCGCTGCCGTGGAGCGCGAAGCCCCGGAACTTCTGTTCGTCTTCGTCGAGCCCCGGCTCGGAGAAATACATGCCTTCGGAGGTGCTGTCCCAGGGCCCCGGCCCGGGCGGGGACTGCGGCAGGAGCTGCGTGAGCGGGGGCTCCCCTCGCCACTGCCCGGCCAGCGGGACATTCCACAGCAGGACCGCGGCCAGTACCAGCCCGGCCGGGCCCACGGTCAGGACCCGTCCGCGCCGTGTCCCGGGTATCCAACGCCTCGTCACGGAGGGGAGGACGTGCGAAGGGTGCACTCAGTTGCACTCCCGACTGCGCCCACGACCGCTCTCGCGCACCAACCCGTTAGGGATCGACGTGAAAACGCCCGCAGCCGCTCCCCCGCGGCGGCGAAGGCCCGTCCTGGTCCGCGTCTCCGTCAGATGACCGGCGGCCGGCCCAGGCGCGTCATCCGCCACACCGTCCGCCACCGCATGGGCCGCCGTGGCGGGCACGGGACGCGGACGCCTTCGAAGAAGCCGGCCCACCACGACCGGAGCCCGTGCAGCGGCGGCCGCTGTGCCACGGTGTACGCCGCCCACGTGGCCAGGTAGACGGGCACCAGCACGGCAGGCAGGTGACGCTTGGCCAGCCAGACGCGGTTGCGGCCGGTGTTGCGGTAGTAGACCGCGTGCCGGGACGCCTGGGTGCGCGGGTGCCGGAGCACCAGGTCCGCCCGGTAGTCGATCTCCCACCCCGCGTCCAGCGCCCGCCACGCGAAGTCCGTCTCCTCGTGCGCGTAGAAGAACTCCGCCGGGAACTCCCCGACCTGGTCGATCACGCTCATACGGATGGCATGGGCACCGCCGAGGAACGTGGTGACCGGCCCCGACTGTGCCGGGTCGGCGCCGCCGAGGCGGGGTACGTGGCGGCGCTGGGTGAGGCCCTCCTCGTCGACGATCCGGAAGCCCACCACCCCGAGCCGCGGATTCTCCGCGAAGGCTTCCCGGACGAGCCGCAGGGTGTCGGTCCGGGGCAGCAGGCCGTCGTCGTCCAGGACCAGGACGATGTCCACGCCGCCGTGCTCGCGGAGCCACCGCACGCCCGCGTTCCGGCCGCCGGGGATGCCCAGGTTCTCCGGCAGCTCGACGGCCTCCACCCCGTCGGGAAGGGGAGGCAGCTTCACGCCCTGGCCGAGCACGACGACCGTCGCCGCCTCGCCCTCCTGGGACGCCACCGAGTCGAGGAGGGCGCGGAGTTCCGGTTCCCGGTCTCCCATGGTCAGCACCACGACGCCCACCGCGGCCGCGGGAGCGTCCGTACCGCGGGCCGTCATGCCTGGGCTCGCAGGAGCTCGGTCGCGCGCTGTTGCAGACCCGCCGCTCCGGGCACGCCGCGCCGGCCGTAGCCGGCCGCCACCGTACGGATGGACCGGACTTCCTTCCGGCTCCGGTCGGAGACCACTCCGTCCATGAAGTCGAGCGAGCGGCTCCACAGCCCGACGGCCTCTTCGTGCCGGTGCTGCGCGGCGACCGACTTCCCGAGGTTGACCATGGTCAGGGCATGTCCGCGCTGGTACGTGCCCGGCGTACGGGCCACCATCGCCGTGCGGTAGTGCCGTTCGGCCGCGGAGTAGTCCTTCATCGCGGTCAGCGTCCTGCCCGTGTGCGAGGCGACGGTCGCCGCGACGGGCCCGGAAGCGGCGGCGTACGACGGCACCGGATCCTCCGTGTCCGACAGCGCGTCCTCGGCGGCCAGCAGCGCCCCCGCCGCCTTGCCGCGTTCCCCGACCGTCCCGTACGCCCGGGCACAGGTGACCAGCAGAAGCGCCTCGGTCTGCCGGTCGACCTTGCCCGACGCCCGGCGCAGCGCTTCCTCCGCAAGCTCCGCGCACGAGCCCGGGTGGCCGAGGTCGAGGGCCTGGTGCGTCATCGCCCGCATGAGCCACGCGCCGTGGCCGGCCGGGTCGCATTCGCAGGCCAGTTGGTATCCGAGCAGGTAGTACTGCTGGGCCGCGCCCTCACGGCCGAGATCGTGGTGCTTCCAGCCGACCAGGCACGCCAACTGCGCGGCCGCCCCGAAGGCGTCCCTGCGCACCGCCTCCGACGGGAACCGGCCCCGGAGCATGGGGGTGACGGTGTCGGTGAGGTAGGCGGTGACCGTGGTCAGGCCGTGTCCGCCGCCGAGCTTCTCGTCCGCGCTCCGGAACATCTCGGTGAGCTGCCGGACGACGGCGACCTCCTCCGCGCCGACGGTGCCGCCGTTACCGGCCGCCTTGAACGTAGCGGCCACCGCCTCATGGTCGTAGGCCAGGGGGAGACCGACGGCGGCCGTGGCGAAGGCGGCGTTGAGGAATTCCCTGCGGCGGAGCATCACTGATCTCCCGAGGTCGGCGGCAGTGGCCAGGGGGTCGGCGCTCAGCGCCTCCCCGATGCCTGCGCAGCCTAGACCCACCTCGGCGACCGTCACCTTCCGCTTGATCTTTCTCGACAGGGCCTCGGCGATGTATGAGCGGGTACGACCGCTCGGTGTCCCTCCGGCAACCCAGTAGGCGACGGCCGACGGGGCGGTGCCCAGCGTCTCCCCGGCCTCGGCCGCCACCGTACGGATCTCCCGCGCGAGCGCGTAGTACGTGACTCCGGCCTCGGCGATGACGGCTGCCAGTTCGTCGTTCGGTGTCCGACTCTCCGTCATCTTCGGCCCCCTGGAACGATCTTGAACGGATTGAACGGGTTCCCGGCACCTTCACCGTACCGGCACTGCGTGACGGCCGGTTCACTGAATGCAAGCACCCGCCGAGGCGCGCCGGAGCACCGGCGGCGGAGGCAGGTGCGGTTCCGTGCACGCCCTACCGACCGCTCGTCCCCCGACAGGGCCGGCCGCCGCCGGACCGCGAGAACCCGAAGGAGCGCTGTGGCCCGTACTACCAGCCCCCGACAGAAGCAGGCCCTCCCCGGATGGGTCGCCGAGGGCGTCCAGATCTTCGACCCGCTGGAGAAGAGGAAGGGTGTCGTCCAGTTCATCGGGGAGTACGAGGACCCAGCCACCCGGATCTCGTACGCGAACGCCGTGTTCGCCCGGCCCGAGGGCGGGGGCGTCGAGTGGGTGGTCCAGGACCCCTTGAGCCTCGAACGCGGCTGAAATCGACCCTTCGGTCCATCCCCGCGGAGTGCGGGGAGCAGGAAAGCGCCGGGGCGATGACCCGCTTCGGGTCGGGGTCATCCCCGCGTGTGCGGGGAGCAGCCGCCCTTCTTTGCCTGGTACCAGTCACCTACGGGTTCATCCCCGCGTCTGCGGGGAGCAGGCTTCGTGACCTGGGACTCTATGCGGGCAGAGGAGTGTTCGCGAGCCCTTTCTCAGCCCTGCCGCCCAGCTCCCCCTGCTCGCGGGTGTGGCCCGACAACCCCTGCCCATACGGAGCAACGGCCTGCACCCGAGCCGACCGGCCGCCACCGACCCGGCCCCGGCCCCCGGACCCCGTCCGGCCCCAGCCCTCACCACCACCCCGACGACGGGAGCTTCACCATGCCCTGTTCACACACGGACGACGACGACCTCCGATCCGCCGTATCCGGCGCCACGGTCATGGTCACCGGCGGCGGCGGCCTCGTCGGCAGCCGGATCACCAGCCGCCTGCGGGGCGCCGGCGCCCGCGTCATCGCCGTGGGCCGGCTCGACGCGTACCCGGCCCGCGTCTACAGCGACCTCTTCGGCGTCCACGCCGGCGACGGCGACACCGTCGTGGGCGACATCGCCGACGAGGCCCTCATGAACGCGATGGTCCGGCAGAGCGACTACGTCATCCACGCCGCGGCCGTCGCCGACGTCGCCTCCTGCACCCGCAACCCGCTCGCCGCGCTGGCGACCAACGTCCACGGGACGCAGGTCCTGCTGGGAGCCGTACGGGCACACAACGCCAAGGTCCGGCGCTTCGTCTTCGTGTCCTCCGCAGCGGTCTACGGCAACGGCGATCCCAAGCGGAAGGATGTCCGCTCCTGGCACGAGGAGCAGCCCCTCGCCCCGCTCTCCGTGTACGCCAACACGAAGGTGTGGGGCGAGCACCAGACCGCGCTGATGACGAACGCGGCGAACGTCTCCCACGCCACCGTGCGCTACTTCAGCGTCTACGGCGAACCGCAGACCGTGAAGGAGCACAGTCACTCCTGGGTGGTGGCGTGGCTGGCGATGCGCGCGAAGCTCGGCCTCCCACTGCTCCTCAACGGGGGCGGCCTCCAGGTCCGCGACTTCGTGCACGTCGACGACATCGCCGAGGCCACCATCCGCGCCATGCTCGCCCCGGCGGCCCACCAGCAGGTACTCAACGTGGGCACCGGCCGGGCGACCTCGATCCGCGAGATCGCGGACATGGTCGTCCAGCACTACCCGGACGCGCCGGTCGAGACCCGCCCGCTGCCCGAGGGCGACCCCCTCGGCGGCTACGCCGACACCACCCGCATGTCCGCCGCGCTCGGTTGGGAGCCGCGGATCTCCGTCGAACAGGGAGTGGCCCGCTACGTCGCCTGGCTGGACCAGACGCCGAACGCGCTGCCCGACTTCCTCCGCGAGGAGGCCGAGCGGTACCGGGCCGATTAGCGCCGACATCGCGTAGCGGGCCCGGTCGCCGCACTAGATCACCGGCGGGCGCCCGAGCCGCGCCATACGTGCCACCGTGCGCCAGCGCATCGGCTTGCGAGGCCCGCACGGCGTCCGGACGCCCTCCGCGAAGCCGCCGAGCCACGCCTTCAACCCGTCGATCGGGGGCCTGCGTACGAGGGTCAGCACCGTCCAGACGCCGAGGTACACCGGGACGAGGGGGGCGGGCAGGTGCCGCTTCGCCAGCCAGACGCGGTTGCGGGCGTTCGTCCGGAAGTACACCGCGTGGCGGGCCGGACTCGTCCGGGGGTGCTGGAGCAGCAGCTCGGGCTCGTAGCGGACCTGCCATCCGGCGTCGATGGCCCGCCAGGCGAGATCGGTCTCCTCGTGCGCGAAGAAGAACTCGGTCGGCCATCCCCCGACCTGCTCGAAGACCTCGGCCCGGATGGCGTGGCCACCGCCCAGGAACGTGGTGACCTCTCCGGCCGCCATCGGGTCGGCGGCCCGGAGTCGCGGGACGTGCCGCCGCTGCGTGAAGCCGGTCTCATCGGCGATCCGGAAGCTCACGATGCCGACGGCCGGGTCGGCCAGGGCCTTGCGCAGCAGGGCGAAGGTGTCCGGATCGGGCAGCAGTCCGTCGTCGTCGAGGTCGACGACCACATCGACGTCGCCGTGTGCCCGCAGCGTCTCCCACGCCACGTTCCGCCCGCCGGACACCCCGAGGTTCTCCGGCAGTTCCACCGTCTCGACGCCCGGCCCGAGCCCGTTCCCCTGCCCCTGCCCCTGCCCCTGCCCGTCGAACCGGCATCCGTTCCCGACGACGACGATCCGGACCGGCTCGCCGTGCTGGGCGCGCACGGAATCGAGCAGGGCGAGCAGTTCGGCGGGACGGGTCCCCATCGTGATGACGGCGACACCGAGACGCGGACCGGACACGGGCAGCACTCCCATTTCATGACGAATGCAGGCGATGTTAGCCCGCCCGCCGTGCCGCCACCCGCCCGCCCCTACCCACCCATGACGACGTATCAAGGAGCAGCCCATGCCCACCGCGATCCGCATCGGCGACTACGTCAGCAGCCCCGAGCAGGCCGACCTGGCGCACACCGGCTACAGCAGGCTGGAGGACTACGAGCTGTCCGCATTCCTGGGCGACTGGAAGGCGATCCACGAAGACGCGCTCCTCACACTCCCGGACCGGATCCATCCCTCGGCGGTCATCCACCCCACGGCGAACATCGGACCGGATGTGATCGTCGGCCCGGGCGTACGGGTCCACGAGTTCTCGACGGTCCGCAAGGGCTCGGTGCTGTGCGCCGGGGCCTCGGTCGGCTTCGGGTGCGAGGTGACGCAGACGTTCATCGGCGAAGGCGCCCGGCTGGGGCACTCCGTCGGCGTCGGCCATTCCGTCATCGGCACCGGGGCCCACCTGTCCGCCCAGGTCGTCGTGGCGGCCATCAGCCTGCTGAACGCCGACATGCGGCACCCGATCACGGAGATCGTCCTGAGGGCCGACGGAGACGACGAGCCGTACCGCTGCAAGGCCCCCGCCTTCGGCGCCCTGATCGGCGACCGCACCCAGACGGGCAGCACCCTCACCCTCGGCCCGGGCCTGGCGGTCGGCCGCGACTGCCGGCTCTCGTCCGGAATCCACGTGGGCGGCCGCATCATCCCGTCCTCCAGCTTCGCCAGGCAGGCCCGCGACCTCGCGATCGAGCGTCGGCGCCCCGGCGGTCAGCCAAGCCGGTAAGGCGGGGCAACGGGAGGGAGCCGAGGGCTCGCAGGCCAATGCAATGGCGCTGGATCTGACGATTGATCATCCCGTATGTTTCTCACGTTTGTTGAGAAGCGATCGGGGGAGCAAGCGATGGGGAAGAGATTCCGAGTGGCTGTGGGTGTGGTGACGGCGTTCGCCGCGCTGTCGCTGGCAGCGTGCGAGGGCAGTTCGTCTGGCGACGGGGCGAACGGATCGAAGGGTGGTGCTGCCCAGGGCGGGGAGCAGGGGCCAGCACCCGCGGTCGCACCGAAGGAGCCCGTGCCGGCGGCGTTCGACAATACGAAGGGCTGGGAGATCAAGGACGACGAACACGAGTTGTCCGGACCCGTGATCTCCGACGAGGCCCGGCTGGTTCTGCTGCGCTGGCACGAACGAGGCGGCAAGACGGCGCGCGTGGTGGCCAGGGATGCGAAGACCGGCAAGGTGCGCTGGAGCAGCAAGCCGGTGGTCCGTCCGGAAGCCCCCAAGAGCGGACTGCCTGTCGACTCCAAGGTGTTGCTGACGCGCGGCGGCAGCAAGGAGTACGCCGTTCTCGCGGTCACCGGCAACGAGGGTGGTGACGGAGTCAACGCGGCGAGCTCGGTCACGCGTCTCGCGGTGTACGACATCGCCTCTTCAGGAGACGATGCGAAACCTCTGCGGGAGATCACCGTCCCGGGGCCGGCCGTCGGCTTCACAGCGCAGCGGGAACTGGGCGTCGTCAAAGTGGCGTCAGACCAGGGCGCGTCGCTCGTCGACGTAATCTCCGGCCAGGTCACCACCTACGACAAGAACCACCCCGCGCTGAAGTCGCCCAAGCCCTGCCAGCAACTGACCGGCACCTGCGACAGCAGGCGAGTGACGGTGGCCGGGCAGACGCCCGCGGGCCCGCTGGTCCAGGGCTACGGCGCCTTCTGGGCCGGCAGCTGGTTCAGCGGCGATGTGGTGCCTGCCGGCGCCGCGCCCGAGCACGGCGGGCGCACGGTCACGGCCTCCGGCCTGCCCAACGGGGACGCGCTGGCATCCTGGCCTGACAAGGAGGGCAAGGCGCAGACCAACGTCTATGCGGTGCACGACGGCAAGACGGGCCTGGTGCGCGCCTCCGTCGCGTGCGCGAACGAGAGCGACTCCGCCTTCACGCCCACGGTGTCGGGTGATGGCCGCTATGTGCTGGCCGGCCGCGTGGTGATCGACCTCCAGTCGGGGCAGGGCCACTGCTTCGAGCAGACAAGCACCCGCAAGGCGATCACCGTCTCGACGGTGGACAAGGACGGCACCGCCTACGGCAAAACCTCTCAGTCGCCCGCCGGCGTCGACCTCTCCTCGGGCCAGGCGTCCCCGCTGCCAGAGGGAACTCTCCTGCCCACCGCGATCGGAGCCGACGTCGCCGTCTTCGGCACATCGACCGCCGGCGGGAAGAGCATCCTCATCTACCCCCGCCGCTGACCCAGGCTGGAACGCTCGCCGTTACGCGTTCCGTCCGCCGTCAGGCAGGAGACCGCCACGTGGGCTTGTCCAGTCCATCCAATGCGGGGCCAGATGACTAAGGCTGCTGCCGTGGCTGCGCCAAGGACCACGTAGCCACGCTTGTCGTACCTCGTGGTGACGGCCCTGAACCGCCTCAGCCGGTTGATGGCCCGTTCGTTGGTGTTGCGCCTCTTGTACCGCTCTTCGTCGAAGCCTGGTGGCCGCCCGCCGCGTGACCCGCTGCGCAGGCGGGCGGCCCGGCTGTCGGTTTTCTCCGGGATCGTGTGCCGGATGCCCCGGCGCCACAGATATTCGCGGCAGGTGTCCTGTCTCAGCGAAGATGCACCGGTCGCACCGAAGATTGACGACCGGCCTGTTCGTCTCATCGAACTTTCACCAGACGGGCGCCGGCGGTGTCCCGTGTCGTCGAAGGCGCGAGCGAACCACAGGTCAGGGGCCCTGTGCGATATCCAGCGCGCCTGCACACGCTGCGGCTGCGACGAGACGGTCAGTGCGTCGTTGACGGCGGATTCCATAGAAGTTGGTTCATTCTGGATGTCCAGGGCAACGAAGGAGGCGGCGATGATCGCAAGGGTGGCCGTGTGGGAGCCGATGCCAACTGACGACCGAGACTGGGTGCTGGACGCCGCCGCAACTGTGCCCGGCGTGCACGGGGCGTATCACCTCGTCGATCCTGCCACGGGCAACGGACTGTCCATTTCCTTCTTCGAGAACGAAGCCGCAGCTCACGCTGCGCGAGAAGCGATTGAGAGGCGTGCTGAGGAGATCGGCTGGAATAGCGCCCCACATCCGGCACCCACCTCGCACACGATCTATCAGGTTGTCCGGCACGTGTAGTGCAGCGGCAGGGAGCGGTGCCCACGAACGATGCACGCACTCAGCCTGCGATGACACGTGCAGCGTCAGTCAAGTTTCACTGAGACTGCTCGAACTTCGCTGAGACGAGACAGCAGGGCCCGTTGCTGTAGGCCTTGTCGGCCGCGACGCTGTCGGGCTTCTTACGGGGCCTGCCCGGCCCGGACTTCGGACTCGGATCTTCTCCAGCACCGGTTTGAACTGGGTGCAATCAGCCCGCTGACCTGGCGTGACGACCAAGGACAGCGGGCGGCAGCGGCCGTCCGCGCGCAGGTGGAGCTTGGTGGTGAACCCACCGCGCGAGCGTCCCAGGCCCTCACCTCCCGCACCACCTCCACCAGGCGGGCGACGAAGCTCTGCCACGGCGTTTCGTCCTGGTGTTCTGGCCCTTCGGCCCCCTTTGACGCGGTGGCCGGCGGCGGGTCGGTGCGGGCGCCCGCCGCGTGCTGGTGGGCTCGCACGATGGTGGAGTCGACCGAGATGTCCCAGTCGATCTCACCCGTCGCATCAGTCACGGCCTGGACCTGCTGGAGCAGGCGCTCCCAAGTCCCGTCTGCCAACCACAGCCGATGGCGTTCGTAGACAGCCTTCCACGGCCCGAACCGTTCGGGCAGGTCACGCCACTGCACGCCGGTCCGCACCCGGTGCAGAATCACGTTGATCACCTGCCGGTGGTCTCGCCACCGGCCACAACGCCTGTTGCTGACCGGCAGGAACGGACGCAGCCCTTCCCACTCGGCATCACTCAGATCACCCCGCCCCATGTCCACATCAACGAACCGCGCACGGCGTGGTCACATGATCGGCCGGACAAGTCCTGGCCGGGACACCGGGGTTCATCCCTGCAGGAGCGGGGAGCAGCGGCCCAAGGCCTCCTTCGTCCACGGGCCGATGGGGTCATCCCCGCGCATGCAAGGAGCGCTGATAGCAACGCTGTGTGGCACGGTTCCCGATAGGGCCATCCCTGCTGGCGCAGGGAGCATGAGAGCCCACATCCGGGATATCTCATGTTCGGGGTCATCCCCACACGGGTGTGGGGGGTCTCGGCGCCGTCCTCTACCTCCGGCGTAACACGGGGCCATCCCCTCTCGTGCGGGGAACAGCAGATGGCCGGGAAGTCCGGCTCGTCTGTGTAGGGCCCATCCCCGCGCGCGCGGGGAGCAGTGGGCAGAGCTCTCCCCAGAGGGGCTGCGCCTGGGTTCATCCCACAGGTGCGGGAGAGCAGTGGGCAAGCTCCTCGAACGGAAACGCCCAGGGGTCCATCCCCGCAAGTGCAAGGAGCAGCAGTCGTGCAGTTCCCAGTACCGCAGGATGATGGGTTCATCCCCGCAGAGGCGGGGAGCAGTTCACCCCCGAGCAACTCCGGTTTGTGCTGTGGGGTTCATCCCCGCGAAGGCGGGGAGCAGAACGCGACCCCCGCCGCCAACGAGGTCAGGAAGGGGGCAGCCCCACAGGTGCGGGGAGCAGACTTACTGACCTGCGACCCTACGCGGGGGACCGACGCCCTGGGGCACTTCGGCCCGATCCAGCCAAAGAGGCAGCGCGCCCTTCAGACTGTGACTTTGATCCATAGTGACCAGCTGGTGCTGTTACCCGTTCAGGTCGAAGATGTAGTTGTCGGTGATGAGGAAGGTTGTCACCCTCCCGGTGCCGAACGTCCCGGTGCCGGACTCGGTCTGCCGGGCGCCGCCGAAGGGGCCGCCCCCGATGACCATCCCCGCGCCCCGCGCGGTGGCATTGCCGGAGGCTCCGCTGGAGAGCCGCTCCAGCCTCCTGTTCACCGTGAGGTCGATGACCTCGCCGCTGCTGCCGTTGAAGATGCTGAGTCGGTCGGACGTCCTGGTCTCGTAGACCAGCCCACTGCTGTTCGTAACGGATCCCGAGAGAGTCAGCTGGGCGTCGTAGGAGGTGCTGGGCGTCGCGCAGCGGAGGTTGCCCTTGCCATCGACGGCCCCGCTGCCTCCGATGTTCACGGTGATCGAGCCAATGCAGTTCAGCGTCGAGGCGAGTGCACTGGAGTCGCTGGCTGCGGACGTGGGTCCAGTGAGAGTGGCGAGCAGCGCAACCGCTCCGCCTACGGCTGCCACAACCCTGCTGCGCGAATTGATCTTCATCATGGTCGGCTAACGATTCGGCTGCATGACGGTGGCGGGTCCGCTGGCCTCGCGCCATGCTGTGCCGGCTTTGCCCCGCAGATACGACCTGGCCAACTAGGAATCAAAGTGGCCACCTATCGGGTTCTGACCGCACTTCCGTGACGGCTACGTCAAAAGTGCGGTCCGCGCCCCAGTCCGGGCAGCCGCCGACGTGTCCTCCGTCGACGCCGTCGTGGCCCCATAAGTGGACAGGATGGAGATTGAAGGCACACATGAGGCGCTTGGTCAGTCGGGTTGGATCGGCCGTGTTGTGGATGTTGTCGACCCGGCACGGGCCAACGGAGGCAGCGGCCTGCTCGCGGGCCGCTACTCGCCAGGAGCCCGATACCGGACTTGCTCCGCCCTGCGCAGGGCATCCAGCGTTTCATCAACGCTCAGGAGAACGGTCGTCTCGAACGAGCTGAGCGCGCCACCTCCGCTGATCGCCAGCGCAACCGCGGCCATGGACACGTTGTCCGGAGCTTCCCAGAGGTTGTAGCCGTCGTGCGTGCCGAAGGCGTACCAGAAGCCGTGGAGCTTTCCCCCGACGGATTCGATGTACGACTGAGCGGCCTTTGCGCGGTCCTCGGGGTGGCCGATCAGCCTCGCCCACGTCTCCGGCGTGTAGCTGAACCTCGATAGATAGAGCGGCATCGTGTCTCCCTTTCGTTTCACCCATGGATGCACGCGCCGGGTGGGCGAAGAGCCGGGGTGGATCGCGGTTCCCCCAAACAGCCGGGGGCGATGACCGCCACGGCCCAGAGTCAACGGGTGAGCGGGCCGCCCGACCGGTACAAAGACTTCGTTCACTCGCACCTGTCGTACTGCGGTAACGACCACACGGGAGTGCTTGAGTCTGTTGGTCGTCCGCTCAACGGTGTCGCCTGTGCTGCCAGCCGTAGTCGTCACGGAAGCGCGGTCAGAACCACCTATCGGTCAACGCCACACAGACAAGGCGGCCCACGTACGGAGACCCGCAGCCCGGCACGTTCCAGAGGCCTGGCCGCGCACGATGAGCCGGACCCGTCCAACCGCCTGACCCACCGTCATGATCCCCGTAAGGTGCGCAGTAGTGATCACCGATGACGGGAGCGGGCGTGACGCGGCTGGGGGACGAGCGTCGGCGGCGGAGCGGGATCGTCGGGTACTGGCGGGCGGTCGAGTTGTTCAGCCCGCAGAAGGTGCCCGCCCTGTCCGACCGGGAGCGGGTCTACGCGGCCGAGCCGGATCGGCCCATGCCCTGGGAGCCCGGCCATCCGCTGCGGTCCGTACCCCTGGAGCCGGGGTACGGCTGGCAGCACATCGTCTACGGCGGCGCCTACACCCTCGCCGCCGTACGCGACACCCTGCTCCACGTCTTCGGGGAGAGCGGGGAGGATCACGACGGCCGGATGGACGGCGAGTGCGCGCTGTTCGCGTTAACCGTCACCGACGAGGGCCGGCTGCTGCTGGACTCCCCCGTCTTCTCCTCCTGCGCCTGGGCCACCGGCCGGGCCGTGGCCCCCGGACCCGGCAGCCGCGGGTGGCTCGACGGCTTCGAAGAGGAGGCCGACGCCTGGGGCACCCGGGCCTCCGCGCTCGGTGAGCCCGCCCCCTCAGTGAGCAAGCAAGAGGACAAGAACGAGGGCGAGGACGAGGGCGACTCGCCCGTCGGGACCGGCGTCATCACGGCCGGGCACCTCCTGGAGTTCACCGCCGAGCTGGCCGAGGCCTGGGGCGTCTCCGTCGCGCTGGACCCCACCGGGGTGCGCGTCCGCAGCGTCCCCGTACGGCTGGACCGCGCATCCGACGCCGCCGACCAGCAGGACTTCCTCAACAGCTTCATCGCCGCCGACCTCGACCTCGTGGCCCGCGAGCTCGCCGCGCGCGATCCCGGCCCGGGGCTCGCCGCGTACCTCACCCCGGACGCCGATTTCAACAAGGCCCGCCGCATCGACCTGCGCCGCAACCCCGCCGTCGCGCTCGCCGGCGTCGCCCCCGCCCGTACCCCGCTGGGCCGCTGGCCGGCCGACCCCGCGCACGCGCTCGCGCTGAGCCAGCAGTTCGCCGTCAACGCGATCCACACCGAGCTGGCCCCGGCCGCCGGCATCTTCGCCGTCAACGGCCCGCCCGGCACCGGCAAGACCACCATGCTGCGCGACTGCTTCGCCGCGGCCGTCGTCGAGCGGGCCCGCCGCCTCGCCGCGCTGCGCCTGCCGTCCCAGGCCTTCGCCGAACAGGCCCCGTACGTCTGGAAGAGCGGCGACTACACCCGTACGGTCACCCCGCTGCGCCCGGAGTTCACCGGCTTCGAGATGGTCGTCGCCTCCGCCAACAACGGGGCCGTGGAGAACATCTCCACCGAGATCCCCGCCCGCGAGGCCCTGGGCGAGCAGTGGCGGGACGACGCCGACTACTTCGCCGAGCAGGCGACCCGCCTCCTCAAGGGCGAGCCGGCGTGGGGTGCGGTCGCCGCGCGCCTGGGCAGCAAGAAGAACCGCCTGGAGTTCGTCAACCGCTTCTGGCACGGCAAGTACCGCCAGACCGACGCGGGCGCCCCTCCCCCGCCACCCGTCCCGCCGCAAGCGGAGGGCCGCGGCCGCCGGGCCCGCAACGCCTGGATCGACAGCGGCACCGGTCTCTCCCACCTCCTGCGCCAGTGGCGTGACACCCCGCAGACGGGCGTGTGGCGCGAGGGGAAGCAGCGCTTCGAGGCGGCGCTGGCCGAGGTCGAGCGGCTGCGCGCCGAACGAGCCATCGCCGCCAAGGTCCACGACAGCCTGCCTGCGGCGTACGAGGCCCTGCGCGAGGCGGAGCCGGCCGTGCAGCGGGACGCGGCGGAGCTGGCGCGCGTACGGGAGACCCTCCCGCCCACCGAGGACGCGCTGGCCCGCGCCGAGCAGGCCCTGGCCCAGGCCGAGCACGCCCATCAGGCACACCTGGCCCGCCGACCGGGCTTCACGGTCAGCCTCTTCACCCTGGGCCGCGCCGCGCGGGCCTGGCACGCGGAGGAGGCCGGCGCCGCGGACCTGGTCGCCGGCGCCCGCCGGGCGCGCGATGCGGCGCAGGCGCAACGGGACGGCGTACGAGGGGCCGTGGGAGCGGCGGCGGCACGCCTGCGCGCCCGGGAGGAAACGGTGCAGGCGGCGCGCGCCCGGATCGCACGGGCCGAGGAGGGCATCGCGGCTGCGCGCGAGCGCTGGGGGAAGTCCGTACCGCAGCAGTCGTGGCTCACGGACGGCGACTCGGCGCGCGAACTGTCCGCCCCCTGGTCGGACCCCGAGATCACCGCGGCCCGTACCGAGCTCTTCCTCGCCGCCCTCCACCTCCACCAGGCCTTCCTGCGGTGCACGGCCCGCACCATGTACGCGAACCTGATGGCCGGCATGGACGCGGTCGCCGGCGCGGTGCCGAGGACCGTGCCCGAGGCGCACCTGAGGGCGGCGTGGCAGAGCCTGTTCCTCGTGGTTCCGGTCGTCTCGACGACGTTCGCCTCGCTCGACCGGGTCTTCGGGCGGCTGGGGGCGGAGGCGCTGGGCTGGCTGTTCGTCGACGAGGCCGGGCAGGCGACGCCGCAGATGGCGGTGGGCGGCATGTGGCGGGCCCGGCGTACGGTCGTGGTCGGCGACCCGCTGCAGCTGGAGCCGGTCGTGGTCCTGCCGTGGACGGCGCAGCGGGCCCTGCGCGACGACTTCGGCGCCGCGGAGGAATGGGCGCCGGGCCGCACCTCGGTGCAGCAGCTCGCCGACCGCGCGAACCACTACGGCACCCTGCTGCCGGCCGAACTGCCCGACGGCAGCCACGAGGTGTGGGTCGGCTCGCCGCTGCGCGTGCACCGGCGGTGCGACGACCCGATGTTCTCCATCAGCAACGCCATCGCCTACGACGGTCTGATGGTCCAGGGGGCGGCGGAGCGCGAGCCGTACGTCTACCGGCCGACGAGCAGCTGGGTGAACGTGGTCGGCGCGGAGGCGGACGGGCACTGGATCCCGGAGGAGGGGCGGGCGCTGCGGCGCGTGCTGGAGCGGCTGCGTGACGAGGGCGGCGTGGACCTGGCCCGGGACGTGTTCGTGATCAGCCCGTTCCGGCAGGTGGTCGCGGGCGCGCAACGGGCCTGCCGGGACCTGATGCCGCCCAACCGGGTCGGCACGGTGCACACGACCCAGGGCAAGGAGGCGGACGTCGTCATCCTGATCCTGGGCACCGACCCGGGCCGCCCGGGCGCCCGCGCCTGGGCCGCGTCCCGCCCGAACCTCCTCAACGTCGCGGTGAGCCGCGCGAAACGCCGCCTCTTCGTGATCGGCAACCTGGAGGCGTGGCGCGACCAGCGCTTCTTCACCACCCTGGCGGAGTCCCTCCCGGCGCACACGTGGCAGCGGGACGGTCTGCGGAGGCACGGTTAGGGAGGGCTGTCTACTCATACGATCGCTGCGGGCGTCGGGGAGCAGCCGTGCGCGTCGAAACGGGCGACCGTTCCCGAGGGTTCATCCCCGCATCTGCAGGGGGCAGCGCTCCGGCCTGATCGGCCCCGCAGCCGTCCAGGGTTCATCCCTGCATGCGCAGGGAGTAGACGCACTCCTCGGTGAACAGCGCGGTGTAGTCGGGTTCATCCCCGCGTGTGCGGGGAGCAGTGGCAGCCGAAGAAGCGCCACTCGGTGTTGGTGGGTTCATCCCCGCAGGCGCGGGGAGCAGATCACCGGGGACGTCGGTGCACAGGTCATGCCAGGTTCATCCCCGCGGGTGCAGGAACCGGGCCGCCTGCCTCTCGATGGCGCGCTGCCAGTGGGGAGCATCCCGCGGTGCGGAGAGCAGTTCAGCGAGTACCCGGCCATTGGAGCTCAGGTGGGGCCATCCCCGCGAGCGCGGGAAGCAGTCCTCGTGGACCCGCACCGCGTACGGGGTGTCGGGTTCATCCCCGCAGGTGCGGGAAGCAGATCAGGATCGCAGCCACGCCTCCGCCCATCCACGGTTCATACCCGCGCACGCGGGAAGCAGAGCTGCGTGAGCAGCTCGGTGATCTGGGCCTGTGGTTCATCCCCGCTGTGCAGGGAGCAGTGGTACAGGCTGGTGTGGAACACGGCGGCCCCGGGTTCATCCCACGTGCGCGGGGAGCAGGCTTCGTAAACTGCAACCCTACGGCCGAAGAGGCTGGTTTCTGAGCAGTTTCACGGAATCCGACATTTCTACGATGGCGCGCATATCGGCTGCGCTTCTGAGCCGCAGGACGTCGCCGGCCATGACACTGGCGCGGCATCGAGTGGGACACGGTCGCCGGCTTCGACGTTATCCAGCTGCCCTGAGCCGGGACTCGGCGGATATACTCGGAGCACCAACTGTTACTCAGGCGCGGAAGGCCCCCACCTCGGCGGGGGCCTTCCGTCTGTGTGCGCTTCCGCAGCTTCAGGCGACCTGCAGCTTCGGGCGGCCCGTCGCGGCCGGCGGGGCCTGGTGGTACGTCGGCAGCTTCAGGTTGGGGAGATCCCCCGCCTGAATGCGGGCGAGGGCGGCGCGGAACGCCGCTTCCATCGACTCCGGGGTCTCGTACTTCGCCGCCAGCGGGTGCAGCCGGTACGAGTTGCCGGTGCGCTCCTCGCTGCGCGGCCTGAGCACGATGTTCAGCTCGCACAGCGGGGCCATGAGTCCGCTGACGGCCTGGGGCGTGACCCCGTACTCGGCCGCCATGTCCTTCTGCCGCACCGGCAGCGTCCCCCCGAACTCGCTGCGCGAGACGAGGTACTGGAGGAACTTGACGGCAGACCCGGACAACGGCAGCGCCCAGATGCGCTCCGCGATGATCGGAGACATGACGTTAGCCATGGAACAGCCTTCCTCGTGAGCGGGCGCCCGCGCAGGGGCATGGCAGCACTATCACCCGGTACGCCTCCTCGCGCGATAGGTCTCCTCGGGCTCGATGCCGAGATCCAGCTCCTCCTGGTGGGCGCCTTCCGGCCCCACGGCGTACGGGAACACCTCGGTGTCGTGCTCGTGCCGGTCGGCGATCTCGGCCAGCACCTCCTGCTGGGAAGCGCTGTTGCCGTGGAACCACAGGCGCACGTTGATCTGGATCCGGCCGTTGCCGGCCTTCTCCACCCAGTTGTAGCCGCACAGCGCCTGGACGGCCCGGTTGACCGTGGACCGCGTGATCATCTTGCCGCCCTTCTGCGCGGCAATCTTGTTCAGGCCGTCCGTGATCTCCTGCTGCGTGTACTGGGTGATGCCGGTCCCCGGCACCTGTCCTCCCGCGACGAAGAGGAAGACGCACAGCTGGGACTTGGTGATGCTGTTCGCGACGGCCAGCTGAGCCAGCAGCTGCGTGAACCAGTTGCTGGCCAGGCTGTATCCGGCGCCCCCGGCCATGTCGTGGACGGCGCGCGGATCGGTCGCGTACTCGAAGTGGACTCCCTTGAGCCGACGGCGGCCGCTGGGGTCGGCCGCTTCGGCGACCTTCTCCCCGAGCTGCTGGCCGAGGACCGCCAGGATGTCTCCGTACTCGGCGTCGTTACCCGCGGCGGTGGGGGCGGGTACAGGCCGGGGCCCGCGCCGACGACGGGCGGGCGGATCAGATGTCACAGGACCTCCTTGTTACTCAGGCGGTCCGAGACTATCCAAAAAATCAACCAGTGCTTGTCTTTTGACGCCTCGGCGCGTCGGAGGGGAGCCCCGATCCCGACCCTGTTCGAACACGGCGCAAAAAGTACACGGTACGTGAAGTTTTCTCGCCGCCAAGCACCGAAAGTACACGACTCCTTGATTTAGGTTGTCGTGATGACGTCACATTCATGTAGGTACCACGGATGAGTTCGGGCTCCTCGGCTGCCTCGCCCCAACTCGCTGACCTGCGGTGTTCCAGGGCCAGTTGGCTGGCTCAAAAAATCAACTGGTGCTTGAGTTTTTCGCGAAATGTGCTCGCCAGGTACACATTTCAGGAGGCCAAATGTGTCCTGGGGGACACATACCCTTCGGCAAACCTGCAGGTCAGAGGCGTGCGGCGGCGGCGCCCTCTTATTAAAGAGCAACGTGACCGACGGCCTCAGCGGACGCCCGCCTGTGGTGGGGAGTGCCCCACTCCTCCGGCTGCTGACACATCGACACACCAGCACAGGGGCACACCTTCGGGCTTGATACTGCTTCCGCCTCACCCACTGACACCTCAGCCAGCGCACCTTCACCTTCTGTCGGCTGCGGGTATCCCACTGCCTGAACACCCGCACATCAGCCCCGTCCGGGATCAACCACTCCTTGTCCTTGCCCTCATGCCCAGTGAGGGCGCCCAGCGCCCGAGGGGTGCACCGCCGACCGTCAGGGAGGCGGGGCAGGGCGTGAGGGGGAGCGGGTCCAGGGCGCCTGAGCGCCTGGCGAGGGGGTCTGGGGGGCGAGTAGCCCCCCATGCCGAGGCCGGTCCAGCGCGGCCTAGGCGCTGGCGGGGTCCAGGGGCTGGCCCCTGGGATTCACGGCCCGCGGTCGAGGAGGGACAAGAACACTGTCCTCGATCCTGGCGATCGAGGACGCCTTCGGCGTCGCTCACGCGATGCGCTGCGCGCACCCGCGGCGGATACGCCATAGGAAGCGGCGTCTCAACATCCACGACTCGACGACGTCGGGTCTCCTCTAAAGTGATCATTTTCCGAGGGGGATGGGGCCCAGCTTGAACTCGATGCGTTCACACCGATGCCTGCTGGCCGGAACGGTACTGGCGTTGGCGGTCGCCGCGACGGGATGTTCGTCGACGCCCGATCGTGTCGACGCAGCTCCGCCGGTGGTGGCGAGTCAACCGGTGGTGCCGCCCCGGGTCGCTCATGATCCGCCGACGACGTTCCGGCCGACGGGTGTCCTCATGCCGTGGGAGGCGTACTCCGGTCTGCTGAACGTTGCAGGAACGTGGATGTACGAGGCCGAACTCCCCGTCGCCTTGCACGGGGAGACTGCCTACGTGGCCACGACCGACCGCCTCCTCGTCTTCGACACCACCAACCAGCAGACCAGGCAGACCATCCGCCCCGAGGGCGGCGAGCCGATCTCAACCCTCACGCGGGGCGAACGCAACAGGGCGGCTCCCCCCGTGGTCACCGAGGGCGACTCCCCACTGGTCCTGGCCCCGTTCCTGATCCGGCAGGCCGGGGCAGGTACGCAGGCCGCGCGCGACTCGGCAGAGCTCGTCGCGACCGACGCGAAAACAGGCAAGGCCGCCTGGCGACTCTCGCTGCCCCTCCCGGACTGGACGAAGGGCGCCCCGGAACCGCTGACGGCCTCGGTCGTCGGAGCCGCCGGGAACGTAGCCGTCGTCACCCTCGCCCACAAGGACACGGTGTTCACCAACGCGTCCACCACCTATGCGATCGACCTCACCGCACGCCGAGTGCTGTGGAGCCAGGAAATGTTCAGTGCCGCCACCCTCGCGGGCGGCGTCGTGGTCGGCGAGAAGAGGAAGACAGCCTCCGACGACTACAGCACCCCTGCAGGCTACGACCTGACCACAGGGGCCGAGCGGTGGCAGGGCCAGGAGCACATCAACCTGGAGCTGCGTCCGGCGGGGCCGAATCTCATCCACTTGTACGCCCGAGACAGGGGGGATTACCGCATCGTCTACGAGCGGTTCCTCGACCCGCGGACCGGTGAGGTCCGGCAGAACGCCGTTCCGGTCCCCGCCCGGTGCCGGCACGACGGCGCGAGCGCGGTCGTCTGCTGGGGCCGCGACCGGGTCCGGGGATTCGACGCCACAACCGGGACCACCCTGTGGCAACTGCCCGATGAAAAGGCCGGTCGTATCGCCCCCCAGGTGACGACGGTGTGGCACGGGAGGGTCTACGCCAAGACGGCCAACGGCACCGTGGCCCTGGACTCCCGCACCGGCGCGGACCTGCCCACACCACCGGTCATCGCCCCGGACCTCGTCAACGCCTTCACCGGCATCGCGATCTCCAAGTCCGGCGATGACGTGACGGCTTACCAGACCGCCAGCTGACCGTCACCCGAATCCGGCCCCGGCGTGCGAGCGCCGGGGCCGGATTCGGATCTCGATCTTTTTCCTCGGGGCGGCTCTTCGTTCCCCAGTCGGTTGCTGTCGGCAACTGGGGCCAAGGCCGCCCGTTTGTGGAGTGTGCGGGCCGTGCCGGCCTGTGGCGCTGAACAAGCCCCGTCAATGGGGAGTCCGGGACGCGGTGGTGGCGGTGACCGCCGCACCCTTCACAGCAGGCTCATCGACACCAGGGCTTCCGTTTGGGGAGCGGTCACTGTGACCGCTCCCCAAACGCGTCTTGCGGCGGGTCTCCCCGAAACCGGGCCTCCTGCCCTTATCCAGGATTCCTTAAGGTTCGTGCAGCTCAGATGGGTGGTCGGGGGTGCAGGCAAGTAAGGCACGTCATGGCGGGCAGGCTGTCTATGCTGCCCCGATGACTGAAGTGGACATGAAGAAGTCGCAGGGTGAGACCGTGGACCGGGGTACGTACCTCCTGTTCACCCTCGTCGTGGTGGGGCTCGGCTGGATCATCGCCGCAGCCAACACAGGGATCTCGTATCTCGCTTTGGGCATGGACGTGATCCCGACCATCACCGGCTTCATCGGGTGCCTCGCCTTTGTGATCTTCTTGCGTTTTCTTCACCACGCGTGGTGGCTCGCCTTCTTCTCCTGCCTGCCGGCGGTGTTCGTCCTCGTGGGCTCGGTCCAGTACGCCCCCGAGGCCACGCTCGACAGCCGGGGTGTGCGCGAGACCGTCCGCATCGCAGCCGACAGCGCCGCCGACGACGGCGGCTCGAACCACCGCTTCACCCTCATCGGCCGGTCGGGCGAGCTCAAGGAGACCCTGGACTACGACGGAAGCGACCCGGAGTGGAAGGTGGGCGACCGGATCGAGGTCATCAGCGACCCGGAGGGTGTCGTCCCGCTGGAGGCGGCCTCCGACGTCGATCCGGGCAGCCAACTCGGCACTCTCGTCATAGGCGTCGTCGGATGGACGGGCGTCACCCTGCTGGCCGGCCGACGCGGTTTCGTACGGCGACGCGCGGGTCGGCGCCCCGCATTCGAGGACTTCGACTGAGCTGCGCCGGCGCTGATCGATCCGGCCTCAAGGTCGTTTCGACCGAACCGAAGTTGAGGGCGAGGAGCACATCCCTCACAGGGCCAACATGCCTCACACCCCTCGGATACCGTTCAGGCAGGTAGCGCCCGCCCCCTACTTGCCGCACTCGCCTTACGGCTCGTGAAGACCGTAGATGACATCTGCGACGACGGGGATATGGAACAGGCGCTCGTGACCGCGGTCAACAACATCGGGGTTCCGGTCGACAGCGCACACCCCACAAGCTTCGGTGAGACGGGACAACAGGACAACCCACGTGAATCACCCGCAGAGGCAGAAAAGGTGACCGCCAGAATGGGGCCGTGAACGGCCGTTCTCCGGACTGTTGGTGTGATGTGGCCTTGCCTGGCCTGGAAGGCCTCAGGGCGGGCGTACAGCGCTCCGGGGCCACCCGGGGCCGACTGGTCTTCTCTTCAAGGTCCCCCGGACGGCCCACTGAGACTTAGCGCTCTAGGTGGCCCTTTAGCGCGCTACTTGGCTCTGACCGTTCTTCCGTGACGACTACGCCGGAAGGACAGCCGTCGAGACCAGGGAGGCGCTGGGGTAGCACCGGGTCTGCGCTCATATCCTGAGCTGATGTATGAGAACTCCGCCGCTCTGGCGACCGCCCGCTGGCCGCTCGCCGCGTCCGCGGAGACCGACTGGCTGAGGGAACTGGCTGCCGGGGACGGGCTCACCGGGTTCATGCCGCCGGCGCTGCCCGACGCGGCCTGGGTACTCCATGCCATGTACGAACACGAACTCGGGCCCTTCGACATGTCGTACGGCGAGTACCTGCGGGCCTTCCTGAACAGGAACAGCACCAGTCCCGAGATCATCCCGGGTCTCGACCCCGCAGACGTGTTCACCGACCCTTCGGACCCCTTCGCCAAGTCCACAGGCGAGCACCCCGGACCACGCGATCGCCGCCTGCGCTGGGCAGAGCTCGCCCAGCGGACCGGCGATCCCGTCGCCTCCGAGGGGCGTCTGCCCTGCCACACATCCTTCCCTTCGCTCCGCGAGTCGGGCGGGTGGCCGGTCGGCATCACGGGTCCGTCCGAGGGCAGCCTGGACCGCTCTGACTGGAACCGGCTGGTCGAGATCCTCATCGAGCGCAGCCCGCAGGGCGCTGACACCCGCTGCCTCGCCTACTACACCCCGTTGGTGAAAGGGGCCGAGGACTTCGACAACCTGCACGTCCGGGCAGGCCGGCTCGCAGACGCGAAGGCCCTGTACGACCACCCCGAAGAAGACTGGTGGACCCCGTCCAACCTCTGGGCTCACGACCGGTCCTGGGTCCTGTGCACGGACTACGACCTGTGGGCCACCAAGGTCGCCGGCCCGGCCCCGCTCGTCGAGGCTCTCCTCAACGACTCGGAGATCGAGGCCGTACGACTGCCCTGGGCCCCCTGATCCGACCGCCCGACCTGCGGCCAGTTCGGCGTCAGCTAGTTCCCCGCCCAGGTGGTCACATTCCCTCATCGGGACGCTGACCGCCGTCGGCCGCCTCGCAACGGGAAGTCGCATGGCCGCAAGATAGGTACCCGTCAATGACGGGTATGGGCTTCAGCCCTCCCCGCCCAGCGTCGCTACATTCTTTTCTAAATGGCCCGTGCCGCCGTGGGGGCGCCCCTGACCTGCGTGCATGTATGGATGGTGGGGAACCTGCTGCCCCGAGGCGTGTATCCATGGTCCGGTCGCCGGGACGCCTCCGAGCCCGTCTAGGCTCCCGCGCATGGACATGGGTGAGCGGTGGGCGGAATACGACGGGCTGCGGGGGCGGGTCCCCTCGTGGCATCCGGTCGGGGTGGTGGTCGAGGCCGATGGGCCGGTCGTGCGCCGGCACTACGGGACGCACGGCACGGCCGAGCACGCCCCCCTCGCGCCCGGGACCGACATCGCCAGCCTGGTGCGCCGCCAGCGGGAAGCCTTCGCAGAGCGTGGCGAGCCGGTGGAGTGGAAGGTGTACGGGCACGATTCGCCGGACCTGGGCCCGGCGCTGACGGCGGCGGGGTTCACTCCGGGCTGGGAGCGTTCCGTGCTGATTGCCGAGGAGCTGCCGGCCGAGAAGCCCGATGTCGTGGCGGAGCCCCGGAACGAAATCCGCAGCCTGTACGCGGTACAGGAGCAGGCCGAACGGGCCTGGGAGATCGCCGTCGGTTCCCCCGGCCCGCACGCGGTGCCCTATGCGGAGATGATCGCGGACGGCCCCTCGGAGCACGGCGACGTCTACATCGACGTCCTCCTGCAGCACGGCGAGGTCACCGCCGTGGGCTGGGTCTACGCCGACCTGACCCGTCCCTTCAAAATCGTCGGTGGGCTGAGCGGCGACGACGCAGACTTCGTCCAGGACTGCACCGCCCACTGGCGCACGAAGAGCTCGCGTCCCCTCCTCGCCGAGGCCGGAGGCCCCCTGCGCGAGCGGCTTCTGAAGGCCGGCTTCATCGAGGCCGCCACCGTCCGCTCCTACCACTGGCGCCCGACCGGCACCCCCGAGACCACCCGCCCCGCGCAGTTCCTCGACTGGCTCCTCGACGCCGTTCCACTGTGGGACCGCCTCTTCACTGGCTTCGACTTCAAGCCGAGCACCACCTCCCTGCCCGCGATCAGCGATCCCGTTCCCTCCGCCGTCTGGCATCTGCACGCCCACCACCGGCCCGTCCCTCACCTCCCCGAACAGATCGACGCGATCGTCCAGCGCGGACTGCTCACGGCCACCGAGCCCGGCGAGTTCGTCTACTGGCTCGACTGGCAGCACGACGGCTACCGCTACGACCCCCGCCGCACCGACCTCCCCGGACGGCCGCCCCGACCCGGCGACGGCACCTACCCCAATGGCGACTACTACCTCCACCTCACCGACGACCTCCGCCTGGGCACCTTCGGCCACCCCTGGGAACAGACACTGACCGTCTGGGGGTCCCCGCTGCTCGCCGCCGTCGAGGCGGAACTGACCGAGCTGCTCGGAGAGCCGGTCAGGCGCCGCGACTGAAGGGTGGCCCGGTCCCCGTCCTCGTCTTGAGGTCGGGAGCCCGAACGCCCCACAGGTTGGCGCGGTTCCGCAGCGCGCCGAGTCGCACAACGGGCGCAAAAGCTGAGTGGTGTAGTTGGCCGGACGGGCCAACTACGGCGTCGGGCCCGGTCCAGGACCGATCCATGCAGGGCGGTCGGTCGAAGCGATGGGCGCAACGCATCAGGAAGCTGAAGAAGGTGCCGACGGTCTCGTACCGCTCCGCGCACTCGCCGCCGACCGCGATCCCCCACTTGTTCGCGTCAGGATCGCAGGTGAGAGGCGCCCCGGGCCGGTCTCTGGTAACCGTCGTGGGAGGGATCCGGAAGATCTATTCGGGACAACACGGGTCATAGCCAAGCAACATGTTTCGGTGTGGCTCTTCGCCTTCCGTCGAGAAGGTTAGTAAGGTACCCGCATGACCGCTCCATACGATCCGGAAGTCAGGGAAAAGGTAGTCGCCAAGCTGCCCGCCCCCCTGCGGCAGGAACTCAAGGTCCGCGCTGCCCAGTTGGGCGTGGACATCCAGGACGCCGTCACCGAGGGCGTTCACGCCTGGCGTGCCGACGCCTCCGCGGCGATCCCCGTGGACACCTCGGGCGCCTCCTCCTTCTCCACCTACCTCCCCACCGGTCTCTACGGGGAGTTCAAGGAGGACTGCCGGGTGCGGGAGGTCCCGTACAACCAGGGCCTCGCCCAGTCCATCCGGCTCTGGCTCGACACCCATCCCTCCCCCGCCGGTCGGCGCCGGCCCTCCCACGAGGGCGCCCGCCGGATCGTGGTCTGCAACCAGAAGGGCGGCGTCGGCAAGAGCGCCATCAGCAACGGGCTCTCCCAGGCCCTCGCCGAGACCGGCGCCCGCGTCTGCGTCATCGACTTCGACCCCCAGGGCCACCTCACCCGCCACCTCGGCGCCGAGATGCTCGGCATCAAGGAGCCGAGCCTCGCCAAGCACATGCTCGGCGAGATCGAGGGCGGGGTCCGCGAGCTGCTCGTGCCCATCGAGCACGGGGTGTTCGCCGGCCGCCTCTTCCTCCTGCCCTCCTGCAAGGACGCCTTCCTCCTCGACGCCCGGCTGGCCACCACCCGCCATGTCCGGACGAAGGAGACCGCGCTGGAGAAGGCCCTGGAGGAGCTGGAGGAGGAGTTCGACTACATCGTCGTCGACTGCCCGCCCAGCCTCGGCTACACCATGGACACCGCGCTCTACTACGCGCGCACCCGCGAGGGCGAAGCCCCCAAGACCTCGGGCATCATCGTGCCCGTGCAGGCCGAGGACACCTCCGCCGACGCGTACGACATGCTCAGCGAGCAGCTCGAGGACCTCATCGACGACCTCGACATCGAGATCGCCCAGCTCGGCTTCGTCGTCAACCTCTACGACAGCCGCAAGGGCTACGTCGTCACCTCCTCCCTCAACAGCTGGAAGGAGTTCGGCGACCCGCCGGTCATCACCGTCATCGCCGACCTCAAGGAGCAGCGCGAAGCGGTCCGCGTCAAGCTGCCGCTGCTGTACTACGCGCCGGACTGCGAGCAGTCCGAGGCCATGCGCGAGATCGCCCGGAGGATCGCGGCATGAGCAAGAGCGACCTACTCGGCACCGGCGCCGCCTTCAGCAACGCCCGCCGTACGGGCGGCCGCAGCGAGCGCGGCCGCGCCAAGGCCATCGCCCAGGGCGACCTGCCGGCGTACGAACTCATCCGGGTCCCCCTCGACCAGGTGTCCCCCACTCCCCTCAACCCGCGCCGCAACTTCGGCACGGACGAGGAGATGACCCGCTTCGGCGAGGAGCTGCGGCAGGCGCAGCTCTCCGCCTGTGTCCTGGTCGGCCGGGGTGCCTACCTCGCCCTGTGGCCCGACCACGAGTCCCGGATCGGCGCGGCCGCGTACGTCCTCATCAACGGCGAGCGCCGCTTCCGCAGTGCGCTGCACGTGGGGCTGGAGTCGCTGGACTTCGTCGTACGGGACGACCTCGCGGCCTCCCGTACGGACTTCATCGACCACCTCCTCGCCGAGAACCTGGAGCGGGAGGACTTCGACGTCATCGAGCGCGCCCGCGGTGTGCAGCAGCTGGTCGACTCCTGCGTGGAGGAGGGCGGCCGGGAGCACGGGGCCAAGTCGCGGGCCGCGGAGCGGCTGGGCAAGTCGCCGTCGTGGGTGACGAACCAGCTGGTGCTGCTGGAACTCCCGGAGGAGATCCAGGCCATGCTCAGCTCGGGGGACCTCCCGGAGCGGGACGGCCGGGTGCTGGCGCGCACGGCGAAGGACCGGCCGGGTGCCGGTTCGGCCGAACTGCTGGCCTTCCTGAAGGAGACCAAGGCCCAGGAGGCCCAGGTCAAGGCGGTGCAGCGGGAGATCCTGCGGGACGCGCAGGACTCCGTACCGGACCGGGTGGCGGCTGAGCCGACGCCGGCCGGGGGAGTGGCGGCGGCGCCCGAGCGGGATCCGCAGCCGGCCCGACTTTTGTCCGCGGACAAAAGTCGGGAGCCGGAGGCACCCCCGGCGGCGCCCGCTCAGCCCGCCCCGGAGATCGCCGAGCCGGTCCGGGCGACGGCACCCGCACCGGCCCCGGTGACGCCGAGCGCGCCGGAACCGGAAGGTGTCATCCCGCCCCAGGCCCGGAGCACGGAGGCGCCCGGCCCGCTTGCGTGGCAGGACCCGAAGGCCGTCTACGAGGCGATCCGCCTCAACATGTCGGCTGAGCACCGCGAGGAGCTGGCCATGCTCCTGATCGAGAACACCCAGGGGAGCTAGCAGCCGACCGCCCCGACTTTTGTCCGCGGACAAAAGTCGGGGTTCCAGCCGAGAGCCCCACCGCGAACGACGAACGCGGTGGGGCTCTC
The DNA here is from genome assembly GCF_042736975.1 of Streptomyces sp. NPDC059989. Classification (NCBI taxonomy): domain Bacteria; kingdom Bacillati; phylum Actinomycetota; class Actinomycetes; order Kitasatosporales; family Streptomycetaceae; genus Streptomyces; species Streptomyces sp. NPDC059989. Next base: position 38,380 of record NZ_JBHWUO010000028.1, read on the forward strand.
GGCATCGGACCTTGCGGGTGTGTCTGTTCCGTGGGGAGGAGTCACCGCTCGGCAGCGTCGGCAGAGCGTGCCACGGCAGGTCCGCGCTCCGGGGGCCTGACCTGGCAGCGGATCTTCGAGCAGTTTCAGGCTGAGGCCGATACGAAGGGCCCCGCCTGGCAAGCCGTGGGGCTCCTGATCCTGCCGGACCCCCATTCCTTCCATGGCATCCCGACTACGCTTGCCATGGTCACGGCCAAGATCGAACGAGGGGGGTACACCCATGCCGTACGAGACCGGCGCGAAGGTGAAGCTGACCAGGGATGTGCAGCTCACCGCAAACGACACGGCGGCCAGGATCGGCTTCCCCGGTCCGCTGTGCCTGGCCGAGGGCTTGGAGGGCATCGTCACGGGCTCGGCAAAGGAAGCCGGCGGCGGCATGGCTCAGGACGGGCTAGCGGAATTCGAACGGCGAGTCCGCGGCGTCCAGTTCGATGGCCACACGGCCGGCATCATCGACAATCTCCGTCAGCAGATCATCCGGCACGGAGGGCTCGACGCCGGAGTCGGCGCTCAGATCAGATACAGGGTGCGCTTCGAGAACGGGTTTGTTCTGGGCGGTCTTGAAGAAGGCTGGCTGACCGAAGCCTGAGTACCTGCCACCGCGCCCCCGCCGCCCGGCGGGGGCGTCGCGGTCTCTGTAGCCGGTTCTCACCAGCCTCGCCCGAGATGGCGGACGGGAGCCGGCGAAGAAGCCTCACCGGCCACCGTGCCGGTGCGGTCCTCCTCAGCCCGGGTATGCGATCGAGCCCAGCGGCGGGCAGGGGATGAGCGTGGTGCCGGCGCCGGGGCGTTCGACGAAGGCCCGGGCCTCGGCGGCCCGCAGGCGTTGGGAATCCAATGCGTCGGCGTGCCAGGCGTCGCGCCTGGCACGGTCGTAGTCCCACGAGTCGTCGATGAGACTGAGGCTGGTATTGCCGGAGCTGCGCTGGAACTCCGACTTCAAGGCGGCCTGTTGGAGTGCGGTCTGGGTCGCCGCGAGGTCGATGCGGCTGATCAGGACGCCGAGGGTGTTCGGTTCCCGGGTCGGCATGGGGGCCTGCGGAAGCAGCGACACCCCGGTGTCGAGACGGCCGATGTTGTCAACGGCCGCTGTCTGGGCGTCCCGCACCATGAGCTCCGTTTCCTGGTGCAGCCAGAAGAACTCGTCGAGGTCCGCCTGGGTGATGCGCATCCGCTGATACAGGGCCCGGAAACGGGGATCGTCGTGCAGCGGACGTATGGGGGCGGCGTGGAGCGCCACGCAGTCGTTGTAACCGGCTGCCACCGCGGCGTCGAGGTGGAAGATTCCCTGGTTCGCCTCTCCGCGGAGGACGGCCAGGACGCCGAGGCTCGAGTGGCCCGCGGCGACGAGCCAGGTGCCGTCGGGGCCGAGCACCGTGGCGCGCGCGACGACGTCGTGGAAGCCCGCGGTGCCCACCGCGGCGGGACCATGGGTCAGGACCTCCACCAGCAGTTCGTGAACACGGGCGGCCAGTGAGTTGACGGTGTCGACCATGGATCTCCTCGGACCTCGGTGGTGAAGAGCGTAAAGGGTGTTGACTCTGGCAACCCCCGTGTACATGACGGGCGGACGGGGTGAGCGGTTCCTGCTCGGGCCGGGCCGTGGTCACGAGTGGCATCGGCTATGGCGAAGCGCGCGGCCGAGGGTACGGCCTGATGCCGGAGCGGCCCGACTTTTGTCCGCGGACAAAAGTCGGGCGCTGGGTTCCGCTTCGCCGAGGCGGGAATCCGGGGTCAGCTGCCGAAGATCCGGGCCTCCGTACCGGGCCAGGCGAGGGTGACGCCTGCCCGGTGGCAGATCCGGTGCCATGCCTCCCAGTCCAGCGGAGGCCCTTCGACCCACAGCACCAGCTGGACACCGTCCTTGCGCTCGCGGAAGGAGTCCGCGTAGTGGAGGAGTTGGGCCAGGCCCGCGCGCAGTTGCGCGGTCTCGGCGCCCTTGGGCAGGGACTTGACCTCGGCGAGGATGAGGTGGCCGCCGGCGGAGTCGGTGATCGCAAGGTCGTACTCGGGATCGCCGGTCGGCGAGTGCGCGATCAGGCCGCGGTTCTGGGCCTCGCGGGCCAGCAGGTTCTGCAGGCGCGCGTGGGTGCGTACGGCGGCTGTGGTCAGGTCCGGGTCGGGCGCGGAGGCACGGGCCGGGCTCGGCGCCGCTTCCTCGTCCGCCTGTCGGTAGGAGACCCCGACCGATGTTGAGGTCTGCGCAGGCGGGAAGGGCATGGTGTCGACGCCGGGCAGGTGCTTGCGGATCAGCTTCTCCACCTCCGGCCGCCACTTGTTGATCGGCTGGATGGTGCCGACGGTGTGCCGCGCGTTCTGGGGCAGGACGTCGAGGTCCAGATCCGGGAGGAGCCAGTGCATCGGGCGTCGGCGGGGGAAGGCGTCGCCGTAGGAGGTGTACGTGGGCGGGCCTTCACCGACGACGCCCAGGTGCAGGCGGCGCCGCTTCGAGTCCGGGGTCACGACCCAGTCGCCGGGCTTCATCACCGTCAGGAACTGGCGCAGCTGGGTGATGTGTCGCTGCCTCTTGCCGTCCGGGTGGTGCGCGTACGCGACATCGATCTCTCGCCGGATCTCGTCGGTTTCGGCTCCCGGCCGGATCTCCCCGGCCTCGCGGAAGGACAGCGCGCAGTACTCGCCCTTCACCCACTCGTCAGCGGCGATCTCACCGGCTTTCCCGGGCATCAGCAGCCATATCGTGCGGATCGCGTCCAGCACGTGGTCCTCCTCGTCATCGTGTCGCGCCTCGAAGATGATCACAGCGGCGCCGAGCACGATGGCCGGCAGGAGGCGCCGACTTTTGTCCGCGGACAAAAGTCGGCGCTCCCGCAACGGGCCTGTCAACGCGTCAGGACGAGCCCGCAGCTGTACGCCCTGGCGTGGCCGAGGCCGTTGGAGAGGGTCTCCACCAGGGCTTCCGGGTCGGTGACGGTCAGCGAACCGCGGATTTCCGCGCGGGCGATGCGCAGGCCCTTGTGCGGGGCGGGGCTGGAGACCGTGGGCAGCATGCGGATCCCGAGGGCCGCCGGGTCGGCGGTGGCGCCGATCCGGATCACGCCGTTCTCCGCCTTCGACGGCTCGCCCTCGGCCTGGAGGCGGCGCACGAACCAGTTCTTGACGTGCTCGGGATTGCTGTGGGGGACCCGGGCCCCGCGCACCTTCTCCGAGACCGGCTTGCCCGACGGCTTGCTCCGGGTCGGGTTGACGACCGTACGGAAGCCGAGGACGTCCCCGGCCCTGAGGGTGCGGTCCACCGTGATGGTGTGGGGCCTGCCGGTGAGCGCGGCCCGGGGGATGCGGCTCCAGTCACCCGGTACCCGTGACTGCACGACCAGTACGAGGGCCGCCGCCTTGAGGTCCACCGACCACGTCGACAGGATCCCCATCTGGGAGCGGGCACTCGGATCGCCGTCCTCGACCCAGCCGCGAAATCCGCTCATCACCGTGCGGTGCATGTCCTGGGCGTCCACGAGGGACTTCGCGGCGTACGGATGCCGGGCGTCCATGGTCAGGACGGTGTGCGTGGCGACGAAGCGGGCCGCCGTGGTGCGTGTGGTGGTCACGGGATGATGTCCTCCCAGTCGGCGGCGGTCGGGGCGATGGTGATGCGCGTACGGGATTCCCAGCGCGTGGTGTGGACCCGGCGGGCCGGATCGAAGCTGACCGGCTGGTCGTTGACGGGGGACGCCCCCGGAGCTCCGGGCGCGGTCTGGATCCAGGCCCAGGGGCGGTGCCCGGGCACGGGTTCCTCCGGGCCCGGCAGCAGCCGCTTGGCGGAGAAGGCCTGGGCGAGGGTGCCGGGCAGGATGCCGGCGGCCAGCGTGCCGGAGGGCGGGCAGGACTTGCGGCCCAGCCACAGCAGCTGCTTCGGGTGTTCCAGGGCGTGGGCGATCTCCTCCAGCCGCCCCCGGTCCTCGTGCTGGAGCCCGGCCAGGAACGCGGCGTCCGACAGGTACCAGCGCTCGGTGATCAGCGCCGTGCGGGAGAGCTCGCCGGAGACCAGGGCCCCGGAGACCGGATCGGCGGCGATCTTCTTGGGAGCCCCGTACCAGCCGGCCAGCTCGTGGTGGCCGAAGCCCCCGCCCGTGGCCGCTTCCATGCTCGCCGAGACGGCCGCGGCACGCCGGTGGTCGGTGATGATGTCGCGCGGGCGCAGCGGGTACCGGCCGGCGCCGACGGAGTGGTAGTCCCGTACGGGTGTGCCCGGATGGTCCGCGCGGACGCCGAAGGCGAGCTCGGCCAGGTCGTCCACGGCGTCGGTGCGCTCCCGGCCCAGGGCCGCGGCGCACAGGCCGATCACCGCCGACTTGGTGGGCCGGCTGTGGGTGTCGCGGCGCGAGAACCGGGACACCGCCCCCCAGGACTGCAGGGGAGCGGCGAGCCGGACGAGCAGGACGTGCGTCACGCCGTCAGCTCCTCGATGGACGTCACGGGCGTGGCGCCGAGGGCATCCAGCTCCTTGAGCAGGCCGTCGATCTGAGGGTCGTACGTGAGGACGCGCCCGGCCCCGATGTCGGCGCGGCGGCTGCCGACGAAGACGTGGTGGGCGAGGAGCCGCTTGACCGCGGCGGGGCCGGCCGGGCCGTCGCCGCCCTTGTCCTCGGGGTTCTCGTCGATGGGCTTCTGGAAGGCGCCGGCGTAGTTGTACGGCCGCTCGCCCTCGAAGGCGAGGACCAGGGCGGGCAGCGATCCCGTGGAGGCGGTCGAGTTCTTCTTCGCCTCGGGGAAGGCGTCGACGAAGGCGTTGACGAACTCCGCCTCGGCCGCCACCGAGGCCTCCTCCGCCGCCTGCTCGCTCATGCCGGCGGCCCGGAGGTTGTTGCGCAGCCTGACGCGGTCGAGGACGGCGTGCCGGTAGAAGGTCCCGGAGATCAGGGACTGGTAGCCGGTCATGCCGGCCCCGGAGTCGTCGGCGGCGTCCAGGAAGTCCAGGGCGTTCTTCTTCCGGTCGAGTTTGGCGTCGTCGGCGGCCGCGTAGAAGTCGTCGACCTGCTCCGCCTCGTGCACGGTGAAGGCGTGGCTGCTCTGGACGGCGCCGTCCACGTTGGGGGAGTCGGCGATCTCCGCGAGGAAGCGCCCGTAGAGCGCGATGTCGATGGCGTCGCGCGGAGCCAGGGCGGTGAGGACCGCGGCGCGCGTCGCGGGCGGCAGCGCGGGCAGCGACTTCGTGTCGGCTCCGCCGTCCGCGGCCTCGGATTCGGCGCCCGCGGCATCGGCCGCCTTCCTGGCGCCCCTCTTGGCCTTTACGGCGCCGGCCGTCTGCGCGGCCAGGTACCCGGCCGTCCAGGTCCGGATCTGCTCCTCCTGCTCGGCGATGTGGGCGGCGATCAGGGCACCCGCGTCGGAGGGGGCGAACAGCAGCACCTTGGTCAGGTTCGCCACGGTCTTCTTCGCGGGATCACCGAACTTCAGCCCGGTGGCCTCGATGACCGCGCGGGCCGTCCTGACCGCCTCGTCCTGGTCCCAGCCGTGCTCCGAAGCCAGGGCGCGGGCCGTGATCAGCGCCCACTCACGGGTACGCAGGCCCGTGCTGTGCCCGGCCAGTGCGCCGACTCCCGCGTTGGCGCGGCCCCGGGCATGGACCCGCTCGGCCCGGCGGCGGGCCTGGCTCGTGATCATGTGGCGCTCGGCGCCGCCGTAGACGATCGACTTGGGGGAGCCGTTCTCGTCGCGTACGGGCAGCACGGCGACCAGGGTCTCCAGCAGGTGGAGGGAGAGGAACGGGCTACCGGCGAAGGGGGCGTTGCTGGTCACTTGATGGTGCCCTTCTTGATCGTGTCGGCGGTCTTGTCGCTCTTCCCGGTGCTGCGGGACCGAGTGGGAGGCGTGTGGAAGTCGACGGCCCAGTGGTAGGAGACGCGCGCCTTGCGGTCGTTCCACCGGACGAGGTCGTCGGCGAGACGGGCCCACGAGGGCGGCTTCTGGTCGCAGGCGCGGAGCCGCTGGACCGCGTGCTGGAGGTGGCGCCACGGGATCCGGCGGCTGGCGACGATCCGGTCGATCAGGCGGGCCGCCCCGGGGTCGTCCGGCCCGCGCCCGACGCCGCCGCCGATCCGGCGGGCGGCGTCGCCCAGGCTGCCGAAGCCGTACGAGGGCTGGGACTTGCCCCGGTGGTAGACCGCGAACAGGAAGGCCACCTGCTCGTAGACCTCGCGCTGCTCGGGGTTGAACCAGCCGGCCCGGATGTGGGCGTTCGTCCGCGTGCGCGGCCGGCGCAGTTCCGCGAGCTGCCCGTACTCGCGGTTGCGTACGAGGGTGGTGAGCCAGGCCGCGAGGCGCTCGGCGGGGGGCTTCTCCTCCCAGGCCTCGAAGTCCTCGTCGCGGGCGGCGTCGGCGGCCGGCCGCGGGGAGGGGAGTGCCGCCTCCGTGGCCTCGCCGGGGTTTTCCGTCCGGTTGCTCATGCTGTTTCCCCCTGGAGTTCGGCCGGGGCGCTGGGATGTGCCGTCTCGTCGTCGAAGCGACGCAGGGCCGCGGCCCGTGCCTGGGCTCCCCGGGAGTTCCTCGGCAGCGAGTCGAGGCGCTCGGTGAGGAACTTCCCGGCGGCGGCCAGGACCGTGGAGCCGTAGTCGCGGAGGCACTCGTGGACGTCTTCTCCCGCGGCGGTCTCGTCCAGCAGGATGTTGAAGGCCTCCTCCGTCGCCTCCCAGTGCATTGCGCGCGCGTCGAACCGGGCGATCTGGCCGGCCTTGTCGGCGGGCTTGGGGTTCGGGTAGGCGACGGCCCAGGCCGCGTAGGCGGCTTTCGCCAGGCTGGTGGCGACGTGCTCGGCGATCAGAGAGCCGCGCTTGGAGGCGAGGTACAGCTCCGCCTCCAGCCCCGGGGCGAAGGGGAAGACGCCGGAGACCCAGGTGATGGCGGTGGTCTGCTTCGCGACGAGTCCCACCGCCCACAGGTTGATGGTGCGGGAGGAGGGCCGGCCGGGTCCCGGTTCCGGTCCCGGGAGGGCGTCGGCTCCGGGGAAGAGCGCCAGGCGGCGGTAGAGGTCCATGCCCTTGTCCACCGCGCCGGGCCGGTCGAGGTCCGCGACGGCGGCGTACAGGGCGTGGGCGTCACGCCACAGGGCCCTGGTCGCCGATGCCCACAGGGGCTTCCTCCTGCCGTCCGCCGTCAGGGCGTAGACCGCGTCCTGGAGGTGGACGGGCTGCAGGTCCAGGAGTTCGCCCGCGCCCATGAGGACCCGGTCGACGGCGTCCCCGTCGGCCGTCGGGCGCATCAGGACGGAGCGGCCGAGGTAGCTGTGGAGGTCCGCCGGGCCGCTCACGGGACGGCCGTCCGGCTTGGTCCGGAAGCCCCGGCGCTGCTGGGGCCCGGCCGTCCAGGAACGGTTGAAGGCGCCGGGGAGCCCGGCGGACGGGGTCAGGTTGAGGCGGAGGGTCTCGCCGAGGGTGGCGCCGAGCGCGACGACGCGGATGCGGCTGCTGAGGCGTCCGATGGCGAGGTTGGTGATGGTCGGCCCGAGCGTCTCCTTGCCGGAGATCCGGGCCCGGCCGGCGGGCCCGTACACGTGCTGCGTGAGCATGGCCCGGAACGCCTCGGCGACGGGTAACGGCGCCGGATGCTCCAGGTGGTGGTGGTCGAAGAACTGGTTGTAGTCGCCCACGTGCTCGATCACCAGCTGTGCGGGGCCCGCACCGTGCTGATCGAGGAAGGGGGCGAGGAGCGCGTTCTGGCCGAGCGGCTCGGTGGGGTGGAAGAGGTCCCACACCTCGTCGTCCGGCCGGCCCGCGAGCCACGCGGCGGCCTGGTCCAGCGGGTGCTTCTCTTCCACCCACTTCCGCCACTGGGAGGCGGTGGCCGGGTAGGTCTCGGACGCGTAGCAGATGGCCAGCAGGTATTCGAGGAGAGCGACCGTCTCGCCGGGGGTGGACCCGGTCAGGGTCAGCAGGTCATCGGCCTGTTCGAGCAGGGCGGTGAGGCTCAGCTCGACCCTCTCGCCCTTCGATGTCAGTGCCTCGGCGCATGCTTGGTGGCGAGGGTCCCACCGGGGACGTATCACCCCGCGGGGCAGGGTGTGTGATTCAGCCAAGGTGCATCGTTCGCTCTCTGCTCATAACGGTTCCCTGCTGGAATGAGGCAGGAACGTAGCACGGGGGCGAGGACGCCATGCCGGGTTTGGGAAACGTCAACACCCGTTCCTGAATGGGGTGTTGGGGGAAGGCCGGCCGGGACGGGACGTCGGCGCAGGACGGCTCCGAGCGGTCTCCCGGACGGCTCGGTGACCCGTCGTTCGGTCGTCGACCGCCTCACTTTCAACGGCACCATCATCGAGACCGGAACCGATTCCTACCGCCTCGCCAGCACCCGAGCCCGCGCCGAAGCCGCGGCCAGTCGATCTTGCCTTGACTGTCTGCTGGCCCCGTCGCCGCCGAGGGAGGTCCCGGACGAGAATCGGAGCCCAGGACGGTTGACGAAGGGGAGATGGCCGTGAGGCACACACTGAACTTGTGGCGTCAAGAGCTCGGAGAGGTGCCCGAGTCGGTTTGGCGGAAGACCGATCTCCATGTGCTGATCCTCGCGGACAACGGACTCATAGCCCTCCCGCCGGACATCGGGCAGCTCCACCGGCTGAAGACCCTGGACCTGGGCCACAACGCGCTGGCCTCGGTGCCCGAAGAACTCGGCAAGCTGACCGAGCTCAGCGACTGCCTCTACCTGCACGACAACCAGCTGTCTCGGATCCCCGACTCCCTGGGAAACCTGACCCGGTTGCGTTACCTCAACGTCGGTGAGAACTCCCTCACCACCCTGCCAGAGACCATCGGTGGGATGGGCAGCCTCATCGAGCTCAGGGCGCAGCACAACCGGCTCACCGCCCTGCCCGATGCCCTCGGCCAGCTCCGCTGCCTGCGTGAGCTGTGGCTCCGAGGGAACGCGATCGAGCACCTGCCGTCGTCGGCAGCCGAGCTGCACGAACTGCGCCACCTGGACCTACGCGAGAACTCCCTGACCGAGGTGCCGGAGTCACTGGCCGGCCTCCCACGACTGCGTCAGATCGACCTCCGAAGCAACCGCCTTTGCCAGCTGCCCGACTGGCTCGCCCTGATGCCATCGCTGGAGAAGCTGGATCTGCGATGGAACGAGGTCGATCCCTCCCTACCGCTCCTCAGCGAACTGGAGCGGCTGGGCTGCCTCGTCCTGACCTGACAGCGACGCCACCCGCAACTCTTCTTCACCTGGAGCGCGCCTACTTCCTGCTGCGGACAGAGCCTTCGACACGGTCCATCCTCCCAGGCCAGGAGTACACTCACTGAATTTGATCAGCTATCGGACGCCGCACTCGACGAAGTACCACGTCCTCGACCAGCCGCAGGAGCCACCACCGGAATGATCTCCCTCCGCGAAGTACTCGATAGTGATCTGCCCACCTTTTGGGAGCACCTCTCTGATCCCGAGGCGCAGCACGTGGCCGCGGTCACCAGGAAGTACCACTACGACAGGGCGCTCTTCGACAGCTACTGGGCCAGGATCCGTTCCAACCCCGATGTCCTGATGCGCACTGTGCTCGCCGACGATGAGGTGGTCGGCCATGCTGCGGTGTACGGGCCGCCGAACGAACGCGAGGTCACCTACTGGATCGGCCGAAATCACTGGGGCCGCGGCATCGCCACAGCGGCGCTCACGGTGCTGGTCGATCTCGTCAGAACCCGGCCGTTGCACGCCCACGCAGCAGCCGATAACGCAGGCTCGATCCGCGTACTGGAAAAGTGTGGCTTTGTGATCACCGGGCATGGCAGGGGCTTTGGCCAAGCACGCGGCGGTGAGATCGACGAAGTGCTCCTCGCTCTCACCTGAGATCCATGGGCCGCTCCGCCCAGCCTGGGAGCATCGCGGAGACACCCCGGGCTCCATCACCTGACAAGTGCCCCCAGCTTGAGGCAAGAAGATTCATCGGAATACCCGATCCTCCCAGGTCGGAGGAGCGCTCCTGCTTTTTGATCATGAGCAGACGTCGCACTCTGCTGAAAGCGCGAGGCTAGCGGTAAGGCCGCTCGGTCATGGGGCTCACCCGGAGGTGAGCCGCTTCATCCCCGCGCATGCGGGGCTCGGGGCGGGCTGTGCTCGTAACGGGGGCCATCCCCGCAGGTGGCGGGGTGCTGCGCTGGCGCAGAGAGTAGCGCGTGGCAGAAGGGGAAACCAGCCTGGCCGGAGCCAGGAGCAGCTTCCCCACACCCGGCCTCCGGCGGCCTGCCTGCCTACCGCGCGCCGCGCCGCCGCAGCAGGATCGTCAGCGTCGCCCGGGCGTCGCGCCGGCGCTCCGGGCTGCGGGAGAGCACCGACGACGCGGCGACCGTGACCACGGCTCCGGTGTAGGTGAGGCCGGTGACGGCGGTCAGTGCGGCCGCGTCGTGGAGTACGGACTGCAGGACGGACACGGAATCCCCCTCGGGCAAGGCGCCTCGGCGGTCTCGTCCGCCGGGCTTCGGTGCCACAGGTATCCCTCGGCGGGAGGTTCTCCGGCGATGTCCGGACGGCTGGAGGCCTCGTAAGTACGCTGGTCAGACGGGATATGACGAGGTTTCCGGCGAAGTCGTCGCCGGACAGGGGACGGAGACCGGTCAGTTGGCGGAGGGGGTCGAGGCGCCGAGCTTCGCGGCAGAGCTGCGGGAGCTGTACGAGGCCGCGGGCGGGCGCGAGGTCGGGTACAAGAAGCTCATCAGCCTCGGTGCGAAGCACGGGTTCGAGGTGCGCGACGCCACGATCAGCGACTGGATGAGGGGCCGTTCCGTCCCGTCCGAGGAGCACGAGACCTACGTGCTGCGGGTCCTGATCCCGGAGCTGGAGAGGCTCGCCGCGCTGCGCTCCCCGGTCCATCGGCGGGTCAGCCCCGAGGGGTGGCACTCGCGCCTGCGAGCCGCCCAGAAGCGGGGGAGAAGCAGACAAGGCGGCAGGGGCCCGCGCATCGATGCCGGCTCGCCCGGCCGCCTCTACGGTCATCCGGCCGAGGTCTGCCAGACCATCCTTCCCCGGGACTTCGTCGGCCGGGAGAAGGAGCTGGACGAACTGGCGGCCTTCGCGAGCGAACCGCCGGGCCCCAGCGGCGACTACCTCTGGTGGCAGGCCGACGCCTGGGCGGGCAAATCCGCGCTTCTGGCCTGGTTCGCCCTCCGGTACCTCCCGGCCGGGGTCGACGTGGCCGTGCACTTCGTCGCCGAGCGCCTGGGCACGAACCACCGGGACGACTTCCTCCGGGACATGACCGATCAGCTCGCTGCCGTAGCGGGGCGCAAGCTCACGCCGTCGCGTCCCCGGCGCCCGGACCAGCTGTTCGACCTCTACGAGGCGGCGGCGCGGGCGAGCGCGGCCCGCGGCCGGACCCTGCTGCTCGTGGTGGACGGCCTCGACGAGGACGCCGGGGCCGGTCCGGGCCGGCAGAGCATCGCGGCGCTGCTGCCCAGGCACCTGCCGACCGGCATGCGCGTCATCGTCGCCGGACGGCCGAATCCGCCCGTCCCCGACGACGTTCCCGCCGACCACCCCCTGCGCCGGCCCGCGGTCGTCCGCCGCCTCGCGGCCTCGCCCGCGGCCCAGGTCATCCGGGACATGGCCATGCGGGACCTGTACGCCCTGCTGGACGATCCGCAGGTCGGCTGCCACCTCCTCGGCCTGCTCACGGTGGCCCGGGGCGCCCTCAGCGGCCGGGAGATGGCCGAGCTGGTCGAGGTCCGCCCGTACGACGTGGACAAGAAGCTCCGCAGCGTCGTCGGCCGCAGCATGGCACCCGGTCACTCCGCACACATGGCCCCGCGCGGACAGGCCGAGGACCCCGGCCGGCTGACGTACGTACTCGCCCACGAGGAGCTGCGCCGGGCCGCGGTGGACGCCCTCGGCGAAGCGGAACTCGCCGGGTACGAGGCGCGGCTGCACGCCTGGGCCGACCGCTACCGGGACCAGGGCTGGCCCGAGACCACACCGGACTACCTCCTCACCGGATACACCCGCATGCTCCAGCACGGCGGGGACGCCGACCGGCTGGCGGCGCTCGTCCTCGACCCGGTGCGCCAGCTCCGCCTCGTGGACCGTTTCGGGGCGGAGATCGCCCTCACGGACCTGGACTCGGTCGCGGCGGCGCATTGGGGCGCCACCCCCGGCGACCTCGCCGTGGCGGCGGGCGCCGCCGTGTCCCGGGAGTTCCTCCTGCGGCACGTCCTGCCCCTGCCGCGGTCCGTCCTGCGTGCGGTCGCCCGACTCGGCGATCCCGGGTACGCGAGAGCGCTGGCACTGGCGGCGACGCACCCCTCCGCCAAGGCCGCTGCGCTGGTCGAGGTGGCCCTCGTACTGGCGGACAAGGGCCACGAGCAGGCCCCGGAAACCGCGCGGGAGGCGGCGGTATGGGCGGGCACGGGGCGCCGACAGGTCGTGTCCCTGCCCGGGGACGAGGACGAGGAGGAGGCGGTCGCCGCCCGGGCGGCGGTAGCCCTGATCGCGACAGGGCAGGAGGAGGCCGGCCTGGAGCTCCTCCGTTCGACATGGGGGCTGGGCACGGCGAGGTACGAGGCCTGGGCAGAGGCGGCCCGCCGGCTGCGGCCGCACGACCCGGCACGGGCGGCGGAACTCCTCGACGAGATGGAGGAGCGGGCCGAGGACCTCGACGACAGCCACCACCACGGCTATCCGGACGTCCGGGTCGTCCGGATCCAGGTCTGGGCGATCCTGGCAGCCGCTTCCCCCGACCGGGCGGACAGGATCCATGACCGTGCCCTCGATCACGCGCGCGACGTATGGGAGAAAGCACCGACGCTGGAGAACATCGGCATCCTCGCGGCGGTCGCCTCGATGCTGGCGGACGCCCGGCCCGAGAAGGCCGCAGCCGTGGCGGAAACGGCGAGGCAGTACGTCGAGTCGGTCTGTGGGGACGCCGGTTCGATGTCGACGGCGGACCGCTCCCACATGGACCTGGCGTTCGAACTGACCCTTGCACAGCTCGTGCTGGCACTGGACGACACAGGGTTCCCGATGGAGCAGACGCGCCGTCTGCTGGACGCGGTACCCGAGGAGTTCCGTACGACGTACACAGGCCTCTACGAGAGGGACGTAACCGCTCTCGCCCGCACGGCTGTCGACAGGATCGAGGCCGGCGACGCCCACGAGGGCAGCGGCTTCGTGGAGATCGACCGGACCGAGGCGGGAAGGCTGGCCGACGAGGCCATCCGGCTGGCAGGCCGGGGCAGGCACGACGAAGCGAAAAGCCGACTGGGTGAGGCCCTGGAGCTGCTGCGGGCCGCCGGCTCCGGCAAGCTGCTCCCGACCTTCTGGCTGCCTGCTCTCGTGGACGCGCTCGGACGGATCGGCATGCCCGTGGACGCCGAGGAACTCGCCGCCCGGCTGACCCGCACGAGAGAGCGGGCGCGTGCCCTGGCCGCGCTGTCCCTGGCCCACGCGGATGCCGGGCGCGCGCTCGACGCACGGAGGACGGCCTTCGCTGCCGCCGAATGTGCCGGTTCGGATCCTGACGCATGGGCTGCCGCGGCGCAGGCGCTGGCCTGGGCAGGCGCAGGTGTCGACGCTGTCGGACTCATCGCCCAGGCGGATCCCTCGGAGTCCTCGGAGCGCAGGACAAGAGCGGCCTGGCGGCGGCTGAACGCCCGGCAGGCCCGGATCGCCGTTGCCGAGGGAGTCGCCGCGCACGAGCCGGCCATGGCGGCAGCGCTCGTCGACGAGGAGCGGGAACGCCTGCTCGTCACCGCCGAACGGCCACGCGGGCTGGCCGACCTCCTGCCCGGGCTCGCCGAGCTGCTGCCCGCCGCGGCCGGGACGGAGGAGTCCTGCCGGGAGCGGCTGGAGCACGCGATCCGCTACTCCTTGGAGTACGCGAACGAGCCGCCGCCGGTGTGGCGGATCGAGACCGTCCTCGTGGACGCCTTCCTGCGGATCCGGGCCGGGGAGGACGCCACCGACCGGCTGGACTGGCTGGACCGGCCGATGCGAGCCGACTCTCCGGACTTCCTGCCGACGGCCGGCTTCGCCGTGCTCCATGCGCTGCTCGGCGACACCGCCGAGGCGTGGCGGGTCGCGGACCGGCTGGCGATCCCGGCGCGCCGCGCGGTCGCGTTCGCGGCCGTCGCGGGGTACTTGGCCCGGGTGCCGGTCCGCGTAACCGCCCACAGAAGGTCGGTGGATGGGGACCCGCTGACCCACACGATCCGGGCCCTCGCGCTCGCCGCCTCCGCGCAGACCCCCGGCGACGAGCGGGCTGCCGCCCGGTTCGTACGGCAGGCCCTGGAGGGCGACGGCTGGCACCACGCCCTGCCGGTCCTGGCCCGGATCGCGCCCGAAGCGGTCGTACGGGTCCACGACATCGCCCTCGCGCACCTGCGGAGCGGAGCACCTTAAGGACCCCTGCCGACGGAGAACGGCGCCGGACCGGGTGCCCCTTGGTCTAGCGTGGAGGTCGTCACCTCAACGCTCCGCAGGTGCGGGGATGAACCCAGGTCAGACAGGCCGGTCACATTCCCGCCTCCTGCGCCCCGCACCGATGGGGATGAACCCGTCACCGTGAGCAAAACAAGGAGCGATTGGTGACTGCTCCCCGCGCATACGGGGATGGCGGCGTCATTCTCTTCGGGACGGCGTGCCCTGGTAGTGGCCCAGATACTTCTCCATCTCGGCGTCGAGTGACGCCTCACCCCCGCCGTTCACGGCGTGCCAGAGACAGTTCTCAAGCCAGAAACGGTAGGCAAAGCCCTCGAAGGAGGGAGCACACCAAAGGATCCCTGCCTTCTGAGCGGCAAGATCGTCCAGGTTGCTCTCCGGCTGGCAGTCCTCCGAGTCCCGTGCTTCGTACTCATACTCGTAGTCGAGGTGGGAATTGACCACGAAGACCTCGCCGGACGGGCGCAAGTAGAGGTACCAGAGAACGCAATCCTGCTGATCGCGGAAGAACCGGACGAGGAACGCCCCTGGCTCAACGGGGCTGGGCAGCGGCCCGGAGAGACTGCTCCAGCACCCGGTCACCGACACCGCGTCCAAGGATTCCCGCAGACTCGACGACGAGTAGAAGGTGACGAAGTCCTCCGGTAGCGCCAGTCCCTCGATGGCCAGCTTCTCTTCCAGCAGCCGCAGTTTCGCGGTCTGCTCGGCGACGCAACCTCCTGCGTCACCCAGCCACTGGAATGCGCCCGTGAACCGCTTCTCGTCCAGAGGAGGCAGGGTGGCGTACGGATACATCTCGTACGTATAGCGGCAGGGGCGGTGGTTGCCGAGATCTGTCGCGCACCAGACAGCATCAAAGTCGATGCCCATCGCCGGCAGCTCCGTTCGTCAGAGGACGTGAGTTCGAAAGCATGTCACTCGTGTCTGACATCGCCGCCGGATCCGGGCCCGATCGGGTATGGACGCGCTGACCTCCGGACGTCACTGTCGGTGGTCAGCGCGAGGATCTCCGGACAGCCACGGGAGGAGGCCACATGGGCACTTGGGATATCGGTCCCTTTGACAACGACACCGCCGCCGACTTCGCCGGCGACCTGGACGACGCGTCCAGGGAAGAACGGGAGTTCATGATCCGCAGCTTGCTCAAGCACGCCGCCGACCTTGGAGGCGAACTGGACGCCCCAGGCGCCGAGCGAGCTGTGGCTGCGGCGGCCCTGGGTGCCGC
The DNA here is from genome assembly GCF_042736975.1 of Streptomyces sp. NPDC059989. Taxonomy (NCBI): domain Bacteria; kingdom Bacillati; phylum Actinomycetota; class Actinomycetes; order Kitasatosporales; family Streptomycetaceae; genus Streptomyces; species Streptomyces sp. NPDC059989. The sequence goes on from NZ_JBHWUO010000028.1 coordinate 54,017, forward strand.
ACAGCACCCTGACGGCGAACCGGCGTGTTCGATCTACGGCCCCTCGGAACCGCTGCCCGGGCTCCCCACAGACCGTCGAATGCTCGCCGTCGATGCTCTGGCCCAGGTCCTCGCTGAGTCGTCCGATCTGGTTCTGGCCGTTCTTCGGTGAGGTGGCCAAGTGCGAGTGGGTGCGCAAGAAGGCCAGCCGCTCTGCCTGATCGGCGACTCCGGCACCGGCAAGTCCCATCTGCTGATCGCGCTGGGCACCGAGGCCGCGATGAAGGGACACCGGGTCCGCTACACCCTCGCTACGAAGCTCGTGAACGAGCTCGTCGAGGCCGCCGACGAGAAGCAACTGATCAAGGTTCTGACCGAACGCGAGGAGAAGAACAGCGTCGCCATCGCATCGAACGAGTCCTTCTCCGGTTGGACCAAGACGTTCACCAATCCCCGGCTCTGCGCGGCCATCGTCGACCGGCTCACCTTCGGCGGCAACATCATCCAGACCGGAACCGAGTCCTACCGCCTCGCCGCGACCAAAGCCCAGGCAGAGCGAGGAGACGGCTCAGGGGCTTGGAAACTGTGTCCTGAGGCGCTGACGGGGTTCCAGCCGCGATCTCCCGCAGCAGTTCGCCGTCATCGTCACAAAGCTCAAGACTGAACGGCAGGCCGAACCGGGTCAGCAGTGCTGCCAGATCCTCGAACCTCTCAGGATCGACAACTCCGTTCAGAAGCGTGTCACCCTCGGTCGGATCGACCGCGATGCGACACCAGCCAGTCTCGACCTCATACGACTCCCACGAAATCGATCTGGAACTCCAGCCCGCCCCGATGAACCGCTCGGCCACCAACGAAGCACTCGGGGCCCCTGCCAAGCCGCCACACACGTTGTTGTCGATCTCAAGCCAGACGGGATCGAGCGGCTGTCCCTCATCGGAAATGTCCACAGCTGGATTATGAAACAGACCACGAACCTCGACCGCACACGCTTACGACATCGAATCTTATCGATGTTGATCACTCAACCCCGAGCCACGTGCCTACCGAAGTCCTCAACAGACGACTCCCAAAAAAGTCGTCATAGCCAGTGAGGGGTACGCCATCCGCTCCTTGGCCAGTCTGGCCAAGGAGCGCACTCAAACCGGAAGCAGGCCCCAGAGGGCAGAGGCGCGTCGGAATCAGCGTCTGCTGTCGCAGAAGCGGGGGCTTCGGTCAGTCGGGTGCGGACTCATGCGCTTCAAGGGCGGGCGTCGCCCGGGGTGATCTCCCCTGTGGGGCCCGGACGACGGTCGGGCTCACTGCCGGCACGGGCTTGGTTCAGCAGCTCATCGCCCAGGTGTGGGAGTCGCCGTTGTCGTTTGCGGCTCCGTTGGAGCCGACTTCCTGGCCGGGGGTCAGACAGATGGTCATGTGGCCGCCCTGGTGTGCCCGGGAGTACACCTTGACGTGGTCCTTGATTCCCGGGCCCGAAATGCCGTGATTGGCCCACGAGGAGTCCTCGTCGGCGATGAAGCTCTCCCACCAGCCGTCATCGCCAGACCAGTTGGCGCGCTGGCCATCGAAGTTGGCGTGCTCCCAGGCGCAGAAGTGTCCGCTGGGGCAGTCGGCTGCTCCGGCCGGAGTGGAGACCGTCAGGGCTCCGGTCATGGCGAGGAGCGCCGCGGCGGCGGACGTGATGATGCGCTGCATGGTCATGAGGGGTGGTGCCCTTTCGGTTCGGTCGGTCTCGGATCGGTGGTTGGGTCGGATCTCCGACTGGGCCCCTGAGGAGCGTTTGCGGCGGAGGCCAGGTTGACGGCGCGTTGCAGGGCGATCGAGCGCAGCTGCCGGTAGGCGGTCAGCTGCTCGCGCCGCTCGGTACGTACCTTGGCCAGCAGGACGGGCTCCAGGCGGGATTCGACCACCGCCAGGCCGCTCTCACGGTTGCAGCGGTCGGTGACGGCCGGGTCCGGCTGGTCCGGGTGCGTCCCGGACCGTTGTCCGGCGCAGCGTTCCCAGCGGGCCATCGCGGCACGGTGATCGGGATCGGTCGCCATCCGGGCCTGCGCTTCGGCGCGCAGATTGTTGACGACCACCTCGGCCTCGAACCACCGCTTCTGATCGCCGTACAGGACGCGCTGCGCGTCGGCGAGGCAGCCATCCGTATTGGCGGTGACGGTGTACCCGGTGGGGAGGGTGAGGGACAGCTCGCGGGGGTCAGTGCCGAAATAGGCGGCCTGGAAACGCTTGTCCTCGCTGGTGGCGGCCTTGGGGCGTTGCTGTGGGGACGGCACGGCCAGCCCCTGCCCGGAAAGGCAGCGGGTGACGAGGGCAAGCTGCGCGGACTTGATGAGATCGCCCTGGGCCTGTTCGCCGACCGGATACTCACGGTGTGGGGAAGCGATCCGATGATCGGCGCAGCTCATCAGCAGCAGCGCCACAGCCGCGCAACACGCGACGCGAATCAGTCGCATGGTTCAACCGACCCGGCTTTCAACCGTTGCGCCGGCAGCGTCGTCGAGACGCGCGCCCCCCGCTACGACGGTGATGATCTTCCTCACTGCCGGTGAACGAGCGCCGAGGCCGAAGGTCACACCCCAAGCGCCCGCGGCCAGACGCAGCCGAAAGGCGCAGTCATCACGGAAGCGCGGTCAGAGCCTCCGAACTGGCCGAACTGTGGGGCGAAGCCGCGGACGGTCCGAACTGGCGCCGAGGCATCACCCGTCTCCGCGACGTCCTTGAGCCTCCGATACCGCCACAAGGAGAAGCTCTCCTCGGGATCTGACCCGTAATCCACGGTTACGGAGGCCGCGTTGCCCGTCGTGCGCCGGCCCCGACTTTTGTCCGCGGACAAAAGTCGGGGGTCCAGGAGAGGCCGGCATCCTCTGCTCCACTGCGCACTCGACCTGGACCGTCATCAGGCGGCAGACTCGGTACAGAGGAAGGGAACCCGCCGCATGAGTGCACAACCCGTACATCACCCGCAGGCCCCGCCGGCCCCGGCGGCCGGGGCCAAACTCCGCTCCCGCATCGCCGCGCACGAAGCCGCCGACCGCTGGCTTCCCGCGTTCGAGCGTGACTGGGGCGCTGCCCTGGAGGAGTCCAGGCAGACCTTCGACCTCACGGCGCTGCACGAGGTGGTCCGTGAATGGCAGGGCCGGCTCGACACCGCGCCCGCCGTCGCCGCGCTCATCGCCTCGGGGTTCGAAGACACCGACAGCGTCGCCCTGGAGGACATCATCGGGGCCCGCCGGTGAGCGATGCCTGGCCCGCCCGGCTGGCACCGCAGGCCTCCGCCCACCTCGCCGAGCTCGACCCGACCGTCCAGGAAATGGTCCGCGACGTTCTCGACATCGCCTCCCGGTCCCCGTGGTCCTGGCCCCAGTGGGACCGCACAGACCCGGAGGGCGAGGACGTACGGCGGGCGTCGATCGGCCCGCTCACCGTCGTCTACTGGGTCAACCGCAGCCTGGGCCACCTCCGTGTCCTCTCCATCGTCTGGGCCGGCTGACGTCGCAAGCCGACACCCCGAAGTCCCTGGCGGATCCCATGGCCGCGGGACTGGGGATGATCCAGGGGCCAGGGGCACTCCGTTCTCGTCCCGGCCTTGCTCCCCGCACCCGCGGGGATGACCCCCAGTTGTTCGCGAGGTACAGGTCAAAGCCGTTCTGCTCCCGGCACCCGCAGGGATGGCCCCGACACCCGCATGTCAGTTGACCGTTTCGAGGATTGCCAGGCCGCGGCCGGCGAACCGGGCCTCCTTGGAACGCCAACCGCACCGGTGGCCGAAGATCATCAACAGCATCCGGAAAAGCGGTCAGAACCCTCGACTTGGCGAGTTGGCGCTTGATGTGACGTCGTCGACCGATACGTGACCATGCCGACCGGTCGTTGGCCAGAACGCCGCCCCAGACCTTCGGGTCGTCGGATGGGAGGGAGGCGCCCTGGATCTCCGTCGATCGCCCTTCGGCTGACCCTCGTGGCCATACGCTGATGATTGGCATGGCCTTTGTCATCGGGGGTGGCGGGTGCAGCGCGGAGAGCTGATCGCGGGGCGGTACGAGCTGACCAAGCGGCTTGGACGGGGAGGGATGGGGGAGGTGTGGGCCGGGCGGGACCGGAGCCTGCACCGGGACGTGGCGGTCAAGATGCTGGTGCTCGATGAGGCGATGCATGCGGATCTGCCACGCCGGTTCGAGCGGGAGGCGGTGGCGGCTGCGCAGATCAGCCATCCGAACGTGGTCGCCCTGTACGACCGGGGGGTCCACGAGGACCTGTGGTTCCTGGTCATGGAGCGGGTCGAGGGCGCCAATCTCGCCGAGCACATTCGCCACGAGAGTCCCATGGACGTGGGCCGAGCTCTAAAGATCGCGGGGGAGATCTGCGCGGCCCTGGTAGCCGCGCACCGGGCACAGGTCATCCACTACGACATCAAGCCGCACAACGTGATGCTCGCCTCGGACGGCCGGGTCAAGGTGGTCGACTTCGGCATCGCCGGGTTCATCCAGACTGCCTTCACCCTGGCTCACTCCTCGCAGCTTGCCCCTGCCGGCACACCTGAGTATGGGGCGCCGGAGCAGTTCCTCACCGAACGCGGCGACGCACGCTCGGACCTCTACGCCCTGGGGAGCGTCCTCTTTGCACTGCTCACCGGGCGGCCACCGTTCACCGGGCAAACCGGGCTCGCGATCATGCACCACAAGCTTGCCGAGGATGCCCCCTCACTCGGCACACTCCGGCCCGAGCTGCCGCCGGCAGTGATCCAGCTTGTCGCCGAGCTGCTGCAGCGAGACCCCGGCCGGCGTCCTCAGACAGCTGAGGCAGTTCATGGACGCCTTGACGAGCTCCGGACTGCCCTCGGCTCTTCCGGCGCGACCACAGTGACCCGCGTGCCGCGTTTCGACAACCCCCCGCCGCCCACCCACCGGTTACCTACGCACGACGGCCCGTTCGAGATTTCCTGGACAGCCCGGGACCGGATCACCGACGACGCTTCGCTTTCCTTTCTGCGCTCCTCCTATCTGTTGCGCGTCGTCGTGGCTCTCGCGGTGGCCACGGGAATGGACTCCTACTTCCTGCAGAAGATGGGGACCTTCCAGCTGGAGACGGGCGTCAGGCCCGGAGTGGGGGAGGTCGTGGCCATGATGTTGTTCGGCATCGGCGCGCTGTGCACAGCCGTGCTACTGCCCTTTCTGGTGGCCGACGCAGTCCAGTGGCGCCGTAAGCTGCGGCATTGGTACCCATGGTCCCTCAGCATCGAAAAGCACGGCATCGCCGTAACTGATGCCTCCCTCCGCATGGTCGCTTGGGACAAGATCCAGATGGTCACCGTGGAGGCCATCCGGTCGAAGGCGCCATATCCCTCTACTGGGCTGCACATCCGCTTCACCCACGACGGCCACAGCTTCCCTGGCCCCCCTGCGGGCTGGACCCACTCCCGTGGCGTCCGCCTCCGCGCGGACCGCTGCGTCCCGGTGTGCGTCCTCGGCCCGATGACCGCACAGCAGCAAGCAGACTTCGAAGGCGCCCTCACCCGGTACGCCGGCCCGCGCTGGCAACCGGAAGCCGACCACTGACGCATGCAGAGCCCCCCGGCGGCCCCCTTCCAGAACCCAGATGGCCAACTGCCGCCCGGCGAAGTGGCCATCCAGGGTGCCGGCCCGGCGCCGCACAACAGCTCGCTTACGGGCTACCGACCCGAGGCGCCCGATAGGCGCCGAGCGCGGCGCCGGAGCTTCGGCAAGATCACCAACAGCATCCAGAAGTTGAGCCAGAACCCACTCTCGTGAACGAGCCATTCGGGCGAAGCGGCCGGTCACAGGAGGTCGGGCTGCCACAGCACTCGCTCGGGATAGACGTGGGCAATGGGGGCGACCTTTTACGTCCCGTCGGTGGCGTCGGCAGCGACCGCCCACCCGACCCCCTGGTAGGCCGGGGGCGCGGTCTCACGCGGCGGTGTCCGTGATGACGGTCCGGCCCGGCAGAGCGTCAGCTGCGGTTGCCCCTCAGTTCGTGCAGTCGGCGATGGCGGGGGCGCTGCCGGAACAGTTGGTGGAACGGTTGTCCCTGACCGCGGTCGCGATCAGGGACAACCGTGCCGCCGTCGTTGAAGACGCCGCCGGCTGCATCGCCCGAGAAGGAGCGTGGCTCACGCGGCGTCGGGCGACATGGATATGTCAGCGGTCGGCGACACGCGAGGTGTCAGTGACTCTGGATCGCCGGGCGGTCTGGTCTCATCCCTGGCGAGCGAATTGGTCGAGGGCCTTGAGTACATGGGCGCGGGTCGTGTCGCTGCCCAGATGGCCTGCGTTACCGACGACGGTCAGCTCGGCATCGGGCCAGGCGCGGGCGACCTCCCATGCGGTATCGAGCGGGCCGGCCAGGTCGAGCCTGCCGTGGACCAGCACGCCCGGGATACCGGCCAGGCGGTGCGCATCGCGCAGGAGTGCGCCTTCCTCCAGCCAAGCACCGTGGGAGAAGTAGTGCGAGCAGATGCGGACGAGGGCCAGTTGCGCGGCCGGCGGGCGGTCGCCGTACGGGTTGGAGGCGCCGTTCGTTTCCCCGGACAGGACCGCGTCTTCCCAGGCGCACCAGTCGGCCGTGGCCTTCTCCCGGACCGCGGGGTCCTGATGCTCCATCAGACGTGCGTAGGCCGCGACGATGTCACCGTCCCGTGGTGTGCCGCCGGCTCCTTCGAGGAAGCGTTCCCACTGCTCGGGGAAGAACCGGCCCGCTCCGCGGTAGAGCCAGTCGATCTCGGAGCGCCGGGTGGTGGTGACGGCGGCGATGACGATCTCCGACACCCGCTCGGGGTAGGTCTCGGCGTAGGCCAGTATCAGCGTGGATCCCCACGAGCCTCCGTAGAGCAGCCAGCGGTCGATACCCAGGAGATTCCGAAGCCGCTCCATGTCGGCGATCAGGTGCCGGGTGGTGTTGTGGCGCATGTCGGTCGTGGGTTCGCTTGCGTGGGGGGTGCTGCGGCCACAGCCGCGCTGGTCGAACAGGACGATCCGGTAGCGGTCCGGGTCGAAGTACTGACGTGCCCCGGTCCCGCATCCTGATCCCGGTCCGCCGTGGACGACGAGGGCGGGCTTGCCGTCTGGGTTGCCGCAGACCTCCCAGTACACGAGGTTGCCGTCGCCGACGTCGAGCATCCCCTTCTCGTACGGCTCGACCGGCGGGTACAGCTCGTCCATCTTCCAGACCTCCTGGCAACCGAATGCACCATGAACAAGGCCTTGTAGTACACAACATGGCTCGGGTGCACCGTCGGCGACTCCGGCACCTGCCCGATCGGCGGGCCGGGTTCTCGACTGGTCGCCGACGATGGTCGGGCGGCACGACGCGGCGGTCGGTGATCCGTGGCGCGTCGGTGGTGGCCGCGGCTTCGTCGTACGCGGCGAGGGTGCGGTACAGGGTGGAGCGGCCGACGCCGAGGTGCTTGGCGATGGCGGTGACGGACTCTTCGGCATCGCGGCGTCGCGGCGCCGGAGGGCGACGGCGAGCATGTCGCCGTCGATGGCGGGCGGGCGGCCACCGTGGCTGCCGTTCGCCGCGGCGGTGTCCAGGCCGATCAGGGTCCGCTCGTGAATGAACTCCCGCTCGACCTCAACGCCCTCGCGCACGCCGGCCGCCCGCTCACCGTCGACCACCTTGCCGAGTCCTGCAATGGGACACCGACAGGACGGATCGATGCCCTCGACCAGGCCTGGGCCGACCCTGGCCGCGGCGTCCCACCACGTCAGGCCCTGACACCCAGCGCATCCTGGACGATCCGTCCGGGCATGGCAGTCCTCTGCTCTGTCAGGGCGCGTTGATCCCGAGGTTCTGGTTGGTGGTGTTCGTAGCCCCCGGGCTGAGGAGGTTGTTGTTCGTGCTGATGTTGTTGAACGCGGTGACGACTCCGTTGAGATCGACGGGGAGGATCGATCCGTCGCCACCCCCACCGTTGCCATTGCCGCAGCCGGTGCCGGTGATGGTTGTGGGGTCGCTCGCCGAGATCAGGACCTGGTCTGCGAGGCCGCTGACGGACACGGTGTTGGTAACGGTGCAGGGGGCGTCGGAGGAGACAGCCACGGTCACTTCGATCTCGATACTGGTGCCGGCGTCGAGGTCGGCATCACAGGCGAACCCTGACGGGCCGTTCACCGGGCAGTTGATGCCTCCGTTTCCATTGACAGCGACAGTCAGCCCTGTGCGGGTGAGTCCCAGCGGCATGTTGTCGGTGATGCGTACGTTGCCGATGGTCTCCTCGTTGCCGGTGTTGGTGACCGTGATGATGTAGACGCCCTCACCGCCCCGGGCGAAGTTCCCCTCGTGGGTCTTCGTGACGGTCAGAACAGCCTGGGCGGATGCCGGGGTGGCCCCGGTGGCGAGCGGCAGAACAATGCCCAGCCCGAGGACGGTCCCGAGAGCGCACATCCGTCGCCTCAGCGCGTGCATGAACATGGAGGGCTTCTCCTGTCGGGTGGTTCGTGAGGGACTCCTGGCAGTACGGCAACGCACTGCGGGCGGCATGATCACGGCGGGCGGTGGCCATGTCACCCGTTCGCCCCGGCATCGGGAGGAGCGTTCACCCGCTGGTCGGGACGGGCCGTTGGCGAAGCCTGGGCAGAGGGACGGGCCGGGGAAGGGCAAGGTGGGCCGGGCAAGGCGTCCTCGCCAACTGAGGGGATGTCAGCGCGGCGCGGAGTCTTCGGGAGCGGAGATCCCACCGCCATAGCCCTGCGCATCACGCTGACATCAACCCTGCGCCCGACGGGACCGCGCCGGACTTTTGTCCGCGGACAAAAGTCCGGCGCGTCTCTGCCTGCCGAAATCCACTTCCGGGGACGTGGAACTTCCGTCCTTGAATGCCCGTTAGCACTCCAGGTATCTTCGATACAGGATCATGGATTGCGAAGCCTGGGAACCGGCTGAGGGGGTGGGCAAGTGGGGTACGCGACGCCCATCTACGCCCCCGAGCAGGTCGAGTACCGGCTGAGCGAAGACTGTGGATGCGACCGGGCCGAAGACGCTCAGGTCGAGTACCGGCTCGCCGGGCAGAGCACCCTTCGGTGGATCGGCGGCGGCCTGGCCGAGCTGGGTCTGGTCGCCGGCGGGCGCGTCGATCCGGATGCCGCCCGTGCGCTGATGGACGGTCGGGACTGGCGTACCGGCGAGCAGTTGGTCGCGCGGAAGAAGGCCCTCGATCCGCGGGGGAAGGTGACCGCGCGCGTGCTCGTGGACGCTGTCTCCGAGGCGGCGGCCGCGGCCGGGAAGACGGTTTCGGAGTACTTGGGCCGGCCCGCGTTGGCGAAGAGGTTCGGTCAGGCCGAGCGCGGCATCCTGCGCGACGGCGAGACCCACCTGCTGCCGCTGGCCGACGCCGAGCGCCTTGCCGCGGCCGCCGGTCTCCCCCTCGACGGGCTGTACGGCACGGACACGGTGGCCACGGCCCGGAAGTGGATGCGGCAGCACGTCGATGTCGGCCTGCGCGGCGTGGACATCACCCTGGATCTGCCGAAGAGCATCTCGGCGGCCTACGGGCTGGCCGGCGCCGAGCTCGCCGGGCGGATCGAGGAGGACTGGCTGGCGTCCGTCACCGAGGCGGTCCACGCGCTGGAGGAGTGGGCGGCGTACGGGATGGCCGGCCATCACGGGGACGGCCGGCAGGCCGAGCGGGTGGAGACCTCCGGGCTGATCGGCTGGACGACCCTGCACCGTTCCGCGCGCCCGGTGGACGGTTCGCCCGGTGACCCGCACCTGCACGTCCACGTGAACATCGCGCACATGGCGAAGTGCGCGGACGGCCAGTGGCGCACGATCGCGGGCGGCGGCGAGGACCTCCACCGCTACGCCCACCTGGTCAACGAGATCGCCGAGGGCCGGCTGAGGGCGAGGCTGACGGAGGGCTACGGGGCCCGTTTCGAGCGCTCGGAGACCACCGGGGCGTGGGAGCTCGCGGGAGTCGACGAAGGCTTGCGCGACGCGTTCTCCCGCCGCCACCGGCAGGTCATCGACCTGGCGGGCGAGGGTGCTTCGCGCGAGCAGCAGAAGGCGGCCGCCCGTAAGAGCGCGGAGGCCAAGGAGGACGCCGGTCCGGCCGCGCCGAGGGAGGCATGGCGCACGCGCGCGGCCACCGTGCTCGGCGGCGAGGAAGCGGTCGACGCGATGGTCGCGGCCGCGCTGCCTGGGCCGGACGGGACGGCGCCGCCGCTGTCCGCCGGCGGCGGCCCCCTCCTCCCGGGCCCGGCCGAGATCGCGGCCCGGATCTGGGACGCCGAGCACGGGCTGACCGCCTCCCGGAAGACGGTCTCCCACACGCACGTGATGGCGGCGGTCGCCAAGACGCTGCCCTACCTGCCCTCGGTGGAGCGGCTGACCGCGCTGACGGACGAGGTCCTCGCGGTGGACGGCCACGCGGTCCGGCTGTCCGACTCCAACCGCGGGCACCACACCCACCGTCAGCGGTACACGCACACCACGGTCGTGGCCGCCGAGCAGGACGTCATCGAGTGCGCCGCGGCCGGCCTGGGCCGGCAGCTGGCCCAGCTGACCGCCGCGGCCGCCGAGATGACGCTCGCCTCCGTCGAGGTCGCCCACTCCACCGACGACCGGTCCTTCGTCTTCAGCACCGAGCAGCGCGCCGTCGTCCTGCGGCTGCTGACCGCCGGGCACGCGGTCGACGCGGTCATCGGCGTCGCCGGCGCGGGCAAGACCACGCTCATGCAGGCCGCCCGTACCGGATGGGAGGCCGCCGGGCTGCGCGTCGTGGGCGCCTCCACCGCGGCCGTGGCCGCCGCGAACCTGGCCGCCGAGGCAGGCATCGAGTCCCGGACCGTCGCCGCGTGGACCCGCGACATCAGCGGCGGCCGCGGCCTGCACGGGGTCGGCGTACTGGTCATCGACGAGGCCGCGATGGTCGACGACCGGGCGCTCGCCGCGCTCCTGCGGCACGCGGCCGGCACCGGCACCAAGGTCGTTGCCGTCGGCGACCCGCTCCAGCTCCGCGCGGTCGGCATCGGCGGAGGCTTCGCCCGCGTCCACCGCATCGTCGACGGCCTGCAGCTCACGGAGAACCGCCGCCAGCGCGATGTCGTGGAACGGGCCGCCCTGCAGGACTGGCGCAGCGGCGCCCGTACCAGCGCGCTCGCCGCGTTCGCCGCCCACGGCCGCGTGCACGCCGAGGACACCGCCACCGAGGCCTTGACCTCGATGCTGGCCGCCTGGAACGAAGCACGCGTCCGCTGGGCCGGCGACCCGCACGGCCAGCTCTCCGAACTCCTGCTGCTCGCCGCCCGCCGGGCGGACGTCGCCGTCCTCAACGCGGGCGCCCGCGCGGCCCTGGTCGCCTCCGGCGAGCTGGAGCAGGGGCGTACGTACGCGGTCGCGGGCGGGGGACGGATCGCGTTTGCGGCCGGGGACCTGGTCCACATCCGCCGCAACGACTACCGCAGCCGGCGGGACGAGTCCGAGGTCGACGTCCTCAACGGGTTCCGGGGCGTGGTCCTGGCACTGGACGAGCGCCGCGGCGTACTCGTCCAATGGCGCCGACCCCGGCCGACGGGCGGCTTCGCCATGCACGAGGCCTGGATGTCGGTCCGCGACATCGCCGAAGGGTGCCTCACCCACGCGTACGCGATGACGATCGGCTCGGCGCAGGGCCTCACCGCCGAGGTCACCCTCGCCTACGGCCTGCACGCCGACTCCCACAGCCTCTACCCGGCCCTGTCCCGAGCCCGCCGGGAGAGCCACCTCTACCTGCCGCTCGACGAGTTGGAGGACCACCCCACCCGCGCCGCCCTCGGGCCGGTCCGCACCGACGCCGACCGCCTGGACCGCGCGGTCGCCGCGTACGGACGCGTCCTCCGGTCCGACGCCGACGACATCATGGTCACCGACGAGTTCACCCGTGTCCCGGCCGCCCGGACCGGGGCCCTGGTCAGGGAAGAGCCCGCCTGCACCCCGTGGCAGCAGCGCCCGTACGGGCACCTGCCCGCGCAGCAGCTCGCCGCCCGCGCGGCCGACGCGAGCGCCGCCGCGCAGCGGGCGCAGGACATGGCCGCGGAGCAGGAGCGCCAGGCCGGCGTCCAGCAGAGCCGCCTGGACGCGCCCGTCACCCCGGGCGGCGCCTTCGCCGCCGAGGCGTACGAAGTCCTGTCCCGTGCCGGCGCCTGGACGCACCGGGCGCGGGAGGAAGCGGAGCGCCATGCGGCGGCGCTGCGGCACGCCGAGTCGATGCGCCGCGTCCTGGAGCGGATCGAGCAGTCCGCGGAGAAGGGCCGCCTCGCGCTCCGACTGGCCGGCACCAGCCGGAAGGAGACCCTGGCGCTGGCCACCCAGTACGAACAGCAGCGCACGGCCGCGGCCGACGAGGCCCAACGGGCCTCCCGCGCCTCCGCCCAGGCACTGCGCGAGGGCTGGCAGGCCGTCGCCGCCCACCCGCACATCTCCCTGCTCGCGCAGGACGGAGGAGCCGCGACCCCGCCCGGGGACGTCCGGGCGATGGACCTGCTCCTCGAGGCGATGCGCCGGCGCGTACCCGCACTGGCCGCTCGCCTCGACGCCCAGGTCGCCGAGGACATCGAGCGGCTGCGGGCCGGCGCGGCCGCCCAGCGGACGGCGGCCACGGAACACCGGGCGAACGCGGACGGGATGCGCCAGGAGACCGCCCTCCGCGAGGAGATGCGCTCCACGGCTCCTGTCCGGCACGCCCGGGAGACTGACGAGCGTGCCGCCGCAGCCCGGCGAGTGCTCGAGGGCCGAACGCCGCCTCCGCAGACGCCACGGACTGCGCCCCTTACCCGGCACCACCAAGTGCCGACCAGGCCAGGGGACGGTGCGGACCACGGGATCCGGCCGCCGCGGGTGTGAAGCCATCCGCCTTCCTGGGGTGAGGTGACCAGGAAGAACGGGGACGATCGGTCAAGGACCTGCGTCTTCTGATGCCGCTCATGAGGGGGCCGGCACCGCCGTGGACGGACGGCGGGGGTGGCCTACGGCCTACTGTCCGTTCAGCTCGTTCTTTGCGGCCTCCACGAATGCCCTCCGCTTGAACCGGAGAGTTGCGCGCGCCCGACCCGGCTGTGTTCTGCTGCGTCGCGGCCGTTCCGTGGCGTCTTCCAGCAGTACTCGGCGTTCCTCGTCGTCCAGGAACGTGCAGTCATCCAGGTGCCGCTGGACCTTGTCTTTCAGCGTGGTGTCGACCGTGTCGCCACCGCGGCGCAGGCGATCCAGGCCCTGGGTTGCTTCATGTACTGCGAGTGGCCTGCTGAGCACTCTGCCGGGCTCCCTGCCCTCCATCTGTGCTTCGTGGTCCTCTGCCGCCTGGTGTGCTTCCAGCTCGTACTCGGCGACTTCCAGTTGTTCCTCGGACGGGGTGTGCTCCCGCATGAGATCGGTGGCGGATCGGTACACCGCTGCCCATCCCCTCTCCGCGTCCAGGTCATCGGCGGCCTTCATCACCGCCTTGGCGGCTTCGACGACCGGGTGGTCCCCTAGGGGAGCACCGATCTCCAGAACGGAGTAGGCCCTTGCGAGTGCGTCCAGGTGCTCCTCACTTTCCTCGGGGGACTCGTGAGGAAACTTGGCCATGTCGTCGATGGCCTGCAAGAAGAGGACCCAGGTCTGGGCCCGGTTCTCCTTCAGCCACTGTTGGTGTACCCCTCTGGACTGCAGATGCATCCCGTCCACGGCGGCCTTGTAGACGGCTTCGGCGTTCTCCTGTCCTGCCTTGGCGGTAGCCGTGGCAGTATCCTGACCGGCCGCGATGACGGCCTTGGCCTGCTTGATACCGATCACGGCCGTGGCCGGAACGACGATGAGGGCGACGACAGCCGAGGCGAGAGCGCCCAGGCCCTGGCCCAGGTCGGCTATCTCCTTGAGGTTCAACCCCATTCCTTTCTTGTTGCGCCCCGGGAGCAGCGTCCGGGGCGAGGGGCACGTATGTGCGATGTGCTGGGCGGACTTGTACCGCGACCGGCCCGACCGTGCCGATGCCGCCGTGGACGGACGGCGGGAGGCGGGGGCCGTGCGACCGATGATCAGGCAGGGCAGTCTGCGAGGGTGCCCGAGGTCATGAACTCGCGGGCTGTTCCGTCTGCGGCGGTGATGACCGAGGCGTACCTGGTGTACGGCCAGTTCGCGGATCGGGCGGCCTGGGCCTTGAGGGCGCTGCAGGCCGAGGACGCGGCGATGCGCGCCCAGCTTTCGCGGGTGGCGTTGTCCCAGTCCGGCTTGTCCACCCACACGTACAGGGCGCGGCCTTCACGGTCATAGCCGGCGCTGGTGTTGTGGTGGCCGAGGGACTTGTCCGGCCATTGCCCCAGGATGCCGTTGACCGCATCAGTAGCGACGCGGATCTCGTTGGCGTCGCTGCTCGGGATCTGGGCTCCTGCCAGGCCCGGCTGGTCGGGTCGCCAGTCGGCGGTGCGCTGGGTCGCGGACGTGGTGCAGGTCGTGTTGGTGCGGAAATTCGCCTCCCACACGATGCCGGGCCCGCCCGCGCGGGCGGTGTCCACGATCACGTACTCGGTGTAGGGATAGTCGGGATAGAGGTCGGAGAGGTGCCGCAGACCCAGACAGGCCAGCTGAGCGACCTCCTGGACCGCTACCGGGGGAAGCTGCATGTCGCTCATGGCGACATAGACCTCCTTCCTCCCCGGGTGGAAGGTGAGGGTGCCGTTGTTGACGTCGGGGTAGGAGTCCGGGTCGAGCCAAGGCCCGGTACCCATCGCTCCGTAGGAGTCGTTCTCGGCTGTGGTCCGGGCAGGGCGGGATTCCTTCCACGTGGCGATGGTTGCCTCCCCCGAGTCCGTCATCTTCTCCGGTCCGGGCTGACTCGCGGCACTCGCGGCCGGGCTCGTGGTGCTGTTCGGTGGCGGCTGTGTCGTCGCGGTCGTCGGTGTCGAGACCGCTGCCTGAGCGGTGCCGCGCGGGCCTTTGCTGTCATCGCCCGGGCCGAATGCTGCGATGGCGCCGGTCAATCCACCCACGATGGCCGCAGCCACGGCCACAGTGATCACAGTGCGCTTCCGGGACCTGGCGGCCGGGGCGTGCCAGGTCGGGTCGTCCAGGGTGGGCATGTCCCACTCGCCCGCTATGAGGTCACCGACGAGGGTGGGTGCGTTGCCCGAGACGATGATCTGGGTGGCCTGGGTGGACAACACGGCAGCGCACTGATCGGCCGCCTCACCTGCTGTCGGCCGCTTGTCCGGATCCTTCGACAGCGCCCGTGCCACGATCTCCCGAAGCCCGTCGGGAATGCCGTTGAGGTCGGCCTCGCCGGACATGACGCGGAAGGCGACCACGTCAGGGGCCCCGGTGCCGAACGGGAGACGCCCGCTCGATGCGTAGGCGATGAGCGCCCCCCAGGCGAACACATCCCCGGCCGGCCCCGCCGTCCCGGTGCGGTACTGCTCAGGGCTGATCCAGCCGGGGGTGCCGGTCATGATGCCGGTACGGGTGACGGAGGTTCCGTCGGCGGCGTGGGCGATGCCGAAGTCCAGGACGCGGGGCCCGGCGGGGCTGAGGATGACATTCTGCGGCTTCACGTCCCGGTGCACCACGCCCGCTCGGTGGATTGCGGCCAGTGCCTGCGCGGTACCGGTGGCGAGCGCATGCAGAGAGCCGCCGGTAAGCGGACCGTGGGCTGCCAGGTGCTGGTTGAGGGTCGGGCCGGGCGCGTACGCGGTGGCCAGCCACGGGGCTTCGGCCTCAGGGTCTGCTGCCAGCAGCGGTATCAGGCACGGGCCGGACACGCGGGCCGACAGCTGGACCTCGCGGTGGAACCGGGCCCGGAACTCCGGGTCCTGCGCCTGCGCCTGATGGATGACCTTCACGGCCACTCTGACGCCCTGCGGGTCGAGAGCGGCGTGGACAGTGCCCATTCCGCCCGAGCCGAGACGCCCGATGACCCGGTACGGGCCGATCTTCTTCGGGTCGCCGGGACGGGCAGGCTGAACCCGCCCGCCAGAGCTGATGCTGCTCAAGGGAGCCTTTCTTTCCATGTGGTTGAGCGAGTAGGGGCCGGACGGGCGCATTACGGGTACGCCAGGCCATCCCCTCCTGTTCTGGCGGCGGATGCTATCCGCGGATCGCCAGAACGTGGGTGGCCGTCTCAAGCGGATGCGCGGTCGGCGTTGTAGGAGTCTCCGGACTGCGGTTCCTTACTGCGTCAGAAGCACGGCGCACCAGGTGGCCAGGGCCCGTGGCCCGACCGGGAGCTGCAGAAGGCCCCAGCGGGCTGCACCGTGCTGATGGCCCGTTGGTGTCCACCTGCTCAGGAACGTGGTTGCTCCGGGAGAAAGACAGCACAGTGGCTGAGGCTGTCTGTGGTGCGGAGTAGCGCCCGTACACCGCATACAGCGTGCGGCTTTCGCTTGGGCGCACCTTCTGTGGCTGATGTTCCGACGGGGGACGGCTGGTGGGCGCGGCTTGCACGCCGCCGGGCCGGCCGATCGGGCGGATGGGCCCTCACTGCCGACCGGATCGACAGGGAGCCAGTGCAGCTTGGGCAGCGCCGATCACCGGTTGCGCGAGATGCCTGAAATGTCGATTGGGTGAAACTGCTTCAGACCCTCCATCTGGCACTTAAGGTGGCAGGTCGGCAAGCCTGCTATCCGCGTACGCGGGGATGAATCCAGGTCTTCGGCGAAGAGCCACCATCCGCCTGCCTGCTCCCCGCATTTGTGGGGATGAACCCAGGAGCTGGCCGGTGGTGAACCGCAGGGCTCCCCGCTCCCTGCACGTGCGGGGTTGAATCTGAGCCCGCCGAGGTGCACACATCGGGTGGGGCCTGCTCCCCGCTGCGCGGGGATGAACGCAGCGCCGAGCGGGAGCACGCCCGGCGGTGGGCTCATCGGCGCATGCCCGGGCGGCGTCCGAGGACCAGGTCGGTCGGGACGTGGGCTCGGGGCAGGGATCGCGCCGGCGTCTGGGTCGGTGTCGCTGTGACCCACTGCTGCTCCTGGGCGATCGTGCGGTGGGCGGCAGCATCCAGCATGGCCCGCGGTACGGGCGTGCCCGCGCGTTGAGCAGTGGTCAGGAGGGCGGCCGCGCCCTTCTGTTCGGCGGCCATGACCGCCCCGTAGCCCTCCGTCAGTGTCTCGATCTGGCGAGGATGGACGGGGTAGAAGCGACGGCCCCGGTCGAGGCCAGCCGGGCGGTGGGCGGGGGCGTCGGTCACCAGTCCGGGCTCGGCCCGCCGGACGACCCACGGGGCGGCCGCCGCCATCTGCCAGCCGGTGGCGGAGAGCCGGTACGCGGAGGCCGCCAGCGCGCCCGCACCACCGGCGTCCGCGAGGAGTTCGGCAGCAGGCCGCGCGGCTCCCGGCGGCTGCTCCGGCGTCCACTGCGAGCCGAACAGCAGCTGGCCCAGCCGTACGACGCTGGTACGGGAGATCACCACCGCCGGGTGGGGATCGGTCGACGGCATCGGTGCGACCTTCCCCTGCCGGACCTGCGCGTACCCCGGCGGGGGCAGCTGCGGGCGCTCCCGCGGGTCCCCGGTGTCCACGACGCGCTGCCAGGCCCCGGCCGCGGCCTTCCACGCCCGGGAGGATTCCCTCAACTCCCCGGCCGCCGCCTTGAGGCTCTCGCGCACCGCGCCGTCGGCGGCGTCCTCGGCGACGTGCAGGAGGACCCGTCCCGCCAGCAGCCGGCCCATGGCGTTCCAGCGGGAGATCTGCTGGAGGTCCGAGCCGCTCATCCGATGCTCCGCGCGGTCGTGCAGGGCGGCGTACGCGGCGCGGGAGAGCCGCTCGCCGTCCTCGGCGAGGCGGGCGACGACCGTGCCGGTCGGGTCGGCGGCCGTGGCCTGGACCGGTTCGACGGGCAGGGCCGCCGGGAAGGCGGCCAGGGCGTGATCGGCGTCGCGGGTCGATGCCCGCGCGTAGACGGAGGCGTGGTCGAGGGAGGTCCGGGCCTTGTCGAAGGCGTCGACCGCGCCGGGATGCTCGGCACCCTGCGAGAGCCGGTGCACCACGTGGCCCGCCGCCCAGGCGACCTCGGAGTAGCGCCGGGCGAGGTAGTCGAAGGCCTTCTGGTGCCGCAGGAGGTAGGCGTACGGGGTCAACGGTGCCCGGTCCGGTCCCAGATGGCTGCTGATCGTGTCGCGTACGGCTCCCACGGCACGCGCCGCGACAGCGATCCGCTCGCCGGCCGGGCCGGGCTCCCCCTTCTGCGGCGACAGGTACCGGCTCGCCGTACCGAGCGACGCCCGCGCATCGCCCAGGCAGTCGTCCAGGTTCTGCTCCGCCGGGGTCAGCTTCCGCTCCTCGGTCGTCGGGACCGGCGTGTACGCGCGCGGGCCGAGCCCCTTCTGTACCTGCTGCAATAAGCCGTCGAGCTCGGCGACCAGTGCCGCGCGCTCGTCGGCCGCGACCGACGCCAGCGGGGTCTGGGCGACCTCCTCGAGCCGGGCGACCGCGACGTCGAACAACCCTCCCAGGGTGGTCACCTCACTGCCCCCGGACCACGGCCAGTGCCGCGGCAGCGCCGGCAGCCAGCTCCCCGGCCCGCCCCAGACCCTGGGCCTCGGCTTCCGACCGCCCCGCAGCCAACCGGGCCAGCGCACCGCCGACGTGCTCGAGGAGCCGTACGTACGGGACGAGGCCCGCGGCCCCTGGCTCCGGAGGCGGAGCCGTGACCGGCCCCCCGGTCGTCGGGAGCGGAAGCAGATCTCGGCCCTCCGAGCACTTCTGCGCGGCGACCATCGCCTGCAGCTCGTCGCTGCCTTCGTCGAACGCGATGGCATCGCAGAGCCCGGTGGTCATCTCGAGGACGTCCCAGGCCGCAGCCAGTACCGCGGCTGCATCCTCGGAATCGAGCTGCGAGTCGAGCACGTTGATCGCGGTTGCGGACACCGGCATCCCCTCCTTCGTCGCGGAAACGTGGTGATCGTCCCACCTCGGACGCGACCGACGTGCGGGCCTGTGGACAGGACCGGCGGTGTGGATAACTCCTCGCTGCGGTGCGCGCCGAAGGAGTCTTGCTCCGGGCCCTGCAGCCCCGCAGTTTGCTCTGCCCTGTTGGCCAGCGAAGGCATCGAGAGCGGGATACCGGCGGGCGACTACGGCGCTTGGGACTGGTGGGGGCGAGATGCGCTGGATGTCGGTTTCGGCGAAAGTGCCGTGGCGCGCCCACCTGTCCTTCTAAAGTGGCAGGCTAGAAAGTCTGCTTCCCGCACCCGCGGGGATGACCCTCACAAGCCAAACTTCCGGGGCCAGGATGAGGGCTGCTCCCCGCGCCTGCGGGGATGCCCCCGCGCCTGCGGGGATGCCCCCGCGCCTGCGGGGATGCCCCCGCGCCTGCGGGGATGCCCCCGCGCCTGCGGGGATGCCCCCGCGCCCGCGGGGATGCCCCCGCGCCTTTTCCTTCGACGGCAGCCAGGTCGCCCTGCCTCCCGCGCCTGCGGGGATGAACCTTCCTTGAAGGCATCCGCGACCATGTCGGCGTCCTGCTCCCCGCACCCGCGGGGATGCCCCCTCGGCGCACCATTCGGGCGGACTATGGAAGGCCTCTTCCCGCACTCGTGGGATGGCCCCAGGTTGGGAATGATGAGCTCCCGCTCAAGAATCTGCTTCCTGCACTTGCGGGGATGAACCACAGCCAGGGTTGAACAGGTCGGGATATACCCGCTGCTCCCCCCACCGCGGGGGATGACCCCATGCTGCTCCGTACCGATACGGGTGACATCTGCTGATCCCCGCCGGCGCGGGGACCCAGGATGCTTCCGGCGCCGCCTTCGGAGGTCGGGCAAGCCCGATCCTGGACCCCCGGTGAACGGCGCGCTGGACTAGGTCTGCCCGCCCAACCTGGGAACCCACCGGTCGGACGCATGGCCTGTGGAAACGCAGGCGACGCCTGAGGTGTGCTGCAGCCTTCAGAGGCCAGGCTGAAAGGGTGAACGGCGAGTGCTCACAGGCCTCTACGGCGTGTTCTTCCCGCGTGGGCGAACCATACACTGAAATATTAGTCCAATATGGGGCGAATCGGTCAAGGTGATGAATCGGTGTCGTCAAAGGGGCCCGAGCGCACCGCATGGAGTCGATGGGCGGTTATGGCCGCCATCACGGCGGCCGTTGGCAGCGGTGTGGTGTCTGCATTTGCTGTTCTAGCCGAGTCAGAGCAGCAGCTAACGACCGTTACGTCGCGCACGATCCGGACGGGCAGTGACGGCTTGCCGACGGAGGACCAGACGCCGCACTCGCGTGATGATGGTGTGCTGCCGCCGAAGGAGACTGTCAATCCTGGGTTTCAGCCGACGGGTCCTAACCCTTGGACGCTACCGACCGCGCCTTCGCTGACCGCGCCTTCGTCGACCGCGCCTTCGTCGACCGCGCCTTCGCCGACTGCCCCTTCGTCGACCGCCCCTTCGCCGACTGCGCCTTCGTCGACCGCGCCTTCCGGGGCGGCGCAGGCTAGGACGGTCCCTCCAGGAACGTGGCTACAGATTTTGGTCAATGAGCCGTCGGACAAGGAAGGAGGGTTGGACTGGCCCGACTGGATTGCCTCGTTGGGAACAGCGCTGACGCCGATCGCGGTCGCGGGCATTACCTACTCCCTCGGCCGGCGGGCGGGCGGAGTCTCGACAGAGCCGCCAGCTGCAGAGCCGCCAGCTCTGGATAGTCACCTCTTGATGCTGCCGTATCTGAAACACCGTCCCAGAACGGCGCTTTCTGCCTCACGGGTACGCCGTAGGGCCCGACCGGCTGTACCACCCGACCCGGGCAATGACGACTGAAGATTCCGTGAGGTGGCGCCCGCCGTGGCCCCGTGGGTGCTATTGGAGTTGCTGGAGGTGCTCGCGCATGCGGGGGACTGCTTCCGCCCCTGCACCCTGCAGCTCGGTGAAGGCCTCGATCAGACCTTCTGCGAGACGGACCGCATCCGAGGCGGGCAGCGCCTTCCACATGCTGTACGCCCGGCGGACCGCGAGGGCAGTCTCGGCGTGCTCGGGACCGTGGAGCCCGGCGTGTAGGCGGACGACGTGGAGGTACCAGGCCACCGCGGTCTCGTGGTGGCCAGTCAGAAGTGCGAGGTAGGCGCGGACCTCCCGGACCCGGACCGTCTCGATGTGCCCTTCGCCGTGCGCGGCCGTGGTCTTCGCGTCGAGTTCCTCGGCGAGGACGTTCGCGCGCACGAGGTCGACGGACGCCGCGGCGCGAATGGAGGTCAGCTGTTCGGCGACCTCTCCCTTCACGGCAGCGGCCTTGACGGCAATGGGGATCTCGACAGGGGAGATGGTGGCCTCTCCGGCCTCCGCGCCCGCCCAGAACGCCGGGTCAATCACGCCCCAGGGGCGGAAGAAGGGCTGGTCGTGCATGGGAGTCCCTGCGCTCGTGTCGGTCACCAGGTCACCACCCGGCGGATGCCCGTCGCCCGGGTCATGTAGTTCGTCGAGTTGCGCCAGCTGCTGTACGGGACGACCCGCGTGCGGACCCCGGTCCGCGGGGACTCGATCAGCAGGCCCGCGCCGATGTACATGCCGACGTGTCCCGGGCTGGCCGCCGAGCCGTCGGAGCCGGCGTTGAAGACCAGGTCGCCGGGTTTCGGGCTGTCCAGGCCGACCTGGATGGGCAGGTCGATCTGGTCGAAGGTGACGCGGGGGATCGTGATCCCGGCCGCCCTGTACGCCTGCTGCATGAGGGAGGAGCAGTCGCACCAGTGCCGGGGGTTGGAGCCCAGGGCGTCGGTGCAGTCGCCGCCGAGCTGGTACCAGCCGCCCTTCTGGGCCAGGGCCCAGGCCACGGCGGTGCGGACCTGGGGCGGGGTGTCCGGCGGAAGCTCGAAGCCGGCCGGCAGTTCGACCGGCCCGCCGCCCCCCGACGCGGTGTACTTCACCGACCGGGCCAGGATCGCCTTGACGTAGTTGTACGTCTCCCCCGCGGCGAAGCTCGCGGGCGGTACGCCGCCGAACTGCTCGACCCGCCCCCAGCCCGCGTTGTAGCCGGCCAGGGCCTTCTCGATGGGGGAACCGCTGTACTCGGGGTGCGCCTTGGCCGTCTTCAGCAGGCCGCACATCATGCGCCCCTGCGCGGGGATGGCGTCGTTCGGGTCCATGACGTCCTTGTCGCCGTCGCCATCACCGTCGACGCCCTGGCGGGCCCAGGTCTCCGGGATGAACTGCGATATCCCGTACGCGATCGGCCGGCCGGCGGAATCCCTCGAGATCGCCGTGGGGTCGAAGTTGCTTTCCGCCCACAACTGGGCCGCCAGGATCGCCGGCGGAAGCCCCTGATCGCACGCGGCGGCAGCGGCCAGGATGAGCGGAGCGTACTGGGCCGGTACGCCGTCGGCCCCGCCGATTTTGAGGGTGCTCGCGGTCGGCCACGTGCCGACCGTCCGGCCCTTGCCGTCGTCCTCGGCGAGCGCGCCGACGAGCATGACCACGCCCACTCCCAGTGCCAACGGGGCCGCCGCCGCACCCGCGGCGGCCACCCCCAGCCACCGCTTCGCCCCCACCCAGCCCCCTCGGCAGTCCCTTTGATTTGCGCCCACGAAGATGCAATTCGGCCACACTGGCCGGGAGTTGGTCTCCCTGTGATTGCGTAGGCGGATCGTGACACTATGCCATCTCTGCTTGCAGGTGGGGTTGGTGAAGACCTCTCAGTTGTCGTCGTATGTCCGGTGTAAGGTGCCGATGCCCTTCATCGCAGAGTCGGACGAACGTGTGAAATTCACATTAGTGATGGCTTTGTGTGGCGCGTTTTTGGGGGATTGATGAGCAAAAGGGGCAACTCGACGCTGTTGCCGTTACCGGAGACCGCGCGCCTTGTCGTTCCGGTGATGGCCGCGACCGGCGGCAGCGCGCGCTCCACCGTCGCGCACGTCCTCGCCGACGCGCTGTCGGCGGCCGCCGACACCGTGGTGTTCGACCTGGCACCCCGCCTCGCCTCTCCCTGGCCGGCGTGGAGCGGCGGCCCGGAAGCGGGAGGCCTCGCCGCTCTGCCGCACGACCGCCCGCTGACCCGGGCCCGGATCCGCGGTGCCGCCGCCGTACGGCGCGCAGCCGACGGTGACTGGGGCGTACTGACCGACGGGCGCGAATGGCATGCGGCTCCGCTGTCCCTGCCCGCACCGCCCGCAGCCTGGTACCAACTGGCGGCCGCGGGCGGGTGGCAGGCCCTGGTCGCGGACACCGCCCACCATGTCCCGCACGACGTCCTCCTGGCCCGCTGCGAAGGATCACCGAGCCTGACCCGCGCCTGGTGCGATCTGCCCTTCAGCGTGCCGGTCCTGTGCGCGCAGGCCACCGCAGAGGGCGTCCAGACCCTCCAGCAGGCCGTGATGGTGCTGCACGCCGAAGGCCTTCCCCTGCACCGCAGCGTCGTCGTCCTGGCCGCCACGGCCGACGGCCGCCCGCCCGCCGTGGTCCGGGCCGCGGCCACGATGCTCTCGGCCCGCGCCGCCGCCGTGGTCCACCTGCCCCACGACGCCGACATCCGCGCCCACGGACTCCAGGCCCAGCCCGCCCGGATCCGCCCGCGCACCCGGCAGGCGGCCCGGCAGCTGGCAACCGCCGTGCTCGCCGCCGCCCGGGCGTCCTTCGGCGATCCGCTGCCCGACGCCCCGCAGCCCGCCCCGCTCCCTGCCGTTGCAGTCACTGCCGTCTGACGAGGAACCACCGAATATGAGCCAGCTCCTGACGACCCTGCACACCCTCGCGAGTGACCCCGGCCTGGTCGTCCTGGCCGAAGGCGTCGGCCCGGTCCCCGACTTCGACCCGGCCCTTCCGACATCGGTCAACACCCCGGTCAAGACGATCCTGGCCTGGACGGCCGGCGGCGGCCTCGCGCTGGCCGTGCTCGGCGGCCTCTGCGGCTGGGCCCTGGTAGCGGTCGGCCACAACACCGAGCGCGCGGCGCTGGCGGCCCGGGGCAAGCAGGGCGTGCTGTGGAGCCTGATCGGTGCGGGCGGCATCGGACTGACGTCCTCGCTGGTCCTGGCCGTCTTCACCATGACGAGCGGCACCTGAGCATGGAGTCCTCGAACGGGCTCAAGGCCCGCAGGGCCCGAATCGTCCTCGCCGCGATCGTCGTCGCGGTAGCGGCGCTTCTCGTCGTGGGCGGATTCGCCGCCGCCACCCTGATGCGGGAGGACGCCAAGGGGAAGCCGCAGGCGGAAGCCAGCCCGTCCGCTAGCGCCTCCGCGCCGGCGGGCAGTACGGCGACGGACGGCCCGATGACACCGGAGCGGGCGCAGAAGGTCAGCCTCCGCAAGCCCACCGGCCAGAAAGACGGTGTGTCCACCGGCTTCCCCGGATCTCCCAGCGGCGGGATCTCCGCCGTCGTGTACTTCTGGGAGGAGTACGCCTGGCTCGACGACGAGAAGGCCACCCAGCAGCTCACCGCCGTCGCGTCCAAGGACGTGCCCGGCTACGTCGACAAGCAGGTCTCCGAGATCCGCAAGACGCGTGAGGCCATCGGTCTGCCTCCCTCGGGAGGGATCTCCGCCGACATCTCCTTCACCACAGCCGTCCATGCCGCACGGGGCAAGACCCTCAAGGCGCCCGGGCTGCCCGTCGGCGACGTCATGCAGGTATGGCTGTCCTACGACCGCTTTGCCACCGGCCCGAAGGGCGGACCGGACGAGAATCCTCTGCGCGGGGACACGGTCGCCTTCGTCGTGAAGTGGCAGGACGGGGCCTGGAAGTTCACCGACGAGTACGACGCCCTGGGCGACTTCCCCGTCGCCTACGAGCCCACCAGCCGCTTCGCCTGGAACGACGGATGGGTTCAGGTACGCCATGCGGACTGACCGATTCCTGCGAGTCACCCGCGCCCTCGTCCTGCTCTGGGCCCTGTGCCTATTCCTCGGTGCCGGCGCCACCCTCTCCATCGCGGTGGCTGCCGACGATCCCAAGTACCACGCCTCCGTCGGCCCGCCCGACCCCATCCCCAAGGACTGGGATCAGTTCGGCGTCGGCCTCGATACCCGCGGCAAGTACTGCCTGGTCGACCAGATCGACAACCGTTCGATCTGTCACCTTCCGGGGCCCGACGATCCCCCCTTCCCCGGCAGGACGAACATCTGCGAGGGCGCGGACGGCACGGGGGCGGCGGAATGCAACCCCCAGGAACAGAAGGAAGCCGAGATCCGCCGCCTGGAGAGGTGGCGCAAGGACTTCCCCGACAAGCAGTGGAAGAACTACGAGCCCCTCAACCAGTTCATTACCGACTGCGTTGTGCGGGACGGCAGGCCGTTCACTACATGCCAGAAGGACGGCGAGGCGAAGTACCCGCCGCCCGCCAAGGGGCCGCTGGAATGGGTGGCGGGCAAGTTCTCCGAGTTCGCCTCCAACGCCCTGAAGGAGGCCGCCTCCTACATCGGGAAGTCGGTCGTCTGGCTGCTGTCGGAGTTCGCGACGCTCTTCAACGAGAACTCGACCATCAACCTGAACGACACCGGCATCGCCAAGTTCACGCTGATGATGACCTCGCTCTCGGCCGTCCTGGCCGTATTCCTCCTGCTGCTCCAGTTCGGGAAGGTCGCGGTCAGCCACAACGGCGGGCCGGCCGCCACCGCCCTGATCGGCCTCGCGAAGTGGGCAGTCATCTCCTCCGTGTACTGGGGCGTTGCCCAGACCGCGCTCACGTGGTCCGACGCCGTGTCGACATGGATCATCAACAAGACGTTCGAGGGCGGCGGCAGCGGCGAGGCAGCCGCGACGAAGGCCATGCAGGAGCAGCTCGGCACCCTCTTCGGCGGCCTGATCACCGGAGGCGGCGGCGCCGCCACCGCCGGAGGCGCCCTCATCGCCGGCGAGACCGTGACCGCCTCCGCGGTCGGTGTCGTCATCGTCGTCGGCATCGTCTGCATCCTGGTCATCGCGGCCTTGTGGGTGGAGATCCTGATGCGCCAGGTCGGCATCATGCTCATCATCGCGACGATGCCGATCACCCTGGCGGGCCAGCTCTCCGATTCCACGTCCGAGTGGTGGCCCAAGGCCCGCAACGCCTTCATCTCCCTGGTCCTGATGAAGCCCGCGATCGTCGCCTGCTTCTCCATCGGCGTCTTCGCCATGTCCGAGGGCAAGGGCGTACAGAACATGCTCGTCGGCTTCGTCATGTTCCTCGCGGCCGCGCTCTGCTGGCCGGCCTTGGCGAAATTCATGACGTTCACGACCAACGGCTCCGGCTCCGCCATGGCCTCGGGCTGGCTCAGCTCTGCGGGCTCCTCCGCCTCCTCCATGACCGGCGGCCACCGACCCGACCCCAGCGGCGCCGGCGCGGTCGGCGGCGGCTCCGGCTACACCAAGGCCCTGGAGTCGGAGAACACGACGACCTCCGCGGCTCCCTCACCCGCCGGCACGGGTGGCACGGGCGGCGCGGGCGGCGCCGGGAAGTCCGCGGGCCGCTTCGGCGGCCGGGCGCTGGGCATGGCGGCCTTCGGCCTGCAGCTCGCGGCGGTCGGCAAGGACTCCCTGGAATCCGGTCTGGGCAGCACGGCCGCACATGCCGGCCTCGACCAGGGCGGGGGCGGCGGCCGTCACGCGGTCATTCCGCCGCGCCGACAGCCGTCCTCCGCACCCGCACCCGCACCCGTTCCGGTCGGAGCGCCGACCGAGGCACCGAGCACCGACCCGCGGCCAGTCCCAGCCCCCCGAAGCGAGGCGTGACATGTCCCAACCCGTCTCCTACGGCGGCTGGCAGTCCGAGACGACCGGCTTCATGGGCCGCCTGTCCGGACCCGGCTTCGCCATGGTGGCCGCGGCCTCCCTCCTCGCGCTCCTGCCGTTCAACGTCGGCTGGCAGGCGACCTTCGTGTGCGTACCGGTCGCACTGCTCCTCCTCGCCCTCGCGTTCGGGCGGGTGTCAGGGCTCAGCGCCGACGAATGGATCTCTCTCGCAGTAAGGCACCAGATCTCCGTGGCCACCCGACGCAACCTCTTCTTCTCCGGCGCCTTCGCCCCGCGCTCCGCCAAGACCGGCCGCCAGCCGATGGACCTGCCCGGCATCCTGGCCCGCCTGCGGATCCTCGACGCCCCCGACGGGCTCGGCGGGCAGCTCGGCGTCGTCCACGACCCCGTAGCCGGCGCCTACAGCGCCATCGCCCGCATCACCTTCCCCGGCCTCGCCCTGGTCGACACCGACAAGCAGGCCGCCCGGGTCGCGGCGTGGGCCGCGTTCCTGCGCTCCTACTGCACCGAGGACTCCCCCGTCACCCGGATCGCCGTCCACCAGCGGTGCCTGCCCGACGACGGCGCCGCCCTGGCCTCCTGGACCGCCCGCCACGTCACCCCCGACGCGCCGGCCGCCGCCGTGACCGCGCTCGCCGAGCTGATGGACGGCGCGGGCCCCGCCGCCGCCACCCGGGAGACGTACCTGACGGTCACCCTCTCCGCCGCCCGGGCCCGCCTGGCCATCAAGGGCGCCGGCGGCGGCCAGATCGGCGCCGCGGCCGTCCTCGTACGCGAACTGCACGCCATGGGCCAGGCCCTGTCCACCGCGAGCCTGCAGGTCGTCGAGTGGCTCCCGCCCCGCAAGGTGGCGGCGACCGTGCGCACCGCCTACGACCCCGAGGCCCAGCAGATGCTCGCCACCCGCACGGCCGCCGCCCAGGCCCCCGACTGGACGGGCACCGCCCCGGGCGTCGACGCGGACCTCGCCGGACCCGCGGCCACCGAGACGGCGTGGGGCGTCTACCGGCACGACGGCGCCTGGTCGGTGTCGTACCAGGTCCGCACCTGGCCCCAGGCCGCCGTGTACGCGACCATCCTCCAGCCGCTGCTGCGCCCGCGGCAGAACGCCCGCCGGGCCATGACCCTGCTCTACGAGCCCATCGGCCCGCGCCGCGCCCGCCAGGAACTCGCCCGCGACAAGGCCAAGCGCAGCTCCGCCCGCCACCTGCGCGCCAAGTCCGGCCGGGACGAGAGCGAGGACGAGCGCCGCGAGGAGGCCATCTCCCGCGCCCAGGACGCGGCACGCGCCTCCGGCCAGGGCGTCATGCGGATGACGGCCGTCCTGACCGTCACCGTCACCGAGCTCGACGAGCTGGAGACCGCCTGCGCCGAACTCCAGGCCGACGCGGCCGCCTCCGGGCTGGAGGTCCGCCGCATGTGGGGTGCGCAGGACACCGGGTTCGCCACCGGCGCCCTCCCCCTCGGCCAGGGCCTCCCCGACCGACGGATGGGATTCTGATGGGCCTCTTCTCCCGCCGCCCGGCCGGCGACACCCTCCTCGAAGCCATCGGCATCGACGAGGCCGCCGGCATCGCCGACCGCCCGCCCGTGCCCCTGCCGCAGCAGAGGACCGCCCGCGAACAGCGGCGCGCCCGCCTGCTCGAAGACCCCGACACCGCGATGCGCGTCGCCCCGCGGAAAGGGTGGACCCACCCGTTCGCCGGCCGGGCCGCCTCGATGCCCCGTACCGAAGTGGTGCGCGCCGACACCGCGAACGCCGCCGGGATGTACCCCTACCTCCACGCCGCGAGCCTGCCGCCCATCGGCGCGTACATCGGCCGCAACGTCCTGACCACGGAGGCCTTCAGCGCCCACCCCGCGGTCTGGGTGAAGGAGGGCCTGTGCACCAACCCCAACGTCATGATCACCGGCATTCCCGGGTCGGGTAAGTCCGCGCACATCAAAGCCCTGTCCCTGCGGCTGATGGCCTTCGGGCACCGCACGCTGATCGCCGGGGACGTCAAGGGCGAGTACCAGGAGCTGTGCCGCCACCTGGGCGTCGAACCCGTACGCCTCGGCCCAGGCCTGCCGGGCCGCCTGAACCCCCTGGACGCGGGCCCCCTCGGCGCCGGCCTGGACCTCATCACGGACCCCGCCGAACTCAAGGGCCGGCTCACCGAGATCCACCGCCGCCGCCTGACCCTGCTCAAGGCTCTGCTCGAACTCCAGCTGCGGCGCACCCTGCAGCCCCAGGAGGAAGAAGCCCTCGACGTCGCCGTACGCGAGGTCACCGGCGAACTCCACGGCACCACCCGCTTCGCCGTTCCCACCCTCCCCCTCGTCTACGACCGCCTGCGCGACCCCACCGACGTCATGGCCCGCGAACTGCGCATCCGCGACGGGGAAGTCCAGCGGGCCCGCGAGCAGATGGCCTCCATCCGCTCCGCGCTCGGTGGCATGGTCACCGGACACCTCGGCGGCCTCTTCGACGAGGCCACCAGCATCGACCTGGACTGGGACGCACCCATCCAGTCCGTCGACATCTCGGCCCTGCAGGAGTACGGCGACGAGACCGTCGCCATGGTCCTGTCCTGCGTCTCCACCTGGGCGCAGTCCGCCATCGACCAGCCAGGCCAGCGGCCCTGGATCGTCGTACGCGACGAACTGTGGCGGCAGATGCGCTCCGGCGGCGCCACCATGGTCAAGAAGATCGACGCCGACCTGCGCCTGTCCCGGGCGACCGGCACCATCCAGGTCCTGGCCACCCACCGCCTCTCCGACTTCGAGTCCGTGGGCGCGGCCGGCTCCGAGGCCGTCGCCATCGCCCGCGACCTCATCGCCTCGTGCGAGACCCGCATCCAGCTCGCCCAGGACACCCGGCCCCTCCAGATCACCCGCGAGGCCATCGGACTCACCGACTCCGAATGCAGCCTCATCGGCTCCTGGGGAGCAGGCCAGCGCGGCCGCGCCCTGTGGAAGGTCGGCCGCGGAGGCGGCTCCCACGCCGTGCAGCTCATGCTCTCCCGCACCGAGGAACGCCTCTTCGAGACCGACGAGAAGATGGTGATCTAAGCCCGTGGGTTCGTCATTTCTGAAGCGTCGGGCGTGCGGAACCCACGGGGTTAGCGTGCTGGAGAGCCTGTGTCGGGCCGCCAGTTGGGGAACCGGGGGCTCGCCGGCCGGGCAGGCGTGGGTCGAGGTGTGCACCAGTGACCGCCAGGCCCGACACCGGTCAGGTCAGAGCCACCCGGCCCATCCGAAGGTTGCGATGTATGCACGCTCGATCGCCTTCCAACCTCGCCCGCCGCGGCTGCGGACGACGGCGAGAGCCAGCGCGAACCAGACCGCGAACACACCACCGATGATCAACGGCCATTTCGGGCCCTCGAAGTACCCGACCGCACCGAGTGCCAAGGCCGTCAGCACCAAGCCGAAGTGCGCCCAGCCGAGGCTGGTACGCAGTGCCTCGCGCATCACCCTCCGGTCCTCTGCGAGGACCCGCTCGTATACGTTCGGCGCCGCCTCCGCGTTGTGCTCCCGTTCCACGTCCTTCTCCACAGAACCCCCCTCGACAGATCCAGCCCTACGCAGGACCGGCTCACACCCCCACGGACGCAACACTCTTTACGACCGTTGCCCGGTCAAGCAGGGAACGCCTCAACACACGACTCCGTACTGCCTAGCAGCGCCCCTCGTTCCCGTCTACATAGCCGTCCAGGCCGGCGGTGTAGCGCATGGCACCGGAGACGGTGAGTCCGAAGAGATCGCAGATTCGACGTACGTCGCCGCCGGTGGCGTGGATTTCCTGGAGGATGCGGTCCTCCCGGAGAGCTTGGGGCGTGACGCCGAGCTTGAACCACGGGAAGCCCCTGCCCACGCGGTTGGTGCGGGGTCCGGTGCGCCGGTTGATGAGCAGGTGCGGGTTGATGGTGGTCGGCCAGGTGCGGGCCCGGTGGTCGAGGTATGCCGCCAGGCGGGTGCGCACAGGGCCGGCGAGAGGGATGCTACGGCCGTCGAGGGTGAGCCGCCCGTCGCGGATGTCGGTCAGCGCGAGTTGTTGCAGCTGCGGGCCGGTCAGCCCGTGGAAGGCGACCAGGGCGACGGCCAGCGCGGAGGCAGGGTCGTCGGAGTTGAGGGCTTCCCGGATCAGCTCGGTGTCCAGGGGCAGCAGGATGGTGCTGCCGCTTGGGGTGGCGGGCAGTCCGCGAGCGGGGTTGGTGAAGACCTGCTTGCGGGCCTTGAGGATGTCGAAGAGCCCCCGCAGGCCCTGCTCGGCGAAGGACCGGTTGGCGCCTGTGGGCGGGAGGGCCGCGACGACGTCCTCCCGGCTGATCTCGGCGAGGGAGCGGACGCCTCGGGCTGCCCACGCGTGCCAGATCGGGGCCATCCCGAGGATGTGCAGGTGGGCGGTCTGCGGATGTCTCGGCAGGCGGCGGGGTGCGCTCTTGCTGCCGCCGAGCATGACCTCGAACCACGTGTCCAGCTGGGATCGCATCTCCGGCGGCAGGCCAGCCGCGTGTTCGGCGAAGTACCGGTGGACGGCGGTGGTCCGGTCGTCGATCAGCAGGTCGGCCGCCGCCAGGATCTCCATCGTGGACATGGCGGTTCCGCCCAGGCCGGGGAGTTCGAGGACGTCACTGGCGTTGATCTTCGCGCCGGGGGTGTCCTGAAGGACCTGCAACAGCTTGAGGGACCGAGCGGTGTCGTTGATCTGCTTGCGGCTCCAGCCGTGCCGGGCGGCGTGGTCGCGCAGGATCGCGTCGCAGAAGCGGACCATCTCGGAGTCGGCGGCCGCCGCCCGGTTCTTGAGGGCTGCGTGATTGGGCGGCATCCGGAACAGCAGCAGCTGCTGCCAACGAACAGGAGCGAACCTCGGTGGTGGCGCCTGCGCCCGCCGGCGCTGGTGGGCCAGCCAGTCACTTCGCTTCCCGCGCCGCACGGCGTGGAGGTTGGCCAGGTAGAGCTGCTGCCCGAAGCGGTTGGCTCCGACCAGGTCGACTGCACGGTCCGGCTCCTTGAGCCGGCGGGCCTGTTCGAGGCACAGCCTGCACGCTCCCGAGTCGCCGACGCGTGTGGTCCGATGGCAGTACAGGCACTCGCCGACCGGGTAGTGGTTCTGCCACCAGCGGCAACTCCAGCAGCGCCAGTTGTGGACGCGGGAGACGCCCCAGGCCAGGCAGCCCCGGCAGGAGAACGGGTGCATCGGGGCGCCGGGGTGGCAGGTCCCGCACTGGCCCTGGCTGAAGTAGTCGGCCGACCCGCAGTTGCGGCATGGAGGCGCCGGGAACGGCCCGCCGGGCAGGCAGTCGTAGCAGAAATCGACGCGGGGCTTCGTCCAGGCGACCCGGTTGACCTGGCAGGCGTTGCAACGAGGTGGCGAAGTGGTCACAGCGGCGGCGCCGAACGGTGGCGCCCGAACCGCGGTGCCACCACCTGCGCCGGGGCCTGCCCCACGGCTGTCTGCTGTTCCTTCTGCGGGCGCCGGGCCGCGGCCTTCTCCGGTTCGCAGATCAGCAGGGTTGCCGGGTCGCAGTCCAGCACCGAGCAGATGACCTCCAGGTCGTCGAGGCGGATCGTGGTCGGGGTGCCTGTCCACAGCGCCGACATCTTCCCGGCGCTGATCTCCAGCCCTGCGTCGGCCAGGAGCCGGCGCATCTCGGTGGACTTCCAGATGCCGCGCTCGGCGGCTCTCATCCGCAGGTTCCACAGCATGGCCTCACACACCTCCCCCGAAGCGGGACTCCAGGCGCCGGTTGGCCTGCGCCCATGCCTGCTCGATGTGGTCGTTTCGGACGTGGATGTATCGGGTCGTGGTGGACAGCCACTCGTGTCCGAGCAGTTCTTGGAGGGCCTTGAGGTCCATCCCAGCGCCATAGAGCGAGGAGGCACAGTAATGCCGCAGCACATGCGGAGTCAGACGGCCGGACCAGGCGGGCAGCCACTGTCCGGTCTGCGCAGCGAGCCCACTGCGAAGGGCATCGGTCCCCACCCTCATGCAGCGGCCGAGGTCCGCATCTCGCCGCTCGCTCGGCAGCAACGGGGCATCCGGGTCACTCCAGTCACTGCCGTACTGGTGGCGGACCTCAGCGAGCCACCAGTCGATGAGCTGGTCGGCACCGTTGATGGCCGGCACCAGGCGGCTCTTCGGGCCCCGTCCCCGGCTCCCCTTGCCGTGACGGACGTGCAGTTTGCCGAGTTCTCCCAGGTCCGGCCGCCAGTCGCGGATGTCGAGCATCGCCGTCTCATTGATCCGCAGGCCCAGCCTGCGCCACAGCGACGCGGCGAAGTAGTCCCGCGCGGCGGGCAGGTACTTGCGGGCCTGGACGATCGACGGGCCCCACTGGGCGAACAACGCGTCCACCTCAGCGTCCGACGGCGGAACGCGCACTTCACCGCGGGCGGGGCCCTTGGGCCGGTTGTATTCGTCGATCGGCTGCTCGACCACGCAGCCGGTCAGAGCGTGGATGTCGCCCTGGTAGCGCACGATCACGAAGTCGTAGAACCGTGCCAGCAAGGTGGTTTTGGTGGCCAGCGTGTGGCTCCCGCAGCGTCCGGACCGGCGGAGCTCGACGAGGAACCTGTCCGCGTCATCGCAGGACGCCGACCACAGCGGCCCGGGAAGCGAGCGGGCGAACTCCACGACCGCCGCTCGGGACGTGGTGATGTGTCCGTCGGTCAGCCCGGCCGCGGCCATCGACAACGCGTACTGATCGACGATCTCCTGCTCGAAGTCCTCGACGTCCTGCTGAGTCCGCAGGGCCTGCGAGGACGACAGGTTGCGGACCACGGCCAGCGTCATCGGCCGCTCCGTTCACCAAAAGGGCGCATGCGTCAGGGATATCGCCGAGGCTTCGGGATTCTCGACGAAACGGCGGATTCTTCGCGCCTTCGAGTGAACCCTGTCCGACCTGGCCTCCCAGGTCATCGGAACGCCTCTGACCAGAACGAACCCAAGACAGTAGGTGCATGACATGGCCGCGCGCGGATCCGGGCCGTCCGCCGCCGGTCTCGACGACAACACCCTGCTCGCCGCGTACGGCGCGGGCCTGGCGGTCACGATCGGCGGCGCCGCCCTGCTCGCCGGACCGCTCGCGGGGCTGCTGTCCGGCAACGGCTGGGTCGGCAGCGCCGACAGCGTGCCCGTTACCGTGGTCTCCGCCCTGGTCAAGGGCCCCGGCTCCGTCTACCGGCCGGCCCCGCCCGCCTGGCTGTTCTACGCGCTCACCGCCGTCCTCGTACTCACGCTGGGCGCCGTCCTCGTCAAGGTCGCCGGCGCGGTGTCCTTCGGCGGGAGCTCCGGCGGCGCCCAGTGGGGCGGCGCGAAGACCGAGCGGAGGATGTCCGCGCACAACGACCCGACCAGGCGGGTCAACCGCGTCACGGCCGGCCGCGGCCTGCGCACGAAGCAGATCGTGGCCGCCCAGCCCCACATCTCCGCGACCGTGTTCGGCGTACCGGGATCGTCCAAGACGACCGGGCTGGTCCTCCCCAACGCCGCCGAATGGCAGGGCCCCTTGGTGGTGACCACCACCAAGGCCGCCGACCTGGACGTCATCCATGCCCGCCGCCGCTCGTTCGGCCCCGTCTGGGCCATCGCCCCGGCCGGCATCCCCGGCCGCCCCTGCGACCACTGGTCGCCGGTCGAGTACTGCACCGACGCCAAGGCCGCGGACCGGATGGCGGCCTGGCTGGCCGAGGCCTCCCCCTCCGGCGACGAGAAGCGGGCCGCCCCCTGGGTGAGCCAGGCCAAGAGCGTCCTCAAGGGCATCCTGCTGGCCGCCCACCTCTCCGGCGGCGGGGTCTCCGACATGCGGCGCTGGATCGGCCTCGGCAAAGACGCGGTCGACCACGTCCGCGCCGTACTCCTGACCCACGGCTACACCGACGTCGCCGACGACTACGCCTCCCCCTGGCTGCGCCTCCACGAGGACGGAGTCGGCTCCATCCAGTTCAGCCTCAACGTCCTGGCCCGCGTCTTCGCCGACGAGGAGGTCCGCGAGACCTGCGCCCGCTCCGACTTCACCTTCGAGGAATGGCTCGACCGGCGCGGCACCATCTGCGTCATCGCCTCCGAGGCCGACGCGGACCGCTTCGCCCCGCTCATCAGCTCCCTGATCGCCGGAGCCATCCACGCCGCGGAATCCCGCTACAACTCGACCGGCAAGCCCATCAGCCCCAGCGTCGGCATCCTCGTCGACGAGGCCGGCAACATGCTCCGCTACCCGCGCCTGCCCAACATCCTCACCACCGGCCGCGGCATGGGCATCACCCTCCTCACGGTGTGGCACGACCTGTCCCAGCTCCGGGAATCCCTCGGCGCCCAGAAGGCCAACACCGTCCTGTCCGCGAGCGGCCTGCGCATGCTGCTCCCCGGCTGCGGCGACCTGGAGACCCTGCGCTACTTCTCCGGCCTCTACGGGCGCACCGAGGTCATGAAGACCAGCCACGGCCGATCCCGCGGCGAGCACTCCACGAACACCCAGGCCACCGAGACCGACCTGGCCCCCGTCCACTCCCTCCAGCAGCTCCCCGACTTCACCGCGATCGCCCAGTACACCAACCTGCCGCCGATCAAGGTGAAGATGCGCCTTACCTTCCGCGACAAGGACCTCAGGAAACTCCTCGCGGAGCCCAAGCCCGGCACCGCCAAGAAGTAGCCGACGACGACGCCAGGAGGCGCCTGTGCCCGACCCGCTGAACCCCGCCGACTTCTGGCCGATGCCACCAGGCCCTGCCCAGAGCCCCGAACCCCAGCGCTGGGTGTGGGCGGCCATGGACCCGGCGGAGCGGCGGACCCGCATGCGCGAGCTCGCCGGATGGGTCGACTGGCTCCGCAGGGCCTTCGAACTCCACAACACGATCACGCACTGCTGGTACCGGCACGCCGCGGTCGTCGAACACCTCACCGCCCTTTACGCGGGGTGGATGCGCACATACGCCGGCGACGACGAGCCCGGCCGCGAGCTCGCGGAAGCCGACTGGATCAACACCCTCCACGCCTTCCTCCCCCGGCTGCAGCTCGCCGCCTGCGCGACCGGAACCCACCAGGAGCCGCCCCTGGTCGTCCCTCCGCCCGCGGGCAGCACCAGGGATTTCGAGCTCTATCTGGCGGTCTCCGACGTGACAAGCGCATCCCCCGCCCACCTGTCGGCGGCCGAGCTCAGCCGCCGCGAGACCAAGCTCAACGCACCGTTCCAACCGGCGTCGCCGAACTCCGGGTGTGAGTAGCTGGGATACAGGAAATCCCGGTGAGATTGATCTTGCTCGGGTTCGCTTACTTCGCGGGCGCTTCGAGCTGGGTCGAGCGGGCGGGTGAAGGGCTCGTAGGAGGTGTGGCGCAGGCCGGCGGCGATGTTGGGGTGCCCGGCGGCGCGGAGGGCGTTGATCGCCGGGTCGCGCAGGGTGGCCATGTTCTCGGGGCCGTGGCTGGTACGGATCGGGTACGACCTGGCCTATTACGCAGGGTCGGCATGATTCTTCGGCAAGGATCCGCTCCATTTTCCGCCGCTGTTTTAGCTTGAGCATTCTCGTGTTTCATCCCCTAGGCCCGAGCCGGGGGGCACTCGCCCCGGGCGTAATTGGTAGCCGACAGGGCTCACAGGTGATGAGGGCCGCAGCGACGCTCGCCTGACTTGGTCCATCCTCAGGTTTGGTGGCATAGCTGAAGTGCGGGCAGCTGGGTGAATATGCCAAACAGCTGTTCCAATTTTCGGGAGCGACAACACACACGGGGTCGCCTGCCACACAGATATTTAGTGTTTTATGCTCCAGCCCGCTGGGCAATTTCTTGCCGAAGAGAACGGCGTCCCCGAACAACACGATCCCGCTGATACTGTCATGAAGCTCTGGGGCCGAGTTCAGGACTTCCCGAATTATGGCCGCCCCTTGCGAGTAACCGGCCAGATAGATCTTCTGCCCTTCGCATGCTTCCACCTGGGCCCTCAGGACTTTCACGAGCTTCTTGGCAGCGTCTTTGGCGGATGGCGACAAACTCTTACTGAAGAGATTGGACTCTGTGGCGAACACCAGAGCCTTTTTGGCTGGGTAGTCCGAACCATGGACGCCAGTAGTGCCCTTTGGGCTGTTCAGTTGGTCATACATCACAGACAGCGCTGACTTCTCTCCCTTTCTGTTGAGGTTGTTGGGTGCGTCGACAGGGTTCTCCCCCGAGCCGCGAGCCGCGATCAAGAACGAATCCGGACATTTCGCGTCGTTCGGCGGTTGCTTGGTCGATTGGGGCAACTTTGGCCATCCTGGCGGCGGTTTGACGGGTTGGTCCTGCAGCATTTGCGGCGGCTTAATGGGCTGGTCCTGCAGCTTGGGCCATCCTGGCGGCGGTTTGACAGGTTGGTCCTGCAGCACTTGCGGCGGCTTGATGGGCTGATCCTGCAGCTTGGGCTGCGGTTCCACGGGCTGTGGTGGGTGCTCGTCCTTCGGCGGTTCCACTGGCTGCGGTTTCACCGGCTGTGGCTTCACCGGCTGTGGTTTCACCGGCTGTGGCTTCACTGGCTGTGGTGGGTGCTCATCCTTCGGCGGTTCCACTGGCTGCGGTTTCACCGGCTGCGGTTTCACCGGCTGTGGCTTCACTGGCTGTGGTTCCACGGGCTGTGGTGGGTGCTCGTCCTTCGGCGGTTCCACTGGCTGCGGTTTCACCGGCTGCGGTTTCACCGGCTGTGGCTTCACCGGCTGTGGCTTCACCGGCTGTGGCTTCACTGGCTGTGGTTCCACGGGCTGTGGTGGGTGCTCGTCCTTCGGCGGTTCCACTGGCTGCGGTTTCACCGGCTGCGG
>NZ_JBHWUO010000028.1:91469-91578 GCF_042736975.1 Streptomyces sp. NPDC059989
TGGTTCCACGGGCTGTGGTGGGTGCTCGTCCTTCGGCGGTTCCACTGGCTGCGGTTTCACCGGCTGCGGTTTCACCGGCTGTGGCTTCACTGGCTGCGGTTCCACGGGC